>NZ_JAQSEA010000073.1 GCF_029946185.1 Prosthecobacter sp.
GTGCATGCTGCGCGTCGGTCCGGTATGCGCGATGCGGCCATCCGGTGCCACATGCAGAAAGGGATGCCAGATGGACTCGTCACCGCCTTCATTCGTGGCCAGCGCCCAGTTGATGTTCGTGAAGCGCGTCCACCCGCTTCTCTCCTGCCAGCGCTCCGCCGTTTTACTGCCACCGGATCCAGCGGCGGTGAAGACGCTGCCATCTGGCAGCGCGACGCTCGTATTGTACCAGCGCGGGTCCTGCATGTCGGCGGCTGCGCTCCAGGTGTTGCTGCGCCAGTCAAACAGGCTGCAGTCGCGGATGGTGTTGTTCCCTCCATTGACCAGCAGGCGGCCGTCCGGCAGCAGCGAAACACCGCCGCAGAACATGTCGTGACGTGGATTGTTGATCTCCACGAATTCTCCGGTGCGATAGTCCCACGTGGCCGCATACGTGAAATGACCCACGGGAAAACCGGTGCGCTGACTGGAGGCGAAAGTCAGCAGACGTCCGTCCGGCAGTTGGGCGCAGGTCACCGGAATATGCGGCGTCCACGGTATCACTCCGCTCCACAGTCCGAGGGTTGAATATTGCGCCGGTGTCGGCGGCAGCGTTTGCATCTTCGGCGCTGGCTTGTCGGGCATGAGCCTTGCGGCTTCCGCGGCGAGCGCATCGCTTTGCGCATGCGTCACGTCATCTGCTTGAGAGAGTTGGCTGGCCAGCAGCAATGTGAGCAGCAGTCGCTTCATCGTGCGGCGGTGGCTGCGGTGCCGGTGAAGCTTTCATCCGTCAGCGTCTTGAGAAAGGCCACCAGATCGGCCTTCTCCTGCGTCGTGAGTTGAATGCCGCCCTCTGGATGCTTCGCCAGATTCGGGTCCAGCGTGGCGTTGCGCTGCACGCCGCTGCTGTAATGCTCCACCACCTCCTCCAGCGTGGTGAAGCGGCCATCATGCATGTAGGGCGCAGTGCGTGCGACATTGCGCAGACTCGGTGTTTTAAATTTCCCACGGTCAGCCGCGTTCTGCGTCACCGCCATGCGCCCAAGATCATCCTCCGCAAGCTCAAGGCCGTTGCTGGCAAACGACTGGCTCACAAACAGCGTGCCGCCATGGCAGTGAAAGCAGTCAGCGCCTCGCAGCCCACGTTTCGGATCAAACTCCGTCACGAAGAGCTGCAGTCCGCGCTTCTCGCTTTCTGTCAGTTCCGCCACTTTGCGTACCGCTCGGTCAAAGCGCGACTCTTGTGACACAAGCGTGAGCAAAAATTGCTCCAGTGCTTTCGCCACGCGCTCAGACGTGATCTGTGCGGAACCAAAGGCTTTCGCAAACGCCTGCGTGCACTCCGCATCCGCACTCAATTTGGCGATGACCTTCGGCAGCGTCTCATTCATCTCGTGAGCATCCTGGATCGGCATCAGCACCTGCTCACGCAGCGTGGCCGCACGGCCATCCCAGAAGAAGGACTGCTGCCAGGCCAGATTGAACAACGGCATCGCATTCCGCCTGCCCTGCTGCTGCTGCGCGCCGGGGCTGAAACGCCGCGCATCGGCAAAGGCATGCGCTTGGTCATGGCAGGACGCGCAGGACTGCGTCTGATTGACCGACAGCCGCGTGTCATGAAACAACTGTCGGCCCAGCGCCACGCCTTCCTGCGTCAGCGGATTGTCGGCAGGCAGTTGCACCTGTGGAAAACGCTGCGTCATCGCTGGCGTCAGGGCATGGGTGCCAGCGGGCAGGGGTGCAGGCTCCGTCGCGAACGCCGGTTTCTGATACACATCATAGTTCACACTGCGCACGCGGAATGCATGCTCGATGTTCGTCTTGAGCTTTGCCGCCAGCGCATCGCCCGCACGCGAATGCGTTGAAGTCCCATCCTTCGCGAAATCGATGTCCTTCAGTACCCGTTGCACATCCATCTCCACCGCCAGCGTCATCGGCCTGCCACCGTGAAACTCCACCGGCAGTTCCACCGTCATCAACTGCGGCGCATTGGCGATGTGATACGAGAACCCATTCTCCTTGCCGTCCTTGGAGAATCGGCCTTCGAGCGCCATGAAAATATACCCGCCCTGCCAGCCCCAGTGCAGACCATTGACCTGCGGATTGAGCGCATGATTCGCTTCATAACCATTCGGGTCTGACTTGTTCGTCGTCTCATCCACACCAATGCGGAAGCGGATGCCCTGGTACACGCCCTCAGGCATGCCTGAGACCTTCGCGCTCACACGACCCTCCGCCGTGCTCAGGTACGCAAACCAGTCCTGCGACTCCAGCCAGGTGCCATCCTGTTTCTGCAAAGCCAGCCCGGAGAGCAGGCAATCAAGCCGCGTCACCTGCGCCGCCACCGCCAGTCCCAGTGGCTCATTCAGCCGCAGCACCTGACCATCCACCATCGGCACGATCTCCAAGTGCAAATCCTGCCCCGCCGCACCCAGCGTCAACAGCGAGACACCGCATAACACCATCGCCCATGCCCTGAAAGGCACTTCGGAAAGCGGGTTTCTCGTGAAAATGCGGCGCATAAGTGACGAACAATATCGTTCGTGACACATGATCTATGGAAATTACAGGCTCGCAAGTCAGGGATTTGTAAGATGGTGACACAAAAATGGTAACATCCGCGATTGTGCGATTTTCTTCATCGGGCACAAGTGACCTCAGCTTCCGAGGTTGATCCGGCGAGATAGCCACCAAGCGTGGTTTGAGGCATGAAGCCCGACCGCCCAGTGAATCACCCAATCCGACGGCGGCGGCGCAATGTCCATGCGATGCCGCAACTGGCGATGAGCAGCGCTCCGCCTGGCTCAGGAACCGGGGCAAAACCCCCGATGACGAGACCGTCCTGCCAGTTGTTGGGGTCTTCTTCGTCCAACAGTGTGTTCACCGTGAAGTAGTTGTGCTGGGCGGTGTAGGTGGCAAAAAAGCCCGCCTGATCCTTCGCGGCCACATCGTTCAAAATGCTCTGGAAAATGGCGGAGCGGGCGTCACCCGTCGCTGTTCCCAGACTTGCAAAGTAGTCTTCGTAGCTGTTCAAGCCGGTGAAGTCGCTGAAGTCGCTCCTGGGCGGCGAGCCCTCAGTCTGGGCAAGGAAGTCCTGGATGGCGTACATCGCATTGTAGAAGTCGGCATCATTGACAAAGTTGTTGTAGTCGCCGCTCTGTTCAAGGAAGCGGCCCGAGGCACCTGCCAGGGTGTCCCAAGGCAGGAAGGTGTCGAGGACGTACTCCATCACGGCCACCTGCTTTGAAATGATGGGTGCGTAGAAAGCTGCATCCGACAGATAGATGGCGTTGCGCTCCGTGTTCTGCACGGTCCAGCCATCATGAAACGAGTACGTTTCTGCAGTGATGGTCGCGTTGCTCAAAGCAGGCGTACCGGGCTCAATGCACAGCCACCAATAGGTCTGACCGTTGATGTCATACTGGCCAATCGACTCCCCGTTGTTGTTCAGTCCGTTCACGCTGATAGTTGCAGCTGCAGCCGTGAGGGTGCAGGCCGCAAATACGAGGGGGAATAGCCTTCTGAATGTCATGAGTGTATGGAATTTATAATATTAGCTCAATAAATCTAGATTTATTTTGTGAAAATTACGATAAATAGTATTTAACCGGAAATATCCTACTTCTTTGATGGCCAAAGCAGTGCATTACTATCGGAAAGCCCTGTTCTAGGCTACCAATTCAGATGCCACGTTCGTTCCAGAACCTTCTGTGGTGGCTTGCCGCCGCAACCATTGCTGCCTGTTACCTCTTGGCGGACATGCATGCCTTCAGGGGCCGGGAGGCGGCCGCAGCGGTTGTCCACGGCCAGCCAATCTCCCAGCAGGAACTGCAGGAATCAATGCGCGAGCACCTCTGGAAGCACGATCACTCTTGGGCCAGTCTCGACCCAGTCGCGCGCAAGAACACCCGCTGGCTGGCGCTGGAAAATCTTGTAAACGACCGCCTTGTGCGTGCCTGTCGCACAAAGAGCATGCTCAACACGGATACGTCCCGGCCCGCCGCGAAACGTGAGTCTGAGAGAATGCAGCGCCAGTTCGCCGATGCCGCAGAGTTTCCCGGCCGCCTGGCCGCCCAGCAGCTGACGCCCCAGTCGCTGGAAGCCCGTATCTACGCCGCGCAGCTCGATGAAGCATGGATCGCGGAGCAAATTCAGCCTCGTCTCAATGAGCTGACCCAGCAGGACGTGCAGCACTGGTACGATGAGTTCAAGGAAGCCCTGCGCATCCCACCCGCACACCATGCCGCGCACATCTTCCTCACCCGGCACGACAAAACGAAGCCCGACCGCGAGCCGGAAATACGTGAGATCCATCGTCAGCTGCTCGCTCACGAGAAGACATTCACTCAACTGGCCAAAAAACATTCCGATGACGCTCGAAGCAGTGTCCTGGGCGGCGACCTCGGCTGGTTCACGCAGGAGCGCATGCCGGCAGATTTCATCGCCGCCGTACAAAAGCTCAAAATCGGCCAGCCCAGCGCACCGGTGCAGACGCAGCTCGGCTGGCACCTCATCCGCGTATTGGAGCGCCATGCCTCACGCCTCTCGACCTTTGAAGAGGCGAAAGTCGAAATCACCGCCCTCCTCATCAGCCAACGGCGCGAGCAGGCCGTGCAGAGTCTCCTCACCGAACTGCGCGAGAACTCTCAGCGCCAGGTGGTTTATCACACCGCGGTCATTGATCACGCTGAACCGGCTCCTTGATGCCGACCTCGGCGCTTCTGCGGCGTGCGCGCCACTTCCTGAGTTCTTCGGCCCACAGCACGCTGCTGCCGATGACACCGAGAAGAAAGACATCTGCCAGCGGGATCGGCACCGTGTGGAAAATGTGGTTCATCGATGCGTTGTAGATGACGAGGACGTGCAGGGCGTTGCCCAGAATGAGACCGCCGACGAGCCAGCGATTGCGCAGCACATCCAGGCTGAAGGAGGATTGGGTGGCGCTGCGGCAGTTAAGAACATTGAACCACTGGGTCACGGCGATGAGTGTGAAAGTCTCCGTCTGCACGAGTTCAAACGGAACGCCGCTGGCCTCCCGCCACACGAAGAAACCGAAGATTGCCACCACCGAGGTGCTGACCATGAGCAGCAGCCGTTGGAGCATCGGTCTTGTGATGAGCTGCTCGCCCATTGGCGTGGGGCGGCGGCGCATTTCATCGCCCTCCGGGCCTTCCATGATCAGGTTCACCGTCACTGCGCCTTCGGTCACGATGTTGATCCACAGGATCTGCACCGCCGCCAGTGGCAGCGGGTAGCCGCACAGCAACGCGAGCAGCAGCACAAGGACCTCATCAATGGACGTGGCAAACAGGAACAGCACAACCTTTTTGAGATTCTGATACACGAGCCGGCCTTCCTCGATGGCCTTGACGATGGTGGCGAAGTTGTCATCCGTGATAACAATCTTCGCCGCGCCCTTGGCCACCTCCGTGCCCGTGATACCCATAGCCACGCCGACATCCGCCGCAGCGAGCGCCGGAGCGTCATTGACGCCGTCTCCCGTCATGGCGACGACCTGCTTCTGCGACTGGAAGGCCTTCACGATGCGCAGCTTCTGCTCCGGCTGCACCCGCGCAAAAACGGAGATGCGTTCCAAACTGGCGCGCAAATCAGCTTCAGACATTGCTTCGAGTTCCCCACTGTCCACGGCGATGTCGCCGGGCTTTGAAATGCCCAGTTCGGTCGCGATGGCAAGCCCTGTGGCCTTGTGATCCCCGGTGACCATCACCGGCCGGATGCCCGCTGCCAGACACTCAGCGACAGCCTCCTTCACTTCTTCTCGCGGTGGATCTAACTGGCCCAGCAGACCGAGAAAGCGCAGCCTGCCGCGCCAGGGTTCAAAACCAGCTTTTTCATCGAGTGGGGAGTCACTAACCTCGGCCACGGCGAGCACCCGGAGAGCCTGCCCCGCGAGTTTTTCGGAAGTTTGCTGAACCTGTGCGAGATCCAGCGTCGCAGGATCGCAGAGATCAAGCAGCTTCTCAGGCGCGCCTTTGAACAGTACCCTGCGCTTCCCATCACGATCATGCTGCGTGGCCATCATCTTCGCCGCTGAGTCGAAGGGGATCTCCGCACGGCGCGGCCACTCATCGCGCAGCGTTTCGAGTTCCACCCCGCCTTTGAGCGCGACTGTCAGCAAAGCCGCCTCAGTGGGATCACCCAGCGGCCGCCAGCGCGTTTCTTCCGCCTCGGGCGGCACAAGGTTCGCGTCGTTGCAAAGCGTGATCGCCTCCAGCAAAGACTTCAGCGCAGCATCATCCTTGCTGGCACCGAGCAGTTTGCCCTCAGGCGAATAGCCAGCTCCCGTTGCTTCGATTTGAAGACCATCCGGCAGAATAAGAGTGGTGACCGTCATCTCGTTCTTCGTGAGCGTGCCAGTCTTGTCGCTGCAAATGATGCTGGTGGACCCGAGCGTCTCCACGGCTGCGAGACGGCGCACGATGGCCCCTCGGCGCGCCATCCGCTGCATGCCCACCGCCAGCGCGATGGTCATGGCCACTGGCAGGCCTTCGGGCACCATCGAAACCATCTGACTGATTGCCACCATGAAAATGGTCACAAAGGGAATGCCACGCAGCAGACCAAAGGCGAGGACCAAAACAAAGAGCACGATGGAAGCGCCCACCAGCCAGTTGCCAAACTGCTTGAGTCGAACTTCCAGCGGCGTTTTGGGTTCCTCCGCCGTTGCCGTCAGGCTGGCGATCTTTCCCACTTCCGTTTGCAGACCCGTGGCCACCACCACCGCACGCCCACGGCCCGCAGTGAAGTGCGTGCCGGAGTAAATCATGTTTCTGCGGTCACCCAGCCCTGCGTCCTCATCCACCAACTCAGTGTGTTTCTGAACCGGGAGCGATTCTCCCGTGAGCGCAGCTTCAGTGGCTTCCAAAGCCGCTGCTTCGAGCAGTCGCGCATCAGCCCCCACCTGATCTCCTGCTCCGAGCAGAAGGATGTCTCCCGGCACCAGTTCCCGTGCTTCGACGTTAGATTCCTTTCCATCCCGAACGACGCGCACTTTCAGCGCCGAGAGCTTGCGAAGCGTCGTCATCGAGTGCTCCGCCCGGCCTTCCTGCACAGCGCCGATGAGCGCATTGATCAACACGACCACCAGGATCACCACCGCGTCACTGCCATGCCCCATCGCAAAAGAGATTACCGCCGCGACGAACAGAATGTAGATCAGGGGGCTCGCGAACTGCAAGGCAAACACCCTCCACAGCGGCTTGTGCTTGTCCTCCGGAAGTTCGTTAAGGCCGTGCTGCTTCAGACGTTCGGTCGCCTCGCTGCCGCTCAGACCAACCTGCGCATCCGTCTCAAGCGCCTCCACAATTTTTTCAGATTCTGCCGCGTGCCAGTTGAGCGATGGTAAGACCTGCATGGCGAACTTTAAATTAGATCACGACAACCGCTATGGGGAATGCGCCCCATGGGTTGCGTAGATGCAAATGCGCGCTAAGGGCGTGGCATGAAACAAAACGTTGGCATTCTCGGGCTCGGCATCATCGGCAGTCGTGTGGCGGACAATCTGCGCAAAGCCGGGCATGAGGTTTTTGTGTGGAGCCGCAGCGCGCGCCCCGTGCCCAACTTCCTCGCCTCACCCCATGAAGTGGCCGAGGCGGCAGGCATTATCCAAATCTTCGTGCGCGACGGCGCTGCGCTGCTCGACGCCATCGAAGACATGAAGCCCGCACTCAAAGCCGGGCATCTCGTCATGAATCACGCCACGGTGAGCAAAAAAGCCACGCTGCAAGCCGCCCAGCTCGTCGAAGAAACCGGGGCCGCCTTCCTCGATGCTCCTTTCACCGGCAGCAAGATGGCTGCACAGAATGGCAAGCTGAGCTACTACATCGGCGGCAGCGAGCTCCTGATCGAGCGCGCCAAACCCGTGCTCGCCGCCAGTGCCGCCAAGATCCTCCCACTCGGTGCCATCGGCGATGCCATGGTGCTCAAGATCGTCACCAATCTCGTCTCCGCCGTGATCGTCGAAGCCGTCTCCGAAGCCGCAGACATCACCAAAGCCAACGGCATCCCCCTCGAACGTTTGCTAGAGGCACTGGAATCAAACGCCAACTTCTCCGCTCTCATCGGCATGAAACTTCCCGCCATCATCAAGAGCGACTTCGAGCCGCACTTTGCTCTGCGCAACATGCTCAAAGACGCCGACTTCGCCCGCGAACTCGCGGCAGAGGCAAGGCTCAAGACACCCGCCCTCGAATGCACCGCCGTCGCCATGCGCGCCAGCGTCGATGCCGGGAATGGTGATCTCGATTTCAGCGTCATCGGCCAGCGCTGAAAAGTGACCGCGCTTGGACACAATCGTCCTCGTCCTCGATCAAACTGCTCCGCAATCACGCCTGCCACCGAGCCGTCTCTAATCTCTTCGCATTGTAGTCCCGACTTCATCGGTCCCGAAGTGCCCCGCCCCCAATGAAACGACACACCTTCATCCTCCTCTTTTTCGCCATGCTCACTCGCATGGCTCTGGCTCATGACACCACGGCTCCGGCTGCCGCTGATTGGGGCCGCATGAAGGTGCTCGTCTTTTCCGGTGCCGCCTATTACAGGCATCCCGACATCCCCGGTATCAACCGCTGGCTGGTCCTGCTCGGCCATGAAAACGGTTTCGATGTGGACATCACCGAAAGTCCGAAAGACCTCATGCCTCAGGTGCTCGCCAAATACGATGTGTTGCTGCTCAACAACGCCAATGAACTCGACAAGATCATCCCCGAGGCGCAGCGGCAGTCGGTCGAAGCTTGGTTCGCCGGCGGAAAGAAGGGCGTTGTCGGCCTGCACGCAGCACTCGTGCATCAAACAAACTGGCCGTGGTTGAGCCAGCTTGGCGGCTGCGATTTCAACAGTGACTCCGATTTCTCCAAGGCGAAAGTGACCGTGGAGCCCGCCGCAAAGGATCATCCCGCCGTAAAGGGCCAGCCTGCGGAGTTTTTCATCGAGGCCGACTGGACCAATCACGACCGCGCCGTCACCGGCCAGCCTGGCTTTCAAGTCTTGCTGCGCGTGGATGAGAGCACCTACACACCCGTGCGCCATTATTTCAAGACGCGCGGAGGCAAGCCGATGGGTGCAGATCATCCCATCGCCTGGACGCATGAGCCCGCGGCGGGCGGCCGCTTCTTCTACACCGAGTTCGGCCACGATCTCCGCTCACTCAGCACCCCCTTCATCCGCAACCATATACTGGAAGGCATCCGCTGGGCTGCCTCAGCGGGGAAAACCGAAAGCAAGACAGCGAAATAGTACACCACCATGCTGCACCCACACACTCTCCTCTCCACGCTCCTGCTCGCATTCACGGGCGCTGTAGCCGCCGCCGCTGAACCCGCTCTCTGGGATCTGGCCAAGAACGACATCCCTGCGGCCCAACAGTCAGGTGCAGTAGAGAAATCCGACGGCGTGGTGAAGCTGCGCGATGGCGCATCCTTCGCCGTGCCTGCGGAGGCCTTTCCTGATCAGAAGAACTTCACCGTGCAGGTCACACTCTCGCTCGATGCATTGGTTCAGGACGCCGTCTTCTCCGTCATGAACAAGCAGAGCGCCGACAAGGACGACGGCTTTGCCATGTTCTTCAACTACAAGGACAAGCCCTACTATGCGCGGCAGGTGAACTCCGTCGTGAACAAGATCCTCATGGTGGGCGGCGCGCTCAATGGCCGCAACGAGCCGGAGATCAACAAGCCCGTCACCTTCACCATGGCCGTGCGCAACGGCCTGGCGACCTTCTACATCGATGACGCTCCCATCAAAAAATGCTTCATGGAACTCATCCCCAATGACGGACCCATGTGGATCGGACGCAACGACAACGCGAAGTCAAAAACCATGCCCGTGACCGTACACTCCGCGAAGGTCTTCGGCTCCTCATACAGCTACGTCTCCAAGAAGGAGGCCACGGGCGAGTTCCCACGCGGCGCGGTGGCCGGGAAAGGCTGGGCGCTCGACGTTCCAAAGATCGACCACCCCGAGTGGCCAAAGGTGCTCATTTACGGCGACTCCATCTCTGTCGGTTACAGCGGCTCCTTCATTGCCGAGATGCTCAAGCAGCACGTCTATGTCTTCCACTGCGTCCACTTCGTTGGCGGTGATGTCCCCGAACAGGCGCTGACCGAAATGGCCGGTCGTTTCAAATTTGACGCCGTGGTCTTCAACAACGGCCTCCACTCCCTCGGCTGGACGCCGGACAAAGTCCCCGACTCACTCGTTCTGGAGCGCATGCAAAAACTCGCCCGCTGCTTCAAGACCGGCGCGCCGCAGGCCAAAATCTTCTACCTCATGACCACGCCGCACACCGCCGCGCGTCCCGCACCCAACAAACCCGTCACCGCCTTCGGCGACAAAAACGCCGTGGTCCTCCGGCTCAATACCCTCTCCGCCCAGGTCATGAAGCAGGAAGGCATTGAAGTGATCGATGCCTACGCTCTGTTTGCCGCCCACCTCGACCTCGCCGCCGGTGACAACTTCCACTGGCAGAAACAGGCCTCCGAACTCCTCAGCCAGGAGATCTCCCACCACGTCCTTCCTGTGGTTAAAAAAGAGAAGTGATCAGGCATTGCGGGCAGGGCCTCATGAGCCTGCATGGCATGTCTATTCCAAAAACACACCGCGATCGCACTTGCCGCAGTACTCACTTTTGGCGAGGGGTGCGCTACAACCCCTGACCTCCCTTATGACTGAATCCATTGTGTATCTCCTCGCTGGCGTCGTGCTCGCCTGGTTTGGTGGTGAACTCTTTGTGAGAGGGGGCATCGGACTGGCCGCTTGGGCCCGCTGGCCCACCGCTGTCATCGGGGTCACCGTGGCCGCGTTTGGCACCTCGTCACCGGAACTGATGGTGGCGGTTCAGGCTGCGCTGGATGGCGTCCCGCAGATCTCACTTGGAGATGTGCTTGGCAGCAATGTCGTCAACGTCTCCCTAGTGCTCGGTTTGGTACTGGCACTCTCCGGCATGAAGGCGGAGGACGGCGGTATGCGGCGGGACTGGTTCATCTCCCTGCTGGTTCCGGGCTTTGTCTATCTGCTCCTCATGGATGGCTGGTTCTCGCGGCAGGACGCCATGATCATGATTGTCTGCTTCGTGGCATGGCTGACGGTGGTGATCCGTCATGCCCGTGCCCATGCAGCGGCACAGGCAGTACCGGTGGAAAAAGTTCCTGTGCTCAAAATGCTCGGCTTCTGCCTCCTGGGCCTTGCCATGCTCATCGGCGCTGCGCAGTTCGTGGTGCATGGGGGCACAGGCGTGGCCGCCGCACTCGGCTGGAGCCCCTTCGTTGTGGGAGCCGTCGTTATCGCCGTGGCCACCAGCACGCCAGAGTTGGCCACCACCCTCATCGCCCGCATGCGCGGCCATCATGACGTGGGACTCGGCAACATCCTTGGCAGCAACATCTTCAATGTCCTGTTCGTGGCTGCCGTCGCAGCATTGATCCATCCGTATCCGGTGAACCTGCCCGAGATCCAGCCGACCCTGCTCTTCGGTGCCGTCACCACGCTGCTCATCATTCCCGGTCGCGGGGGGTATATCCACCGCTGGCGTGGCATCCTCCTTCTAGTCATTTATGCAGCCTATGTGGTGCTGACCTTGAACCAAAGCTCGGCCCACTAAATAAGTAACACATGTGTGGCGACAGCCCGCCCGTCCGTGCGTGTGCAAAAAAACACGACAAAAATCACTTCGCCAGCCGCTCCAGCACATTCCGCGTGACCCTCATCACCACCGCATCATTCCCCATCAGTCCATGCGCCCAGTCAGTCGTGCCAGCGGTGAAGACGGTCCCTCCCCGCGTATAGAGTCCTAGGCAAGCCGCGCCCGTGCGTCCGCTCTCCCACTTCTCATACCATTCCGCATCATCCGGGTGCCAGCGCACCGGGCATGTGGCCAGCACTTCAAAGCTCTTCGGCGTACCATCCTTGCACGTCGGGAAGGGCAGCCCGTCCATCCAGCTCAGTTCACACCCATCGCATTCATAGCCGACAATGGTATCCTTGCCGCCAAACTTGTCCCCTCGCTTCAAACCGGTGCCGGCATAGATCCAGTGGTCCGGCCGATGCACCTCATACTCCGCCGGCTCCGTCATGAACTGCCCATGGCTTTTGCGATAGCCACCCCACAGAAACCCCACCCCCGTCAGTTCGTTCTCAGGACGTTTGAGTAGATGATGACTCCACAACGTGCTCAGCGTTTTGAACTCCCGTGACTGATACACCGGATCAAGATGGTAGTTCTGCTTGCAGCACGTAAACGCCCGCCCGCCATCCTCCGCACGCACCTGCCAGCAGCAAGTGTTGCCGCTGAAAAAAGCCACGTTTCCACCCTTGCCGATCCAGTCTTCCAAGTGGTCACGCATCGGCGTGCTCCAGTACTCGTCATGCCCCACACTCAGCACCAACTTGTAACTCGTCAGCAACTCCGGCCGAAATTCCAGATCATCATTCGCGGCAAATTCCAGCGCATAGCCATTCTTCTCCGCCCACTGCACAAAGGGCAGTTCCCACCGCCCAAACTGCGAAGGCCCCGGCCGCTCAAAGCTCACGCGATGCCCCTGATTGTTCGACAGACTGTTGTAGGCATACACCGAGAAGCCACCCCAGTTGTTGTACGCATTGTACGTGTTCGTGCAAAGCTGCAGCAGAATCTTCGAGGTCGTGCCCGGCTTTGCCTGCCGCACGATGAACCACGCGCTGCTCTCCGCCGTGCGCTTCCCGCGCTGCATCCATTTGCCCCCTGCATCCGCAGCACGAAAGACCACCTCATAGTAGCCCGACTTCCACGCCGCCGTGCTCGGCACCCGCACACTCTCCGGCCAGCGGCAGCCATTCGCCGAAGCATCCTCCGGCACAGGATACGCCACACCCGGCACATCAGCTTTCTTCCACACCACCTCCCGCACCGCACCCAGACGCGCCACCTCGATCTCATACTTCGCCGCCGTCGTGCTCACATGAATCGGAATCTCCTCCCCCTGCGCGATGCTCCGCTGTCCCGCATAGCCCTCGATAAAGAGGGGCAGGGGATCTGCCGCTTGCAGGGATGAAACAACGAGAAGGAGGGCAATGATGCGGTGCATGAGACCGCTACGCCAGATATCCTCGGCGGCTTTCATCGCCTCACTGCTCAGTCTCAGACAACTTCGCCGCTTCCCGCTTCAAAATGCGTCCCACTCGGTGCTTCGCCAAATACACCTGCGCCGCATTCACCCCCAGCTCCTTCTTCACGCGTTCAGGGCTCCAGCCCTTGATCACGTAGCAAGAGAAAATCTGGAACTGACGTGGAGACACCAGCGCACGCACCCGGCGCAGCGCCAGATCCATCACCTTGTCCTGCCATTCCTTTTCCCACAGCTTTTCAAGCGCCACCCCATTCGGATCAGCACAGCGGTCGATCGGTGCCGTGCGCCGTTCATCCGTCTCATCCGCATACAGATTCGCCTCGCGGCTCTGCTGCTTCTTGCGCCGGCGGAACTGATCCAGAATGCGCCACCGCGCTTGATTCAACAGGAACGATTTGAAGGAGCCCAGGCTCGTGTCGAACTTCTTCTTCTGCAGATTCTTCGCCACGCCGATGAAAGTCTCCTGCACCACATCACTTGCCTCATCATCACTCAGGCCCGTCTTGCGCGCGACGTGGAAGACAAAACCCGAGTAGGTCCGGTAGAACTCATCCCAGCTCGCCCAGTCATCCCAGTTGTCCAATTTTTCAATGAGCGTCTTCCGGGTCGGGGGCGATCCAGAGGTCTCCTTCAGGAGTTCTTCAGTTTCAGCGACTTTGGGGAGGTCGGACATGCGGAGAGTGATAGTAACGGCGGCTTGGGTGGTGGCAACGACGTTTTGTCATCCATACGATAGATTCTCCGCTGGGAAGGCGTATTGAAATGCCCTCCAAAAACCAACTCCGGCGCAACCACCCTTAATGCCGGTCAGACTTCCCATGCCAAAACATCGCCCCCTCCTGCCTGCCGTCGCGTTTCTCACGCTGCTGGCCTTGGGATTGAGCGCCTGCAGCACGGGCTTTTACAAAAAATGGGCGGACAAGGAGACCTATGGCATCCTGCGCAAAAAAGCCAGCAAGGTGCCAAACTCAGGGCAGGCGTTTCTAGACATCACCCCGCCGCCTCCGGTGAGGATGGAAGAACTCCGCAAAAACATGAAGAAAGAGGAGTTTCTGGGCGAACGGGCCTTCCTCGAAGAGAATGCACGTGTGGTCAGTCTGGCAGAGGCCTTGAACTTTGCGGTGCATCGCAATCGCCCCTACCTGCTGCAGAAAGAAACGGTTTACCTGACCGCGCTCAATCTCACGCTCGTCCGGCAGCAGTACGGCCCCATCTTCGGCGGCAGTGGCTCCGCCACCAAGGCCAGCACAGACGCCATCACCGGCGTCAACAATCTGGTGCGCACCTCCACCCTGTCCACCACCGGCAACTTGGGCTTCTCCGCACTGACCCGCACCGGCACTCTGCTGGCAACGAACCTGACCACCAATTTTGTGCGCTTCTTCACCGGTGGAAAAGACGCCGGACTCTCCCAGCTCGGCTTCTCCCTGGCCCAGCCGTTGCTCAGCGGTGCCGGCTATCTTTCCGCCTCGGAAGTCCTGACGCAGAGCGAGCGCGCCGTGCTCTATGCCATTCGCAACTTTGCGCAGTATCGGAAACTTTTTGCTGTGGACATCGCCACCCAGTACTACGGCATCATCCAGTCACGCGAGACAGCGCGCAATGCCTACCTTGCCTTCAAGGCCTTTGATTTCGTGGTCGCCCGTGAGACCGCCATGCAGAAGGAAAATGCCAACAGCACCAAATCCTCCGTCTTCCGTCTGGTGCAGTCCCGCATTGTATTCGAGCGCTCATGGCTCAACGCCATCCGCGACTACGAGCAGGCGTTGGATGACCTCAAGGTCAATCTCGGCCTGCCAGTCACCGAGCGCCTCGTGGTTGACTACAAGGACAGAAGCGCCCTCCAGATCATCGAATCCTCCGGCACGCTGGATGAGGCCATCACCATCGCCATGACCAACCGCCTGGACCTCTGGAATTTCCGCGATCAGGTCGAGGACACCAGCCGGAAAGTCCTCATCGCAAAACAGCAGGCTCTCCCCAGCGTGAACGCCTTGGTGAATTACAACATGCTCGACAATCCTGACCGCAACGACTTCGCCCTCGTCCCCGGAAACAGGAACTACAGCATGGGGTTGAACGCCGACCTCAATCTCAATCAAAAGCCCGAGCGCAATCTGCTGCGTTCATCCATCGTCGCCGAGCAGCAGGCACGACGTGCGCTGGAGTTGTTTGAAGAAAACACCCGCAGTGACGTCCGCACCGGCTGGCGTGATTTGCAGCTCGCACGCAAACAGTATGACCTCGCCCGGCTCGGGCTGGACATCAGCACTCAGCGTCTGGAGGTCGAAGAAGCCTTCAATGCCGAAGGCCTCGGCTCCGCCATCAATCTGGTGGATGCTCAGCGCGACTTGAACACCACACGAAATCTCATGGTTTCCACCACCATCAACCATACTTTGGTGCGGCTGAGACTGTGGCGGGACATGGGCGTGCTCTTCATTGAGAAAGACGGCGGCTGGGTGGACGTATTGAACAAGGAGAAGCCTAAAGGAGAATGAAGAAAGGAAAATCCAACAAAGGAATCATCATCGCAGGCGTCAGCGCACTCGCTGTCATCGGCTGGTGGAGCATGTCCGGCGGTGGCGCCACAGCTGAAAAGATGCCAACGCGCATCGTGCAGCGTGGCCCGCTCGAGATCAGCGTGTTGCAAGGCGGAGAAATCCGTGCCCTGCATAACAATGAGGTGAAGAGCGAAATCGAAATCCCCACCAAAATTCTAAGCCTCATTCCAGAGGGCTATCTGATCACCGAAGAGGACGTCAAAGATGGCAAGGTTCTGATCGAACTCGACAGCACCGACCTCAAAACCAAGATCGAGACCCACGAGATCGACTTTCAGACCACGGTTTCAAACTACATCGACGCCGATGAGAATCGGGAGATCCAAAAAAGTGAAAATCAAACCTTGGTGCGCGACACCAAGCAGACCGCGATTTTTGCCCTCATGGACTTCGAGAAATATCTCGGTCGTGAAGTCACCGGTGCCATCCTGACAGCGGCGAAACTGCCGCCGGACGTGGAAGCCTTTGAGAAATATGCGGGCGTTCTTGAAACCCAGGCCAATACCCCGGTCAACTCGGAGGCGGCCCTTACTCAACGCAGCGCATCTTCCAAGCTGGGCGCAGTCAAGAAATCAGTCGTTACTCCTACCGTCAGTGAAATGATCGATTTCTCGCCTTTCCTCGAGCAGAAGGCTCAAAGCGACGGTGAAGCTCAGCAGAAGCTCCGGCAGTTGGAGGATAATCTGCTGCTGCACCGCTCTGAACTCGCTTTGGCCAAACAGAAGGTCGAATCCTCAAAGCGTCTGGCGGAGAAAAAATTCGTCACTGCCGCCCAGATGGAAAATGACCTCGTGAGTTACGACAAGGTGGAGCTCTCCGTGAAGACTTCGGAGACAGCGCTCGCCTTGTTTAAAAAATACGAGTTCAGCAAGCAGTGCGCCACCAACCTCGCCGCTTATCGTGAAGCCCTCAACAAGCTCCAGCGCACCATCCGCGCCAACCGCTCTCGCACGGCCCAGGCCGAGACCCGGTTCAGCACCGCCAAGCGGCGCTACGAAATGGAGCTCGCTCAGCGCGAAAACCTGGAGCTTCAGCTCAAGGCCTGCGTGATCAGAGCCCCGCAGCCCGGCCTCGTCGCCTACGGCGACTTGAACGCCAGCTCTTCCTACAACTACAACAACAGCATCGAGGAAGGGTCCACCGTCCGCCTCCGCCAGACCCTCCTCACCATTCCAGACATGAGCCAGATGGGCGTGCGCGTGAACGTGCATGAATCTCAGATGAAAAAGGTTCACATAGGTCAGCCAGTCAAAGTGCGTGTCGATGCCGAACCGGGCAAAGAACTCGATGGACGCGTCGCCGAACTTGCCGTTCTGCCGGACTCCAGCAGCAGCCGTTACACGCCCAATTTGAAGGTCTATCCCTGCACCATTCACATCAACGGCTACCACCCCTGGATGAAGCCAGGAATGAACGCCAAGGTCGAGATCATCGTCGATCAACTCGCAGACGTGCTCTACGTGCCCGTCCAGTCCATCGAGGTCGACCAAGATCATCATTTCTGCTACATCAGCAACAACGGCACCCTGGAACGCCGGGAGATCAGCACCGGACTCTTCAACGATGAATTCATCGAAGTCCGTGATGGTCTGCAGGGCGGCGAAGCCGTCGCCCTCGCACTCCCGAAGAAAGCTGAGGCCGACATGGGAGAGCAGGGCAAACCCGAGCCTGAGGCTGGCGCGCCCAAATCCAAACCCTCCAAGCCCAAGGATAAAGCCGTGGCACTGGCCACCCCGTGATGCCCCATCCTGATCCCATCATCAAGCTGGTGGACATCTGCAAGAGCTACCAGATGGGGGACATCACCCAGCACGTGCTGCAGGGAGTCTCACTTTCCATCTACCCCGGCGAATACGTCTGCATCATGGGTCCCTCCGGCTGCGGCAAGTCCACGCTGCTCAATGTCCTCGGCTGTCTCGATCAGCCCACCTCGGGAGATTACTACCTCGGCGGCCTCAACGTCGCTCATCTTGAGGACGATGACCTCTCCGCCGCACGGAACAAAAACCTAGGCTTCATCTTCCAGAGCTACAATCTCATCCAGCAGCTCAGCGTCATCGAGAACATCGCCGTGCCCATGTACTACGGCGGTGCCAAAGAGTCTGAAATGATCGAAACCGGCACCCGCCTCGCCACCCAGGTCGGGCTGGAGCACCGCCTCCACCACAAGCCCACCGAACTCTCCGGCGGCCAGCAGCAGCGCGTCGCCATCGCCCGCGCCCTCTCCAATAGTCCTCTCGTCATTCTCGCCGACGAAGCCACCGGAAACCTCGACTCCAAGTCCGGCAAAGAAATCCTCGATCTCTTCGACGACCTCAATCAGCAGGGCAAAACCCTCGTCTTCGTCACCCATGACGAGCGCATGGTCCAGCGCTGCACCCGCATCATCCGCCTCCGCGACGGCGTCATCGAGCACGACCAAGCCGGCGCCAAAGCCGACCGCCTCCGCGGCAAAGTCATCGGCCCCCACTACGGCCTCGCCGCCTGAACAAAGTAGTCCAGAGCTTCAGCTCGTTCTGGACGCCCATGGCCAAGCTTACGCATGAACAAATTTCAGGCCTCATGAACTCTCTCAAGGATCGGCAGCTATCGAGCCACCCAGCGCCGTATTGTAGTACCGGCTTTAGCCGGAATCCGGTCTGACAGACGTTACGGGCCGTTCATGCGTAAATCCTGGCCTGAGCCGCGTCCCGCACCCGTAGGATAGCCGTCTCGGCTGTCTTAGGCCGATGGCCTTCCTGCCCGTCGGTTTGACTGTCCGACGCGTTTTTCTCGGCATGATTACCGCCAACCCAGCGAGAAGTGGTCCGCACATTCCATGTGCGGTTCCTTCGCAGGCAGCAGCCGTGCCCTTCGTCCCCCGCCTTAGAGCATTTTAAATTATTATGTGTCCGATAAATCCAGTGCAGCGAAAGCGGTTCTCCCTCTCCCCGCCCCTGCCACACGATGACAATAAATCATTTTCTTCGGGGAACCGCAGCGTAGCGAAGATAGACTGCCGCAGGCAGCCCGCAGGGCGAACGCAGTGAGTCAAAGGGCCGGGGTGAGGGGGCGTGGCTTTATGTCCGCGCGATATGATGAATCAGAAAGGCTATATAATTATTTAAAAGGCTCTAAACTAGACCATACAGCTCTCCTACATAAGGTAAGAGCAGTGTTTGAGGCGCATGGCGTTTCGAGTTCGATGTCCGTACTTTCATTCAAAAAAGGATACGCATGCTGGCACTCGGTTAAGGATGTATATCGAGCTTGTCGGCGCACGACTCATCAGCACCAAAGGTGCGACCTATCTCAGCCCTGGGCAACGCCCAGGGTTCCCTGCAATCATTACCGGGAAGCAAACCCACCCCTCCGTCACATCCCATGCCTACCAGCAGCGTCTGCAATGAATCACCTCCACACACCTGCCGGGTCAGATCGAGCACCGCCACCTCCAAAATCCACGATGACAGGCCTTCACCGTGTGCCTTTTTGACGGGCATATACCAAGGTTCTCACGGCCCTTTTTCCTTATCTCACCATTTCAATCTTGCCAAAATCGACAATACCGTGGCATACCAAGCAATCACTCGGCGCCTCTCTGTAGGATAATTGAATGTTAGGCGTTTGTATCCGCACTCAATGACTAAAACCGAAGCACTTTCTCAGCACTCGTCTTACGTTGAGAACGCGCTCCGGCACGTTTTCCTCTCCGACTTATTCCGAGCTGTCTGGCAACGCGGCTACGCACAGAAGCTCCACATCTACAACAGCGAGGTGGACGATTCCGGTTTCGATTTGGTCGCCAGTCTCGGCAGTGTCGTTCGCCACATCCAGCTCAAGGCGACTCACTCCGATGGACGCGCTCGCAGCGTTTCCGCCCACACGGCGCTCGGTTCCGCGCAGGGCGGCTGCATCGTCTGGATGTCGTATCGTTCTTCTGATCTTGGCATCGAGCATTACCGTTTCTTCGGCGAGCCTGCTGGCGCGGCAATGCTCGACATTTCACAGCGACCCGCAGCACTCACTCAGCGCCGCGACATTCGCGGCCTGCGACGCGCACGAGTTCATCATCGCGTTATTCCACGCTCAGAGTTTTCCGGCGTGCTTACTGTTGATGAGCTTCTCGACGCACTCTTCCAATGACCGCAACGCCAAATCATGCGCTGCAACCAACGGGCGTGCACATCGCGGCACCTGCTTCCGCCACCGCCTTTCTGTCCACCATTCAAGTGCCGCGCCAGCCTCCAGCGTAGCTGAGCTTGAAGTTGTTAAGCCTCTCGCATCTCAACACTTCAAACTCATGAACCGCATATTTGGCATCACCGGATTCCTCGCAACGGGGACGACGATTTTCTGGGGCTGTTGCGTCATCGGGTTGCCCTGGCTTCTCAACTACAGTTCGCACAGCCCAATCATGCCACTCTGGGCTTGGATTTTGTGGGGCTCGATGGGCGCTATTGGCTTGGTCATCATCTTCGCATTCCTGCGTTGTTCTTTGAGGCATCACTGGATGGCGTTACGTCACGATTCCCGAATGCCACCCATCGCGTGGCGCGGCGTCTGCGGCGTTTACTTCCTGCTTATGCTCGCCTTGGCTCTCCCAGTCTTGGCAGGCGACCCGTCCGGCACGCATCAAGCGGAGGTTTACCTCTACATAGGTTTGGTGGGCTGCTGCCTAGCGCTCGGTGCTCTTGCAGTCAGACGAGGCTTTTTTCCAGATTCATCCCGCCCCGAGTTACCGCTCGGCTGGTATTACCCCGATGCCGATGACGCGCAGCGCCTTATCGCCGAGTTCCAGAGAGAATTAACGCGGGGACACCTTCTCGACGGAGTTCCAGTCGAGGCGTTCGCATGGCGCGAGGGTGCTACTGACGATGTTCTCTTTCATCACCGCAACCAGCCCGGCCGTTTTACGGTCATTCATCTATCATGGCTTGGAAGCACCGAAATCAATGCACAGCATCCGACAGTGGAATTCGATGGCACCTTTGCCGAGTTCCTTGCTGACGACGAACGCATAATGAATTTCCTTCGCAATGAAGCCAAAACCCGCAACGCCTAATGAGGCGCTACAGCGTGTCGCAACGACTGTCACGGCTACTGCTTTCCCCCAACCCCTAAAATCCCCACTCGCTTTTCCCCCCACCCCCAGCAATCATCCCACCCATGGCTCAATACTCTGTCCAACCCGGCGACAATCCCACCAAGATCGCCAAGTCCTTTGGCATGACCCTCGCGCAGTTTCAGAAACTGAACCCCGGCCTCGTCGAATGGGGCACCGGCAACTGGAAGGTGCTCTTCCCCGGACAGATCGTCAACGTCAACGGCGTCGTCACCGGCCTGCCGCCTGAGACCACCGCCAGCGCCCCGACCAGTTTCGCCGCGCCGCCGCCATGGATGCAAATGGCCATCATGGAGGTCGGCGTCCAGGAGTGGGCAGGAGCGGCGGACAACCCCCGCATCCTCGAATACCTGAAGAGCTGCGGCATCGGCGGCAGCCTGCTGCACGATGAAACCGCCTGGTGCGCCGCCTTCGTGAACTGGTGCGTGCTGCGCTCCGGCTACCGCCCGCAAGGCAGCGCCAAAGTCTCCGATTGGTGGAGCTGGGGCCGCCCCGTCGCCGCCACATATGGAGCGATCTGCATCCTGCAGCCCCTTACCGTCGATCAGGCCAGCAGCGGTCACATCGGCTTCCTGCACGCGCAGGACGCCACCAACGTTTGGCTCCTCAGCGGCAACTCAAAAAATCAGGTGCGCATCTCCGCGTATCCCAAGACCAAGCTCATCCACAACGCCCCCTATCGCTGGCCGTTTTGAGTCAGGGGGAAGCAGCGTCCAGAGAGCAGGCTCTGTAAAGTAGCCTTGTTGCGCTGTGCAACAAGGGCATGGGATTCCTTGTTCGGCAGGAATATGGCTTCGTTGCTTCGCCTGCAGCGATGCGTCGTGGAAGTAGCCTTGTTGCGGCGCAACAAGTTACAATGGGCACAAGGCTGCCTGGCTTCGCTCGATTCGAGCCTCAACGCTCCGTCGGCTCGCGCATGAGTTTGAGCAGGCGGGAGCGATCCACGGGGGGCGTGGGGGCGGCGGGTTTGGGCGCTGGAGGAGGGGTGTCTTTGACGGCAACGGGGGCAGGCTTGGCTGCGGTTGGCGCACTGGCTTTCGCAGCGGCGGGCTTGGGCTTGGGGGCGAAGTCGGCGGCGGACATCTTGGGCTTGGCGGGAGCACGGGTGACTTTCTTGGGCATGGCAGGTGGCACGGCGGCTGCCTTGAGGCGGGCTCTTTCGTCGGCTCTCGCTCTTTCTTCAGCGACCTTGGCTTGGGCGTCAGCTTTCTTTTTGGCCATCGCATCCGCCAGCATCTGTTCCTTGTCGGCCTTTGCCTTGGCTTCATTCTTCATGGCCTCAGCCTCAGCAGTGGCTCTTTCACTCTCAGCTTTCGCCTGGGTCATCGCTTCCCGCTCAGCCTTTTCGGCTTCAGCCTTGGCATTCGCTTTAGCTTCTTTTTCCGCCAGAGCCAGGGACCTGGCCTGAGCCGTAGCTTCAGCTTTTGCATTCGCTTTGGCTTCTTTCTCCGCGAGAGCTAGGGCCTTGGCCTGAGCTTTGGTTTCGGCTTTCGCCTTCGCCTCAGATTCCTCCGCAACCAGAGCCTCGGCTTTCGCCTGGGCCTTGGCTTCAGCGAGTTTCTGCGCCTCGCTTTCTTTCGCAGCTTTCGCTTCGGCCTCGGCTTTCAGAGCGGCTTCGTCCACGGCGGCGGCAATGCCTCGAACGGCATGCGGGCCTTCTGGCTGGATGGCGCTGCCATCGATCCGGATCTTGGTAGATTCGTCCTCACCAAGGTAGAGACGGTCATTCTTTTTGACGGTCGATCTACCGCTGACCTCAGAAAACTCCGGAGTGATCGAAATCTCGGAAGCCTGCGCGTAAATCGGCGGGTTGATATCCTTCACCAGCAGGGCGCCACCAGTGGCGTGGTGGGTTTCACGCCCCCACTGATCCCGGGTGGTTTCGATCTTCTGGGCGTAAAGGCGAACGGAGCCAGTCTTGCGCGTGGCGCGATATTGCTTGCTCAGTGCCTCGGCGGAAAGCTGGAACTCCGCAGGTTCAGGAGCGGTGGAAACGCTGCAACTGCTGAGACTTATGGCGGCGGCAAGAAGGCCGAGGCGGAAGAATGTCATGACTGGATTGAAAGAAGCTTGAAAATACGGATGGCCTCCCATTTCGCCCATTATTTGCCAGAACGCAAATACGCGACGATGTCGGCCACTTCTTGGGCGTTCAGCCCCAGTTGTGTGGCGCTGAGCATCATGCTGTAGTTCAGCTTCTTCCGGCTCTTGATGCGGGAGCGGGCCACGTATTGATTCTGCCCGCCCATGCTGCGGATGATCATGATGTCACCTTCAGTAAGGATCATCCCGTGGATGGTCACGCCGTCCTTGGTCACGATTTCCTGACCCTCGTAGCCGTGGGCGATGTCCTTGCTCGGCTCAATCAGCGCCTGCGCGATGATTTCGCTAGGCTGGCTGCGGCCCCAGCCGTCGAGATTCGGTCCAAATTCGACTCCTTGGCCGTTGATCTGATGGCACATCACACAACGTGTGACCAACTGCGCGCCATTTTTGGCGTTGCCCGTCAGCTTGATCACTTCATCAAGCTTCACCGTATTGGGGATCGCCGCCGGAGTGACGATGGTCACCAGCTTGGCACTTTCAGGATCAAAGATACCCTCCTTCTTCAAAGCCTCGGCAATACCGAAAGTGGACCAGTCATCCGTGCTGCGCTTGATGAGCCACCACATGATGTCTGCATGAATAGGTGACTCTTTATCTTTGGCCAGTCCGAGCACAGCCTGTGCCGCACTGGCCTCCGGAATGAACGCCAGGGTGTCGAGCGCGAACTTCCGTTGTTCCGCGGAGAGCTTGCCATTGGCGGCTCTTTTTGCCAGATCCGACACAGCCGCAGCAGGGTGCAGCCGCCAGGTGATGTGCGCAAAATCATCGCTCCACGCACCCACAGGCTTCAGCGCAGTCCACACAGCCTCTTCTTTGCCCTCACAGCCAATGCCCCAGGCTTCCAGCAAAGAACGGTCACCACCGTCGATATGGTGCGAAAGCTTGCACAGCAGTGCCACGCTTTGCGCCGCCGGAACATCCCGCAGCGCCACCGCGACCTCACTGCGCACCATCGGCGAAAGATCGGTGGTCAAATTGCTGAGAATATCAATCAAATCACTGCTGGCCGCACGAATGGCACGCAGTGCAACCAGGCGCTTCGTAGCATCCTCAGACTCCAACCAAACCCGTGCCGAAATAAGCCCAGGCTCACCAAGCTGAGCCAGCAGCCACACCGCACGCGCGGCGATGTAAGGATTCGCATTTTCACGCAACTGGAGGACGGCGGGCATATTCACATCCCCAGCAGCCCTCAGCCGGGCAAAAGCCACCTGACGAACATTCGTTGCAGGCGATTGCAACGCAGCGAGCTGCCCTGCAACAGTATCCAGTTTGAGCTCCGGAATCTTCGATTTGAACCCCTTCGGCGCGATACGGTAAATCGTGCCGCTGCAGCTTTCATCCGTGTCCTGATGCCCGCCCGTGCGTTTGTCGAACCAGTCGCTGATGTAGATCGCACCATCAGCACCCACGCAGACATCCGAAGGACGGAAAAGCGTGTGACGTTCATCGGAAAGGTTGTTGGCACCGCCCACGAAATCACTGCCCTTGAACACGCCCGTGGTGTTCGTGGTGCAGAAGTCGAAGCGCTCCAGCTTGAAGCCTGCGCCGTCCGGTTTTGGCAGGTAGCCAAACACCACGTTGCGTCCGGTTTCGCAGCTTAGCAGCAAACCGTCCCATTTTTCACCTAGCGCACCGTTTTCATAGAAGCACATGCCGGTTGGCGCACCGCCGCCATAAACGTCCCCAGCAGGGATGCTGCCAGGATCTTCCTGCCGCCATTCAGCGGTGGGAATGCTCTGCCCCGGGCGTTTGTCGGCGCGCCACTGGCGTTTGCCGTCACGTGAGAAAAAACCAAAACTGCCGCCTTCGATGAGATGGCTCACGCGGCAGGCGGGCGGATCGTCGTTGTCGTTGAGAAACATGTCGCCGTAGCTGTTGCGCACTCCTTCAAAGCTGTTCCGATAATTGTAGCCCAGGATGCGCGCATTGTGGCCGTCGGCATCGATGCTGGCGGTAAAGCCACCGACATAGACGTGCCCGTCGTCACTTTTGGCTCCGGCATAGGGATTGTTCAGGTAGGCCCCGCCGATGCGGAAGGTGTTGCCGCTCTTGTCGCTGAATTCCGCGCCGCAGTTGCCATTGCTGAAATACAGACGTCCATCAGGCCCGGCGTACACGCTGTGCAGGCTGTGGTCATGCTGCGGCTGCTCAAAGCCGCTGAGGAAGACCTCGCGTTTGTCGATGGCGGGATCGAATTTCAAGTCGCGGTCCACATCGGTGTATTTGATGATGTTTGGCGCGTTGGAGACAAAGATGACGTTGTCGAACACGGCCACTCCCAGCGGGCATTCGAGTTCCTTTTCGCGCACGAAGACATGGCTGCTGTCGCATTTCCCATCGCCATCGGTGTCCTGCAGCACGCGCACACAGTCACCCTCACGGCTGCGGCCGGAGTGGCGGCGGTAGTTCACGCCTTCGGTGACCCAGACGCGGCCTGCGTGGTCGATGTCCATATTCGCCGGATTGAACAGCTGCGGGGAGGTGGCCCAGACGGTGATTTCAAAACCTTCGGGAACTTTGAACGCGCTGGGTTCAAGGTGATCCGGCTTCACCTTCGTGGGATCGAATGCCGGAGTTTCCGGATCAGGGGTGAAGGCGGGTTTCCCGGTGACGAAAGGTCCTTTGTCTTTTTTGCCCTTGGCGGGTTTGTCCGGGGCTGCGGACATGAAGGCAAACGGCGCGACCAAGGCGAGAACGACGAGGAGGTGGGGACGGTTGGGCATGATTGGGGGGCTGAAGGAACGGCCGGAATGCCGTGATCTTACGGGGAGACACCGTGCCCGCTTCCCGTCAGTTCTGGCGGTAAATGACCACCACATCCGAGGAGGGGCCGCTGGGGGAGAAGTCATTGCCAAAACCGACCGTCTGCACGTTGGCGGCGTCGAGGCCGAGTTCGATCAGACGCTGCCGCACCGCCAGGGCACGGCGTTCTGAGAGGGAGCGGGCGTGATCCGGTGGCAGATTCGGCACCGTGTAGCCAGCGATCAGCAGGCGGGCCTTCTTATTCTTGAGCATCTCCTGCGCCAAGCCGTTCAGAGCCTGCTGATGCGCGGCGGTGAGCTGAAAGTCAGCATGATCGAACACCAGGGCAGGGCATGCAGGCTTGAGGCTGCCATTCAGCGGGGAGCTGAAGCCATCCCTTGGGCCTAGGGCATAGACGACTGCCTCAGAGGATGGATTGCGAAAAAACGCAGGCATTTTCATGCTGCCGCAAGAGGTCATGAGGCAGCTCAACAGGGTGCTCGAAAGAATGGCGGCATTGCGGTTCATCATTGGCGGGGCGGCATTCATCAGCTGGGCTCAGCGCATCCAGCGCGGTTCGGAGATGTGGCCATAACCGCGCAGAATGGAACGACGGTTGCCGCTGCGAAGATCATGTACAAAGAGTTCGCCGTGCTGAACGTAGGTGATGAAATGTCCGTTGGGGCTCCATGACGGATGCTCCGCTCCGCCAGCCTGCACCACCTGCACGCCGCCATTGGGATAGGACTTGATGGCGACGGTCCATTCACCGCTGGTGCGCGTGGTGAAGGCGATCTGTCGGCCATCGGGCGACCATTCAGGATCCGTGCAAAAGTGGTAGCCGGTGCGCCAGCGAAACAGGCGCGAGGCTGCACCTTCCTTCTGCGGTACTTCGACAATGTACAGCTTTGGCCCGTCTCCATCATCACTGGAAAAGACGATCTGACGACCATCCGGATGCCAGGAAGGGCTGGAGGGTGCGCCGACGGAATCGCTCACACAGGCGGCGGTGTTTGTGTTGAGGTCGCTTACAAAAATTTCAGGATTGCCGATGAAGCTCATCACTGCGGCGAGGTGAGTGCCATCCGGCGAGAATGCCGAGCCAAAGCTGCTGCCGGGGGTGTCCGTCACGCCGCGCTCCCAGCCGACATTCAGATCCAGCAGACGGATGATGGGGAATCCAGTGCGATAGCTGGTGAAGGCGATCATGGATGAATCCGGCGAGAGCGAGGGGGACACTGCGGCATGTTTGTCGTGGGTGACCTGATGTACTTCTCCGCCTTCGGCATCGCAGACGTAGATCTGGCGCTTGCCGCTCACATTGCTCACAAAGACGATGCGGCTGGTGGCCAGTCCCGGTCTGCCGGTGATGGTGTAAATGACATCGTCGGTGAGCGCCTTGAGGTTTTCATCGAGACCAGGAGCGGCATAGCTGCGCTGAAAGAGATCTTTGCCTTTGCCATCACGCAGCTTGCCGGTGACACGTCCGCCTGAGGAAGTGCCCTCGACCTGGTAGTCGGCTTTTTCGTCCGCACCGGCGACGAAGAACTCGCGTGAGTCCAGAAGCTCCTGGCGCAGGGCCTGCTGGGCACTGGCACCCGTGCCGCCGGAGAATGTTCCCACGCGGATGCGCGGCATGATCTTCTTTGGCTCCTCGGTTTTGCTTTTGCCACCCCCGAAGCTGAGCAGGCCGCGCAGTCTGTCCATGACGCCAGCCTCCGCCCGCGTGCCGTGGCACAGGACGAGGGTGAAAATGAAAAGAAGCGCGCGGGCGTTCATGCGGGGGTTCAGGGCAGCAGTAGGAAGTTCAGTTCCAGATCGTAGCTGTCTTTAGAGTAATTAGAAGGCAGGGTTGTGGAAATATTTTTCACTTTTGATGCGGCCTCGAGAATGGACTGGTCCAGAACGTGAGAGGTGGAAAACTTGCTCATTTGCGCTTTTATGACCGCGCCGTCTCTGCCGATGGAGATGTTCAACCGCCCTGCGCGCTGGCCGTCGGGCACGCTTTCGATGGGCGGGGCGGTCCAGCCGATGAGGAATGCCGCAATGACCGCTTCATCGATGGCATCGAGATCCACCTCTGCCGTGGATGGGGTTGCACTGTTGGGGGGGGGAGTCGCCGATGGACGAAAGGCGTTAAGCCGGGCGACGTCAATCAGCGTCGGGTTGGTCATCGGTGGGACGGTGGCACCGAACAGCGCGGGTCCGGTACGCTTTTCAGGAGCTCTGCGCAGCGTGATGCTGCGATTGGCGGAAGGCTTTGGATCCGGCCCGGCAGAGCCAGCGAACAGAGGGGCACCCGTAGTGTTTGGCACAGGCTCCATCTGGTGCTGCTGGGGCGGGGCGGCGATAAGCGTGGCTTTCTGTACTAGAGCATCACCCGCAGGCTTGACGGGCGCGACCTCAGGCGGCTTCTGGCCCGCCTTGAGGGCAGCGGCTGCCACTTTGGACCGAGGCACAGCAGTGGGCGGTGGTTCCTGCGACTTGAAATCCCCAGGATTCATCCATGCAAGCTGTGCGCTCTTGGCATCCCGCTGGGGACTGCCGACATTCTGCCACCACCACCAGACCCCAAACACGGCGGCCAGATGCAGCGAAACGATGACAATCATCGCTGCCGAAATGGGCTCCAGCGTCGTGGGACGTTTACGTTTCATCTTCAATCAAGGGGCGTCGGCATGGGTCGTGACGGCGGTTTTCTGAATGCCTGCGGCTTCAAGCAATTGCATCGTTTCCACCAGTTGCTGCACGGGCAGGTCACGATGCATGCGCACTTCGATGCCGATGCCGGAGTTGCGCTGGACGATTTGTTTTAAAGAAACGGGCAGATCGGTGCGTGCGAGCATCGCGCCATTCAATGTGACGGACTGGTCATTGTTCACCAGCAGCGTCATCGTTTCCGTGGGCGCAGAGATCTTGGAGGGCTGAGCAAGGGGCGCTGCGGCAGTCAGCATGGCTTTGTCTGCCTTCAGCAGGGGAGCGGCCAGCAAAAAAACAAACAGCAGCACCAGCACCAAATCCATCAGCGGAGTGATGCTGATCTCGGTGATGAGACGGAGCTGATGCCTGTTGGAGTGGCGTTTCATGCGCGGGTTTGCACTGACTGCATAGACGAGGGCAGGGGGGAGGTGCTGGCACCGGAGAAGGCAGGCATCGAAGGGCTGCCCATCGAGCTCATGCTAGGGAGTGCTTCGTTGCTGAAGCGATGGTCCACAAAGGTGCGGTCAAAGCCCGCATTGAGCTCGCTGGCGAAGTTGTCGAGCCGCACCACCATGCCTCGGATGCGATTTACCAGAGCATTGTAGCCGATCATGCTTGGGATGGCGACCAGCAGGCCCAGTACTGTGGTGACCAGCGCGGTGGTTATGCCCGGTGCTAGGGTGGCAATAGTAGCGGTGCTGCTGGCAGACATCATGGTGCTGAAGGTGTCCAGGATGCCCCACACCGTGCCCAGCAGCCCGAGAAACGGTGCGCTGCTCAGGGTGGTGGCCACCCAGTTCATGCGGGCCTCCAGCCGCAGTGCCGCCTCTGCCACGCTGCGCTCCATGGCGACTTGCACCGCATTCATCTGCGAGGGCGTGATGCGGCCCGCGCCTTGCAGACGTGCGGCAAAGGTGGTGCCCGGCTCGTCTTCTCCCAGGAGGTACCAGGACATCTCACGGCAGGCTGCATGGTAGATGTGGTAAAAGGAGGAAAACTCATGCGGCTCCCGCTGTTGATACAGCTCCAGCGCATGATTGCTCTCGCGGTACTCGCGGAGGAAGGACAGGTTGGCCTTGTGCACGCGGGAGAGCAGGAAGTGCTTGCTCAGGATCACCGCCCAGCTTGTGATCGAAAACAGCGCGAGGAGACCGCAGATGATCCAGCAGGTCAGATTACTGTGTTCAAGGCCATACTGCAGGCCGGGCGAGAGAAAGGATTCCATGGGCGGCATTGCGTGAGAAGGAGTTGGTGGTAGTTAAAAGACCTTAACAGTCGGGCGTCAACCCGGGAGTGCGAGGAGAATGAGGAGGGAGTCTGCTCCTGCGGCCTGCGTTTCGCCGGTAGGTTCTGTACCATCCCAAGGGTGGCAGACAAAAGCCGATAGGCAGCGCCGCTTGGGATCATCCCCCGCCGAATACGAAGCGCTTCTTGCACCCGGCCCGTTTCTTGCTTCCCTCGGTCTTTCAACTCACCCCCATACTCCAAAGATGCCCGTAGCCACACCCGCCCAGTACCGTGCCATGCTTGATGCCGCCCAGAAGGGTGGTTATGCCTACCCAGCGATCAACGTCACCTCCATCACGACCATCAACGGCGCGCTGAAGGCCTTCGCTGAATCCAAATCCGACGGCATCATCCAGGTTTCCACGGGCGGCGGCGAATTTGCCTCCGGCACCTCCCTCAAAGACCAGGCCTTTGGCGCCATCGTGCTCGCCGAAGCGACCCATCGCCTCGCGGAGAAGTACAACATCCTCGTCGGCCTGCACACCGACCACTGCCAGCCGAAGAAGGTGGACAGTTTCCTCAAGCCCCTCATCGCTGAAACCGCCAAGCGCCGCGCTGCGGGCCTCAATAACCTTTTCCAGAGCCACATGCTCGACGCCTCGGAACTGCCGCTGGCCGAAAACATGCGCCTTTCCAAGGAGCTCCTGGCTGAGTGTGTGAAGCACGAAATCATCCTCGAAGTGGAAGCCGGCGTCGTCGGTGGTGAAGAAGACGGGCACGACACCAGCGGTGTCGCCGCCGACAAGCTCTACACCTCGCCTGAAGACATGCTGGAAGTGTATGAGACCCTCAGCGGCATCGGCCGCTTCATGTTTGCTGCCACCTTTGGCAACGTGCATGGCACCTACAAGCCTGGCGCTGTGAAGCTCAAGCCAACCATCCTGCGCGATGGCCAAGCTGCTGTCACCGCCAAGCACGGTGCCAAGTCTGAGATGGACCTCGTCTTTCACGGCGGTTCCGGCTCCCTCCTTGAAGAAATCCGCGAGACCCTCGGCTACGGCGTGGTGAAGATGAACATCGACACGGACACCCAGTATGCCTTCACCCGCCCGATCGTGGACCACATGATGAAGAACTACGCTGGCGTCCTCAAGATCGATGGCGAAGTGGGTGACAAGAAGACCTACGACCCACGCAGCTACCTCAAAAAGGGCGAGCAGGGCCTTTGCGACCGCATGAAGGAAGCTTGCAATGATTTGCTGAGCACTGGAAAGACGATCTTCGGCACGGTGTAAACCACGCCGGATTTATTGAGCACATTCTGGAAGGCAGCGTCAAAGGCGCTGCCTTCCGCATTTTACCACCTTTTATCGAACTAACGTGAAATCCCATCTCCCGAACCATCCCATGCAGATCTATCTCATCCGCCATGGTGAGGTTGAGGAGAAGTATCACAAGGTGTTTGGGGGTTCGCGGATTGACATGGGGCTTTCGCCGCTGGGAGTGCGGATGGGTGAGGCGGTGGCGACGTGGCTGAAGGACACGAAACTGGAGGCGATCTACGCCAGCCCGATGCTGCGCGTGCAGCAGACGCTGGCGCCGCTGGCGAAGCAGAGCGGCCTAAAGCCGGAGCTGATGCCGGGACTGATGGAGATCGATTTCGGTGACTGGACCGGAAGCCGCTGGGATGAGGTGCAGACGAACTTCAACGCGAGTGCGTTTGACTGGCTGGAGATCATCGAGAACAACGGGATCGCGAATGGCGAAAGCATCGACAGCCTGAAGGAGCGGGTGCAGGAGTGCCTGTTACGCATCATCCGGGCACACCCGCACCAAAAGGTGGCGATCTTTTGTCACGGGGGCATCATTCGCGTTATGATCGCGCTGCTGCTGGGAATGCCGCTGAAGAACATGGCGTTTTTCAACATCGAGTACGGCAGCATCAGCGTGGTGGAACTGCTGCCGGAGCGGAAGCACGCGGTGGAGGTTGAGCTGCTGAACTATCAGCCGCCGGTGGCGAAGTAGCCCAGTTGCGCTGCAACTGGCGGAGCGCGGAATTTTTCTGCAGCACTCCGCGAATGCCCCAAGTGCCGAAGTTGCTCTGCCATTTCTTGAGGCTGATGATTCTCTCTGATTGCGACGCCACAGCGTGGAGTACCCACGCCGAGCACGAGCGAACTGGTGCGGAGTAAATTCCGCGCTTCATTCCCGAGCCGTTAGTAGTTGAGCGGCTTCAGCTCGGGCAGGATGAACTGGCCGTCTTTGCGAATGAGCTTGCCGTCGAAGTGGATTTCTCCGCCGCCGTATTCAGGCCGCTGGATGTTGACGAGGTCCCAGTGGACCTGGCTGCGGTTGCCGTTGTCGGCGACGCCTTCGTAGGCCTGGCCGGGGGTGAAGTGGAAACTGCCGGCGATTTTTTCGTCGAAGAGGATGTCGCGCATCGGCTCTTTGATTTCGCGGTTAAAGGCGATGGCGAACTCGCCGATGTAGCGGGCACCTTCGTCGCTATCGAGGATCTTGTTGATGGCGGGAGTGTTGTTGGCCGTGGCGCTGACGATCTTGCCCTTGTTGAACTCAAGCTTCACGCTGTCGAAAGCGATGCCTTGGTAAATGGTGGGCGCGTTGTAGCTGATGACGCCTTCGACGCTGTCCTTGACGGGAGCGCTGAACACTTCGCCGTCGGGGATGTTGTGGCTGCCGCCGCAGGGGATGGCCTTGAGGCCCTTGAGTTTGAAGCTCAGATCGGTGCCGGGACCGGTGATGTGGACATGCTGGGTCTTGTCCATGAGCTTTTTCAATGCCTTCATGGCAGGCAGGAGGGCGGCGTAGTCGAGGAGGCAGACGCGGAAGAAGAAGTCTTCAAAAGCCTGGGTGCTCATGCCGGCCTGCTGGGCCATGGAGGCGGTGGGCCAGCGCAGGACGACCCAGCGGCTGTTGTTCACGCGCTCGTTCTGCACCGGGCGCAGCTGGGACATGACGAGCTTCATTTTCTCCGGCGGCACGTCGGCGGCTTCGGTGATGTTGTGGCTGCCGCGCACGGCGATGTAGCAGTCGGTCTGCTTCATCAAGGCGAGGTTGTTTTCCGCGATGATGTCGTACTGCTTTTCGGTGGCATGGATCATCTGCTCACGGGTGAGCACGGCGTCATTGATGCGGACCATGGGCAGACCGCCGACGGCGACGACTTCGCGGATGAGGCTCTGGCCGACGGTGTTGGGCACATCAAAGAGATCGATCCAGACGAGGTCGCCTTTTTTGACCTTGGTGGAATAGCGGACAAGCTGGCGTGAGAGGGCGTCAATTCGTGGATCGTGCATGATTGGCGGGACTGTGGCGGAAAAGACACGCACTGGCAAAAGGGAAAATCGAGGGAATACTGGCTGCATGCGCTTTCTGCTGATCCCTCTCATTGGTGTGCTGAGCCATTCTTTGACCTTTGCCCAGTCTCCGGAGTGGGTCAAAGAACTCACGCCAGGCACTGCCGGAACCTACAGGAAAGTGCCGCCATGCAAGCTGACTTTTGACATCGGCTGGAGTCATGTGATGACGGCGGGGCAAGCCACGCTGACGGTGCGTGAGGCGGGAGAATTCTGGCGTGCGGATGCCACCGCCGCGAGCACCGGCCTGGCGCGGAAGCTCTGGAAGTACGACTGTGAGATGACCTCCATCATGCATCGCGGTGATCTGCGGGCACACTTTCTGCAGCACCGTGAAACGGACAGTGAGGAGACCTGCCGCTATCGCGTGTCGTTTGAGCGGCAGCGGATCGTCACGGAGACGAAGGTGCAGCCGGTGAAGGGCGCTGAGAGCACTTCGACCACCGTGTGCTCCTATGGTCCCATGGATGACATTCTCTCCGTGATCCTCTACGTGCGCAGCCTGGAGCTGAAGAACGGGCAAAAGATCACGCGGGTGGTGCAGCCCTGGGATACGCCCTACCTGACGACGTTTGAGGTGCAGGGGCGTGAAACCATTGTGTATGGCGGGAAGAAGCAACCCTGCATCAAGCTGAGTCTGCAAATTCGAAAAATCGACCGCACGACGCTGGCCCTCAGTGCCTACAAGAAGATGAAGACGGCGACCATCTGGGTGTCGGATGATGAACTGCGCATTCCCATCGAGATGAATGCGAGTGTCTTTGTCGGGTTCATGTTCGCCCGCTTGAGTCAATTTGAACTGCTCAGCGGCAAGGATGCGGTGGGTTCTCTGCCTGCCAGCACCACGGTCAAACCACCGGTGCCTTGAATCAAGGGGCGGCTGGTGCTGCTTCGACGCTGATTTTGATGTCGTCGAAGAAGACAGGCTCGCCTGAAAAGGGAGTGGCCCAGATGGCGCATTTGCCCTGGCCTTTGAGGTTCTTGTCCTCGTGCTTGATCAGCGGCTCGGAGGGCTCTGCGGCATCGGCAGGCCAGGCTTTGCCTGTGATGGTCCAGGCATCACCGGCACCCTTTTTGGCTTCGAGTTTGACCTTCACCCAAACTTCGCTGGTCCAGGCAAAGGGCACGGTGGCCAGCGTCTGGTCGTTCTTCATCAGATCGAGAGACTTCTTGGCTGGATTGACGATGAGGCGGTGGCCGCTCATACCATGCACGCTGACGCCGAAGCGCGGCGTGCTGCGGCCGCGCTTGAGAGCGAGAATGCGGGACTCAATGCTGGCATTGCCACTGGCGGAGACGGCGAGCTGGGCGCTGGCGTCCGTGATGGGATTGGGATCAATGACGATGGCTTTGTTGCCATCACGCGCAGCGATCTTGATGGTGCCATCTACGACGAAGACTTCCTGCGGCGGCTCACCTTCGGCCCAGTCGTCAACCTTGATGTCGAAGGATTGAAGCTGCTGGGCGTGAAGAGAGCAGGCGGTGAACAGGCTGGCGGCAAGAAGCAGTCGTTTCATGGTGGGGTGAAACGAAACTGCGTTAGCGCACTGGTTCTTTCAGCAGCGCGAGGGCTTCGAGCGCGGAGGCGTCTTCATGGACCACGGCTGCAAGACTGCGGGCGATGGCGGCGGGATTTTTGTGCTGCCAGACGTTGCGACCGATGGCGATGCCAGCGGCTCCGGCGTCCATGGCGTCTTCGACCATTTTCAGGAGGCCGGCGTCGTCTCCCATGGCGGCTCCGCCGAGGATGATGACGGGTACGAAGCTCTGCGCCACGATGCGGCGGAAGTCGTCCACCGTGCCGTTGATGGGGTAGGGGGTCTTCACGACATCCGCGCCGAGTTCCGCAGCGAGGCGGACGGCGAAGCTGATGTTTTCCACGGTGTACTTTTCCGGAGAGCCGAGCGCATAGGGCAGGGATTCCAAGATAACAGGAATGTCCGTGTCGAGACTGAGGCGGATGAGGTCAGCGCATTCCTGGAAGTTGGCCTTCTCATAGTTGGAGAAGGGGTAGAGCATGTTCATCACGGCATTCGCGCCGACCATTTCCGCCTCCTCGACGCCAAAGACGCCGATGCTGCCAGCGCCTTCGCCTGTGGTGCGGGTGTTATAGACGTCGGTGCGCAGGATGATGCCCTTGCCCGCGAGACTGTCGGCCGCACGCAGGGCGACGCCGAGGTTCATGACGTAGCCATCGACGAACTCGTTGACCTGGTCGATGAGTTGAAAAGGATTTTCCAAACCAGGCACGGGAATGGCGCAACCGTGGTCGATGGGAAGGATGACGGTTTTGCCGTTGCGAAAGAGGGATTCGAGATTTTCCTGGCGGTTCATGGAGTCGGGATTTGGAATGAAACGTTCCTTCGCAGCGATGCGCGCCGCGTGCAATCCAAAATCCAGTCGGTTAGGCGCACCGCCTTAACGGTTGCCGCTCAGGGCCTGACTTTTGACCTTCTCGATTTCGCGGTTGGAACTCTGCTGTTCGCGCTCAAAGCGTGTTTTGCCACGTTTGTGATCCCTCACGAGGTCAATCGTCCAGAAAGCTCCGCTAAGGCCAGTTATCAGCAGGAGCAGGAACAGCGTGAAGCAGATGAAGGACATCTGGCGCTCCTGCCCTCTTCGCTGCTCGCGGTGAGAATCAACATCAAGTGCTCCCAGCAAATCCATCCACCAGAGCCGCCAGACGCTGGGATCGCGCGCAACGTTCAATACCCAGAAACTGATGAACAGTGCTAGGATGGAGACGATGGCGAGACTGGTGGGCATACTTTACCAAATTATGCCCAAAGACATGCAATCAATGTCGTTTTCAGCTGATGTAGCGGCTTCAACTCACCAGTTTTTGATCCATTTCACTGACACTGTCGGGTCGTTCAACGTGCTGATGCTTTGTTTGGTGGTGTTTTGCTCATCTTCTGAATATGACCAGAGGTCATACGTCGTGTTGATCGTGGTGGGTGCGGTATCGGTATTGGTGTTGGTGCCATTTGCACCATTAACGGCGGCTGGAATTGCCGCTTTGAGGTATTGAAAGGGGTGTCCAAAGCCATCGATGATGATGTAGGTGGAGCCTTTTCGGGTGTAGATGGTCTGGGGGATTTCGACCAGCATTTTGTTTTTGATCTCCGAGAGTCCTTCCACTTTACCATCCGATGAGGCTCCAGATCCGCCGCCGGAGGAGTCGGAAGATGCTGAGGTGACACCCTTGATCTGGTCATAACCGTCACCGGTCAGCGCCTGATAGAGGCAGGAAGCCCCAGAGGTGTCATAGGTGGATACGCCGGGAGGGAACTGAACCATTTGATTGGACCCTGCCGGCTGTGGGTACTCGCCGAATTCGGTACTGTAACGTTCAAGGGCGAGTTTGATCGCCTCAAAGGTTCCTGTGGTGAGGCGCCGTTTGGATGAGCGCATGGCAAAGGTGTATCCACCCAAGGTCAGTGCGGCCAGCATCGAGATGATGGTGACGACGATGAGCATCTCCACCAAGGTGAAGGCGCGCGTGCGTGAATGAGATGCGAAGCGAGTTGTTTTCATGACTCCAAGAATGTGTGGGTGGTGGGCTGGCTTAGCCGCCAGCGCCGCCACTGAGGTTTTTGATCACGTCGATAAGCGGGAGGAAGAGGGCCATGACGATCACGCCCACGACGACGGCGAGCACGACGATCATCAGCGGCTCCAGCATGGAGGTGAGAGCGGAGACGGAATTGTCCACTTCGTCTTCATAAACGTCGGCGATTTTCAGGAGCATCTCGGGGAGCTGGCCGGTTTCCTCACCCACATCGACCATGGAGATCACCATGGGAGGGAATACGCCGCTGGACTCAAGCGGTGCCACCATGGACTCACCTTCTTTGACGGCATCATGCACCTTGGTGATGGCGTCGGAAATGATGGTGTTGCCGGCGGTGTCGCGGGTGATGTTCAAGGCCTGCAAGATAGGCACGCCGGAGGTCACCAGCGTTCCGAGAGTACGGGTGAAGCGTGAAATGGCCGTTTTGCTCTGGACATCGCCGAAGAGCGGAAGCTTGAGCTTGGCGCGGTCGATCCACCGGCGTCCGCCTTTGGTGGCGGCCATCATCCGCCAGCCCACAACGATCGCGATTATGCCGAATACTTGATACCAGATGTAATCGTACATGGTACGACTGAACCCGATGACGAATTTAGTCAGAGCCGGCAGCTTGTCCTTGCTGCCCAGCATGTCTTCAAAGATGGTTTCAAAGCGTGGTACGATGACCAGCATGAGAAAGACCATGATGGCTGCGGCGATGAACATGACGATGATGGGGTAAACCATCGCCGCGACAATCTTGTTTTTGAGCTTTTGGGCCTTTTCCTGGTATTCGGCAAGACGGTTGAGCACGAGCTCAAGCACACCGCCAAGTTCACCGGCTTTCACCATGTTGACGTAGAGCTTGTTGAAGATGCGCGGGTACTGCTGCAAACTTTCGGAAAAGGTGCTGCCGGTCTGCACATTGTCAGCCAGAGTGTTGATTGTCCCCTTCATCACCAGATTGGGCTCCTGACGGCCAAGCACGGTGAGACCACGCAGCAAGGGCAGGCCTGCGTCGATGAGCGTCGCAAGCTGGCGCGTGAAAATCATCAGGCTCTTGCTTTTCACCTTGGCATTCACACCAACTTTGACGGTCTTCGTTTTGCCCTTCGTCGTTGCTTTAGCGCGTTTCTTGATGGCTGCCGACTGCCCCTGGCCTTCGGCGGCGACGCTGGTCGGATAGAGGCCGGTCTGGCGCAGTTGATTGATGGCATCTGCCTCAGAGGCAGCATCAAGTTCTCCGGCGGTTTCCTGTCCGTTCTGATCCAGGGCGATGTATTGAAACGTGGGCATAGGGCGTATCTTGGCGGCGTTTGTTCAGGCTAATTTTAGAATACCGGGACGGCGGGCATTCTGTCCATCAAATAATGTGCAGGGATGCACTCAGGTGCGCGCGTCGGCTGGCGTTGCGGGAATCAAGTGTATTTCAGGACTTCTTCGATGGTTGTTGCTCCATCGTAAATACTGCGTAGTCCGTCTTCACGCAGAGTGACCATGCCCAGCTCGATGGCTTTCTGCTTCAGGACGATGGAGGGAGCGCGGCTGGTGATGAGCTCACGGATGGGGTCGGTGACATCCAGCAATTCGTAGAGGCCTTTGCGGCCTTTGTAGCCGCTGTTGCCGCAGGCGGAGCAGCCCGAGCCGGTGTAGAAATGCTTCCCGCCGATGTCCTCTGGAGTGAGATTGAGCTGATTGAGAATGTTCAGGCTGGGCTCATACGGCGAACGGCAGCTTTTGCAGATCGTACGCAGAAGACGTTGGGCGAGCACCCCTTCGAGCGTGGCGGAGACGAGGAAGGGTTCCACCCCCATGTCCACGAGACGTGTGACGGCCCCAGCGGAATCGTTGGTGTGCAGGGTGCTGAGCACCAAGTGGCCGGTGAGGGATGCCTGGATCGCGATCTGGGCGGTCTCAAGGTCACGCATTTCTCCCACCATGATACGGTCCGGGTCTTGACGCAGGAAGGAACGCAGGGCCTTGGCAAAAGTCAGCCCCACCGCATCATTAATCGGCACTTGCATGACGCCATCGAGTTCGTATTCCACCGGGTCTTCGGCTGTGATCAGCTTGCAGTCGATGGTGTTGATCCGCCGCAGACAGGCGTAGAGGGTGGTGGTCTTGCCAGCTCCGGTCGGACCGGTGACGATGAAGATGCCGTTGGGTTTGTGAATGGTCTCGACGATGTAGTCTTGAAGGAAGGGCTGCATGCCCAGCGCATCGAGCTCAATGTTAATCGATGAACGATCAAGAACTCGAAGCACCACGGACTCGCCATGCTGCGTGGGCAGGGAATTGACGCGCATGTCCACCGGTTTGCCGCCCACGTTGGTCATGATGCGCCCGTCCTGCGGGATGCGGCGCTCGGCGATGTTCATGTTCGCCATGACCTTGATGCGGGAAATGATCGACGTGGCCAGGTGAATGGGCGGAGGTGCCATTTCATACAGCGAACCATCCACCCGATAGCGGATTTTAAACTCTTTCTCAAACGGCTCAAAGTGAATGTCGCTCGCACGTTCCTTGATGGCCTGCTGCATCACCAGATCGACGAACTTAACGATGGGCGCGGAATTTGCCTCGGCTTCGGCGGTGACCCCGTCTTTGCCGGCCTTGCCGAGCTGGCCGAAGATTTCCTCAATGCTGGGTGCGCCAGCGCCATAAAACTTCTCGATCAAGGTCAGCACCTGGCTGCGGCGCGCGACCACGGGCACAATCGTTTTTTCGAGACCAAAACGCAGGTCTTCCACCAGCTGCGGATTGAGCGGATCGGTGAAGGCCACGTGGAGGCCTTGGGCATCCAGCGTGATCGGAAATGCACCGTACAGACGTGCCATGCCTGCGGGAATCAGCGCGACGACGGAGGGCGGTGGTTCGAAATTGTCGAGATCGAAGTGGTCGGCACCGAGTTCATCGGCCACCTGCGCCCAGAATTCATCCTCATTGGTGTAGATGCCGTAGGACAGCAGCACCTGGACAATGTCTTTGCCGTTTTGCACGGAATCCTGCTCAATGTCATAGGCGAGACCTTTGTCGATCACGCCCCGGCTTTTGAGCATCTCTACCACATTATGGGGAGTCATAGTCGTCTGTAAGAAATGAAGTTCGTTGGGTAAGTCGAGGTGTGAAGATCAATCGGCGTCGGACATGGTGGCCTCGATCACTTCTTCGGCGGTGGTCGAGCCGGAGAGCACCTTGCGGATGCCGTCTTCACGCAGCGTGCGCATGCCCAGTTCGCGCGCGCGTTTGCGCAGTTGGGGAGTCGTGAGCTGCTGGTTGATCATGCCGCGCACTTCGTCGTCAATCTTGAAAATCTCCACAATGGACATACGGCCGCGGAATCCGCGCTGGCGGCATTTGGAGCAGCCGACGGCGCTCATGATGGTGGACTCCGCCATCTGGGCGGCTTCGAGGCCGAGGGAGCGCAGCTCATTACTTGAGAGCTTGCCGGGCTGTTTGCAGTCAGGGCAGAGCTTGCGGACGAGTCGCTGCGCTTCAATCGCGCGCACGGCGGAGGCGGTGAGGAAGGGTTTGACCCCGATGTCCGTGAGACGTGCCACCGCGCTCGGTGCATCGTTTGTGTGCAGCGTACTGAAGACCAAGTGACCAGTGAGGGATGCCTGAATGGCGATGGAGGCCGTTTCCAAGTCTCGAATTTCCCCCAGCATGATGATATTGGGCGCCTGACGAAGCATGGCGCGCAGGGCTGCAGCGAAGGTCATGCCGACGTCTTCTTTCACCATGACCTGGTTGATCCCCGCAAGTTCGTATTCGACCGGGTCTTCAACTGTGATGATTTTGCGGTCGGGCCGGTTGATGAAATTGAGGCAGGCGTAGAGCGTGGTCGTTTTACCGGAGCCCGTGGGGCCGGTGACCAGAATGATGCCGTCAGGCAGTGTGATGAGCTGCTCAAAGGAGGCCTGGTCATCACTCAAGAAGCCCAAGTCCACCAGACCGAGTTTGAGGCTGCTCTTGTCGAGCACACGCATGACGACGCTTTCGCCGTTGTTGGTGGGAATGATCGACACACGCATGTCGATCTCCTTGTCATTGAAGTGCATCTGGATGCGGCCGTCCTGAGGGATGCGCTTTTCATCCAGCTGCATGGAGCCGGTCATGATTTTAAGGCGTCCAATGATCGCCGAATGCAGGCGTTTGGGATGATGCTCCACGTCCACGAGGACGCCGTCCATGCGGTACCGAATGCGGATGTCCTTTTCCAGCGGCTCCACATGAATATCAGAAGCCTTTTGCTTGAAGGCCTCCATCAGCATGTTTTGCACCAGCTTGATGACCGGGGCGTCGGCATCTGAGGAAACGCTGGGATCTCCGCCTTTAGTTTCAATGCCCAGAATGGCATCATTGCCATAGATGTTGGACTGGACTGTCTTGATCAGAGCTGGTGTGGAGCAGTAGTACTCAATGTCCGGCTGCAGGACGTGTGGCAGCGCATCCAGCGTTTCGAAATCAAACGGGTCAGCCACTGCAATCTGCAGGGTGCTCCCGTTCATTCCCAACGGCGCGATTTTGTACTTCTGGGCAACCTGCAGCGGCACGAGAGACTTCAGGCCGGGATGTGCTTCGAATCCGTTTAGGTCAATGTACTCCATGCCGGAGCTGACGGCCACCGTGCGTGCGATCTGCTCATCTGAGATCGTTCCCGATTTGACCAGAACAGCAACGGCGCTTTCTCCAGGCTTAAGACCGGATTTTGCCTGCTGGATGTCACGCTCGGACAGCTGGCCGGTTTCCTGGAGCTGTTCGAGGAGGTATGCTTCATTGGAGTACATGAATTCGGATCGGCTTGGCGGGTGGTGCGTGAAATCGGTATTTTACGATAATCATCAGACTACAACCTCACGCAGGAAAGTGTCAACGTCTCGGCGTCCGCAATGTGAAAATTGATGACAATGAATGACAAACAGCCGCTGGAATGAGCGTTCGACTTGCCCTGCCAACCAAACAAGACGACTCACATCTCCATCATGCACATCGCTCAGCGCCTCTCCGTTCCGTTTCTCGGCATCTGCCTTGCTTTTTCATGTTTCACTCCGCGCACGGTCGTGGCGCACGATGCTGGTACGCAGATGTCCGCCATCGCCAAGGTCTTTCTGGCCGCGCTGACCCCGGAGCAAAAAGCGAAGGCTAGCTTCGAATTTGCCGCTGAGGAGCGTGAAAACTGGCATTTCATCCCGCGTGAGCGCAAAGGGTTGCCGCTCAAGGAGATGACGCCGCAGCAGCGCCTGCTGGCCCACGCTCTCTTAAACACCGGCCTCAGTTTTCGTGGTTCCGCCAAGGCGGTGACGATCATGAGCCTGGAAGAAGTGCTCTATCAAATGGAAGGTGCGGATGAATCCAAGCGTGCTGCTGCGCGTGAGAAGCGTGATCCGGAAAAATACTTCGTCTCGATTTTCGGCGAACCCGCTGACAAAGGAGCCTGGGGCTGGCGCGTCGAAGGACATCACTTGTCATTGAATTTCACCATCAAAGACGGCCAGATGCTCCGCGCCACTCCCTCATTCATGGGCACTAATCCGGGTGAAATCCGCCAGGGACCGCTGACCGGACTGCGCGTGCTCGGAGTTGAGGAGGAACTGGGCCGTGAACTGGTCAAGTCGCTGACCCCTGAGCAGTTCAAGACGGCCTTCGTCGCCACGGAAGCCCCCAAGGAAATGGTGACCGCGGCGGAGCACAAAGTGAGTCCTCTTGCGCCCGCGGGTTTGGCAGATTCCGAACTCAACGAGAAACAGAAGAGCATGCTCGCGCGCATCATCGCCGAGTACATTGACCGGATGCGTCCCGATATTGCGGAAGCCGCACGCGCAGAGTTTAAAGAAAGCGGCCCGATGTATTTTGCCTGGGCTGGTGGCAAGGAGCGCGGAGAGCCACACTACTACCGTGTGCAGGGGAAGACCTTCCTGCTCGAGTATGACAACACGCAGAACGATGCCAATCATGTGCACAGCGTCTGGCGCAGCTTTGACGGCGACTTTGGCCGTGATCTGCTGGGTGAGCATGTGAAGCAGGCTCATTGATCTTTACCGCCGCCCACCGGCAAAGCCGGTGTGGTGTGCGGTCTGAATAATAAGGCACGCATTTTGCGTGCCTATTCTGGTTGTACACAGCTATTCGCATGCTGTTCACAGCTTGTTCACGCTGGTTTGAAGGGATCTTCACAATCCAATGCAAATTATTATAATTGTTTTGTTTATTTGGGTTCAAAATTCAAAAATATATCGAAGAAGAGCTTGTTTCATGTGTCGCTTTCGACATACAAAGAGTCGTCGTTTAAAAAGATCTTCAATGGCCTCCTGAATACTCCCATTGAAAATTCTTCCGACGCATCTTCCCAACCAAATCCCGACCTCATTCTCCCAGAAACAATCATCATGGCGCGTAACGATGAAAACTCGAATCACTCTTCCCTCAATGGCTCGGCTCACCATGCAAACACAGAACTGTTCACGCCTGTTCCCACAGTTTGGGATCAAGTGTGCGAAGTTTTGGTGAAGCGCCTTGGGGGCGATAATTTTCAGCGTTGCTTCAGCGGCACCTCCGCACGTCTTGCGGATGACGGCCGGTTCATCATTACGGTGCCGAATCCGATCCATCAGCTCTGGATCGAGAGCAACCATACGGTCGCCGTGGCCGATGCTGTGGCTGAAGTCACCGGACTGCCAGCAGCCATTGAATTTCATGTCGCAACTGAACCAACCCCTGTTTCTTACGCGCCGATGCCCGAACTCAAGGCGGCGCGCGTCAACGCCGCTGATCAGGCTCCGATCCGTTTCTTCAGCGAAGCTGGTCTGAACGCCAAGTTCAACTTCGACAGCTACGTCATCGGTCCGAACAGCAGCTATTCCGTGGCCGTGGCCCGTGCCGTGGCAGAAAAGCCGGGCCGCATCTACAATCCGCTGTTTTTCTACGGTGCCACCGGCCTTGGCAAGACGCATCTCCTGCAGGCCATCGGCCAGGAAGTGCTGGCGCGCAAACCTCGTGCCAACGTGCGCTATGTCACCTCCGAGCAGTTCACCAACGAGTTTGTGGACGCCATCAAGCGCCAGACCTTCAGCCAGTTCCGCCAGAAATACCGCAAGGTGGATGTGCTGCTCATCGACGATGTGCAATTCTTCGAAGGCAAGGACAGCACGCAGGAGGAGTTCTTCCACACGTTCAACGAGCTCTTCAACAACGCGAAGCAGATCGTCCTCGCCAGCGACCGCCCGCCGAGCGAGATCAAAAATCTCGAAAGCCGCCTCGTCTCACGCTTTGAATGGGGCCTTGCCACACAGATCCAGGTGCCCGACTTTGAAACCCGCATCGCCATCCTGCGCCGCAAGCAGAGCGACTTCAATGTCTCGCTCGACCCATGGATCCTCGAATTCATGGCGCAGCGTATCCGCGTCAATGTGCGCAAGCTGGAAGGCGCGCTCATGCGCGTGGCCGCCCACGTTTCTCTCGAAGGCACCGTCCCTACGGAGTCCGCGCTCGCCACGATGCTGCATGACGTGATCGATGAAGATCCGTCAAAGACCGTCACGGTGGATCGCATTCAGCGCATCATCGCCACGCACTACGATCTGCGCGTCAGCGACCTCACCGGTCCACGTCGTCCGAAGAATATAGCCGAAGCCCGTCAGGTGGCCATGTTCCTCACGCGCACCCTTACCAAACTGCCGCTCGTGCAGATTGGCGATGAGTTCGGTGGTCGTGACCACGGCACCGTCATCCACGCCTGCAAAGTCGTCACGAACCTGATCAACGGCTCCAACGACTTCAAGCGCACGCTCGATTCGCTCGCAGGAAAAATCCGCGAGAGCTGAACCACGCTTCCATGCGTGGACTGGAGCACCGAGAACGCGTCAGCCTTTTGGAGTGCTCCAGACCTCTGGAGCTATGCGTATGCAGGTGGACGTCCGAAAGCGCCGGAGGACCGGCGCGCTCCGGGACGCTGTCGCGTGGAAGACTATGCCATATCACTTCCCCACGCTCAGCGTTCCCCACATCAGCACGGCATGGCCGGGGAAGGTGCAGACGAATTCGTATTCGCCGGGTTGTGACGGGGCTTTGAGTTTGACGGTTTCTTTCTGGCCGGGTTCGAGGAGATGTGTGCCGGCAAGGATTTCTTTTTCGAAGGCGGCGGGCATGAAGGCGCGGCCTTGTTTGTCGAGCTTGTCGGGCGTCATGGTCATGGCGGCGGTGCCGATCTCCATGTGCTTGCCGGGCGGGACGATGACGAAATTGTGCGGCATGACGTCGTCGTTTTCGAAGATGACTTCAAACTGCTTGCCAGCGGTGACTTCGATCCGGGTGGTGTCAAAGCGGAGCTGCTCATGCACGGTGTGGACGACGAAGACATCGACGCTGATGGTTTTCAGCTCGGCGAGGATGCCTTTGCCAGCGTCTCCCTGCAGCGCGGCCATTTCTTTGGCCGCACCGATGATCTCGACGTACTCGGGCTTGCTGCGGTCGGCGGGTTTCACGGTCTTGCCATAGGCGAGGATGGCGTCGGTGACCGGCTTGGCCTTGGCGACATCCCAGTTCGCTTTCGGGAACTTCATGAGGGCCTTGGCGGCGGCGTTGCGCTCCTTGCCGTCGATGAGGTGCTGCGCCACGATCTGGAAGTTCGCGGCGGCGTTTTCCGCACCCATGAGGGGCAGGGCGGTGAGCACGGCGCGCAGGCGGCCGCCATCGAGGCTGGTATCTCCCAGCAGGGCGGTGAGGAGCGGCTGGAACTTGGCGCGCAGCGCGGCTTCATTGGCTGGGATGAGGGCTATGGCTTCGATGAGGTAGTTGCGCTCGCCGCCATCCGTCGTGGCCTTCCAGAGATTGTCGGGCGTTTTGTCGCCGACGATGTAGGCGGCGTAGCAGGCGCGTTTCACGGGGGCCTGTTTCGCGTCTTTGGCCAAGGTCTTGATGAGCGTGCCGTGACGGGCCAGCATGCCGGGTGATTGCGCGAGCAGGAGCTTGCCGAGGTCGTCAGCGGTGGCGTTGAGTTTGCCGTCGGCAGCTTCGATGCGCTTGAGCATGTTCACGAGAACGACGGGCTTGTCGTCTCCGGTGGTCTTGGCGAGTTCATCGAGGGCCTTCGAGCGAACGTCGGCGGTGATCTTCGGACGGGTGAGCTTTTCGATGAGCACGGGCTCCAGATCGGGCAGGCCTTTGAGATCGGCGTCGGTGGTCTTGGCGATGAATTCGGCGAGGGCACCGGGATCTTTTGGCAGAATCTTGGTCTTGAGCACGGATTGCAGGCCTTTGCGGGCCTCACTGAAGACGTGGTCGATGTAGGAGTCGGTGGGCTGCTTGAGCACGTCGTAGGCGATTTCGAGAGCCTTCTCCGCATCGGGCGTGGGCTGGTAGAAGCTGAGGGCGCGAACGGCGTGCATGCGCACCGGCATGGCGGGATCGTTGACGGCGACCTTGAGCAGATCGAGCGCGCCTGGAACGCGGTCCTTCCAGTAGCAGAGCACACGCGTCGCGGCGGCACGGGCACGCGGTTCGGGAGATTGCAAAACGGCTTTGAGCAGATCCACATCCACGACATCGACCCACTGGTGCGTCCACAGCGCTTCGAGGCGGTGGTGCTCGTATTCTTTGTCGCTCGTCTCCAGCTTCGCTGCCCAAGCTTTCGCGGCAGCGGCGACCTTGGCGGCGTCATGCTTGGCGAGTTCGATCTTGCTGCGCATGCGCACGTTGTCCTCCCATGCTTTGAGATTTTCGAGCAGGTTTTCGATGCTCTCGCCATGGATCTTCGCGGGCTTCAGCAGGTCGCGGCCGGCATAGGTGAGCTTGTAAATGCGGCCATGACCGTGGTCGCGATTCGGGTCACGCAGATGGTGCTGCATGTGGCCGATGATGGCATTGGCCCAGTCGCAGAAATACAGCGCGCCATCGGGTCCGACGCTGACGGCGCTGGGGCGAAAGGTGGGATACACGGCGGGGTCGGCTTTGACGAGTTCGTTGCTGACTTCACCCTTCAAGGCTGCGCCGTCTGGCATGAGCGGCACGCGCCAGATGCCCTGGTAGCTGATGACATTGCAGTTGAGGAAATTGTTCTGCCAGTCGTCGGGAAAGTGGCGGCTGGAGATGATGTTGTTGCCGGCGCAGGGGCGTGCGGGGCGTTTCCAGAACTCCTGCAGCTTGGCGCTGCCGCCGCCTTCGCGTGGCAGGTAGCAGGAGGAGGCCTCGGCAAAGGTGTTCACGTTGCCGGTGGCGTCGGTGAAGAAGGCATTGCCCCAGCGGTCCCAGGTCTTGCCATGCGGATTGACCGTGGCGTCTGTCGTGAAGCGCTCCAGCGAGCGGCGGTTGAGGTCAAAGCGGTAGATGCAGCCGTTCGTGTTGCGAACGGGGCCGTAGAGTGTTTCCACCTGCGTGCGGTGGAAGACGCCGTCGCTCGGATACAGGGCGCCGCCGCAGTCATAGTTCAGCGCATTCGTTTCATGGTGCGAGTCGGCGGCACACAGGCCCATCAGCAGGATGGTGCGCTTGTCGCTTTTGCCGTCGCCGTCGGTGTCCTCAAGGTACACGAGATTCGGCGACTGCATGACGATGACGCCGTCTTTGTAAAAGTTAAATCCGGTGGGGCAGTTCAGATTGTCGGCAAATTCCGTCATCTTGTCCGCCGTGCCGTCGCCATTGGTGTCTTCAAAGATGAGCAGGCTGTCGCCCTTGGTGCTGGTGGGGGTGCGCTCAGGGTAGTTCAGCCAGGCGCTGACCCAAAGGCGGCCGCGTGTGTCCCAGGCCATCTGCACCGGATTCACCAGCGCGGGAAACATTTTTTCATCGGCAAAAAGCGTGATCTTGAGCCCGGCTTCCGGCTGGATGTTTTTCATCGCCTCCTTCGCGTCCGGGAATGCCACGAGGCCTTCGGGAGTGAAGGTCATGCCGGTCATCGGGACCTTGTTGAATTCCTTGCCCTCTTTTGGGTTGGGCATGTTGGTCGGGACTTTTTCCACAGGTGGCAGATCGTTGTCTTTGACGACGAGATCACCACCTTTGGCGATGGCGTGCACGCGCAGGTCGCGGTTGGCCGTCTTCACATCGCGCTGGGCCATTTCTTCCATCATCACCTCGTAATTGGAAATGTAGGGCTTCTCGGGATTGCGCTCGTTCTGTTTGAAAGCGCCTATGCCAGCGGCGTAAGCCAGTCCGGAGCGGCCTCCATAGACATTGTAGCCGTCCACGGTGCGGTAGCGCTGGTGCCACTCCCAGTTTTTGTCGATGATAGCGTGGCGCAGTTTTTCATTCACCTGGGGGGCTTCCTTGCCGGTGAGGGACTTGAAAGCGGACTCGGCGAGGGCTTTTTCACCGCTGTCGGTGATGTAGAGGCCGTCGAGCGTCGATCCCTCCGGCAGGCCCTTGGAGCTGGGCTGGAAGAGATCCACAAAAGTCACGCCTTTCGCGGCGGCGACTTCATTCATCGCGGCTGCGTAGTTTTGGATGTTGGTGTTCTTTTCCTCCACCGCTGGCAGGCTGGCGCTGGCGAGCTTTTGCAGGGCGATGGGCGAGAACAGGACCATGCGTGGCGCGCCTTTGCCGCTGTAGTTTTGCGCCTTGGTGTCGTCGAGGAATTTGGCGAGGTTCTTTTTGAACTCCTCAATGCCTTCGTAGCCCTTGAAGGATTCATTGTAGCCGTAGAAGGCGAAAATGACGTCCGCCTTAACCTTGGTGAGCCATTCGTCGCGCGTGCCGAAGTTGTCGATGCGGTGCCAGGTCTGCACCTCATCGCCGGAGAAGGCCAGATTGCGGAACGTGAGGTCCTTGCCGGCATTGGCTTGCGTGAGCATCGACTCCAGCCAGCCGGAATACTGCGAGCGGTCTGGCAGCGCATTGCCGAGGATGGCGATGCTGTCGCCCTGCTTGAGTTCGATCTCAGCCTGGAGCGAGACGGTGAGGGCGAGGAGGAGAGAAAGCAGTTTCTTCATGGGGGTTGGTCGGACGGCTGTGCAATACGGCGGGGCAGGGGGAATGTTTGCCGCATAAAGCGCAAGTTTCGTCCTGATCCAGCGCCATCATATATGTTTACTCTCAGAGGCGGTTGTGATAATAACGATAAATGCCTGTGAAATCCCGCCTGATTTTTGCCATCTCCGCCTGTCTGTTGCTAAGCAACTGCGGGCTTATCGGCACGGCATTGCGTCTTGCTCCTTATGCCCTGATGCTTGCTGACGAGAATGGCCAAGGCAGGGCTGACGGCCAGACTTTGGAAATGCGCGCCCGAGAGGTGCAGAACAAGAAGGCGCGTGGAATGCAGCCAATGGACGGCCTTGTCGGCTCCCAAGTGGCCTTCAATCGCTGAGCATCTAGTTGTTTACAGAATTAGAACGGCATGATAAAAACAATTGTAATGAAATTTTTCCGCCTCGCTTTCCTCGTTATTTTTTCTGCCGGCTTCACCAGTTGCAGCCAGACGTGGGCTGCTTTTAAGAACACGTATCCGGTGAGGATTTTGGATCAGACCGGTTCGGCATTGCTCGGCTACATTGCAGAAAATGATCTGCCTGCAAACGGCAAGCCTGCCTCCATGCAGGAGCGCGCCCGTCAGGTCGAAATGCGTGGCATCTACGCAGCTGGCAAGACGGCACCCACCGTCGCTGCGCCACGTCAGAGCATGGTCTCACGCTAATGCCTGGGTCCAAGATCATGGACTGGCACCGCATACGCTCTGATTTCCCCATCCTCGACCAGCAGGTGAATGGGCACCCGCTGGTATATCTCGACAACGCCGCCAGCAGCCAGAAGCCGCGTGCGGTCATCGAGACGCTCTCGCTCTATTACGAGCGCGACAACTCCAATGTCCACCGTGCGCTGCATGAGTTGAGCAACCGTGCCACGGAGGCCTTTGAGGCAGCGCGGAAAAAAGCGGCGCATTTCATCGGTGCCGCTTCGGAGGACGAGATCATCTTCACCCGTGGCACCACCGAGGGCATCAACCTCGTGGCGAACACCTGGGGTACGCAGAATCTTCGGGCAGGGGATGTCATCCTGATCACCGGGATGGAGCATCACAGCAACATCATCCCGTGGCAGATGCTCGCCCAGCGCACCGGGGCCACGCTCAAGTACATCCCTGTGCTGGACGACGGCACGCTCGATGGCGAGGCCATCGAAACGCTGCTCACCGAACAGGTGAAGCTCTTCGCCTTCGTTCATATCTCCAACTCCCTCGGCACCATCAACCCTGCCAAGGAGCTCATCGCCAAGGCGAAAGCCCTCGGCGCCGTGACGGTGCTGGATGGTGCGCAAAGCGCCGGCCACATGCCCATCAATGTGCAGGATCTCGGCTGCGACTTCTTCGTTTTCTCCGGCCACAAGATGTGCGGACCCACGGGCATCGGCGTGCTTTATGGCCGCATGGCCCTGCTGGAAACCATGCCTCCATGGCATGGCGGTGGGGAGATGATCCTGACGGTCACCATGGAGAGCAGCAGCTACAAGGCGCCGCCGCATCGTTTTGAAGCCGGAACGCCCAACATCGCCGGTGTGATCGGCCTCGGGGCCGCCATTGACTACCTGCAGGCCATCGGCCTCGAAAACATCCAGCGTCACGACCACAACCTCGCCAACTACGCCGTGCAGCGCATGGGCGAGGTGCCCGGCATCCGCATCCTCGGCCCGCAGTCCGGCCACCGTGGCGCGCTCGCCGCCTTCCACCTCGATTTTGCCCATCCGCACGATCTCGTCGAATTCGCCAACAGCCATGGCGTGGCCATGCGTGGCGGGCATCACTGCACTCAGCCGCTGATGAAGCGTTTCAAGGTGCCCGGCACCACCCGCGCCAGCTTTTATTTCTACAACACGCTCGAAGAGATCAATCGCCTCGTCGAAGTACTGCTCCTCGCGCGTAAGTTCTTCACGTGAGACAGGCTGCCAGCCTGTGCTATACGTTTTCCGACCATGCTCTCCGACGACCTCCGTGACCTCTACCAGCAGGTGATCCTTGATCACTCCAGGAACCCGCGCAACAGCGGCGAACTCCCGCCGCCCTGCCTCCACGCCCATGGCGACAATCCCTCCTGCGGTGACGAAATCGACGTCTGGGTCCGCTTGTCCGACCAAGGTGCCATCGAAGACCTCAAATTCACCGGCCAGGGCTGCGCCATCAGTCAGGCCAGTGCGTCGATGATGACGCAGAAGATCAAAGGCAAGTCCAAGGACGAAGCCGCCGCCGTGCGCGAAGACTTCCGGCGTGTCGTTATGGGAGACGGCGCTCCAGCCAATGAAGACGCCCTCGGCGAACTCATCCTTCTCGAAGGTGTCCAAAAATTCCCGCAGCGCGTGAAGTGCGCCATGCTCGCCTGGCGCGCGCTGGAGCAGGCCTTGGAGGGGAAGTAGGAGCGAGCTAGGGTGGAAACAGCCCTTAGCAAACGGTTGTAAGGTCTGGTTCGGGTCGTATTTTGATCCATGACACTCACCATGACCATCCCGGACAATCTGGCTGCCTCCATTGGTAACGCGGTGGATGAAGTGCGCTCCCGGTTCATCGAGGGCTATGCGGTGCAGGCCTATCGTTCGGGTACCTTTTCAACGGCGGAAGTCCGCGAGCTGCTCGGTCATGCTTCGCGCTGGGAGACCGAGGATTTTCTGGCTGCTCACGGCGCTTGGCCTGATCCGTCCGCCAATGAAGTGCTGGATGACATCAGCAACCTCCGCGCCCTTCGTGTCGCGTGATCGTTATCAGCGATACTTCTCCGCTGCGCTATCTCGTCGCCATCGGTCATGTCGATGTGCTGCCTATTCTTTATGGCCGTATCCTTTGCCTGCCAGAAGTGTTCGCTGAATGCCAGCATCCACAATCGCCTGCCACATTGCGAGAATGGATCAAAACGCCTCCTGTCTGGCTGGCCGTGGTGACGCCGGTTTCGTCATGGACTCACAGCGAACTCGCGCGGCTTGATGCCGGAGAAGCCGCCGCCATTCGCTTGGCCCACGATCAAGCCGCTGATCTGTTGCTCATGGATGAGCGCAAAGGCCGCCAGATTGCCCAACGCCTCGGATTTCGCGTCTCAGGTATTCTGGCTGTCATTGCTGATGCCGCACGGCTCCAATTGCTCGATTTTGATCAGGCCGTTTTTAGGCTGACCCAGGAGACCAATTTTCGCGTATCTCCGACAGTGATCGAAGCCATCCGCTCGCAACTTTAAATATTCCCATGCCTGAACTCCCCGAAGTCGAAACCGCTCTGCGCGGGGTCTCGCCGCATGTGCTTGGCAAGCGGGTTCGGGAGGTGATCGTGCGGGACAAGCGGCTGCGCTGGCCGGTGCCAGACACGATTCATGAGCTGGAAGGCTGCCGGATTGAGACAGGAACGCGACGCGCAAAATACATGCTGTTTGGCACCGCCAAAGGCACGCTGCTGCTGCACCTGGGCATGTCGGGCAATCTACGGGTGCTGCCGGCGGATACGCCGTTCAAGAAGCATGATCATCTCGCCATCACGCTCGAAAGCGGCAAGCAGCTCCGCTTGCACGATCCTCGTCGCTTTGGTGCGGCGCTGTGGATTGAGGGCGACCCCATGGAGCATGCGCTGCTGCGAGATCTGGGGCCGGAGCCGCTGAGCGATGACTTCACGGCGGCGCATCTGCAAGCCGTCTGCAAAGGCAAGACGGCGGCGATCAAGCAGGTCATCATGGATGCGCATGTCGTCGTGGGGGTGGGGAACATTTATGCGAGCGAGGCGCTGTTCATGGCGGGGATTAATCCGCAGCAAGCCGCAGGGAAGGTGACGAAGCCAAAGCTGGTCAAGCTAGTGCAGGCCATCCGCAAGGTGCTGGCGACTTCGATCAAGATGGGCGGCACCACCTTGCGTGATTTTGTGAACGAGAGCGGCGAGCCGGGTTATTTCAAGGTGACGCTGCGGGTATATGATCGCGAGGACGAAGCCTGCCGGGTGTGTGAGGCGACGGTGAAACGGATCGTGCAGGGGCAGCGTTCGACGTTCTTTTGCCCGACGTGTCAGAAGTAGAGGTCATGCGAATGAAGCAATTTTTTCATTCGTCGTTTCGGCATTTGTCATTCAAAATCGCCAAGTATGTCCTCATCTCTCCCACCGCTCCGCAGTGCTTACGATCTCGAACGCGTGCTCGAATTTGAATTCGTGCGTGCCACGGAAAACGCCGCCTTGCAGGCGATCCACTGGCTCGGGCGGGGTGAAAAGGAACTCGCCGATGGCGCGGCCTGCAGCGCGATCTACGGCGTCTTCGACATCCTCGATATTCGTGGTGAGGTCGTGATTGGCGAGGGCATCAAGGACAACGCTCCCGGTATTTTCGTCGGCGAGCACCTGGGCACCTGGCGGGATGGGTCACCTCGCTTCAACATCGCCCTCGATCCCATCGACGGCACCAGCAACCTTGCCAAGGGCCTGCCCAACAGCATCTCCGTCATTGCAGCGGCGCAGATTCCTGACGGTGCCCCATGCGCCATGAAAAGCATCCCGAGCTTTTACAGCCACAAGATCGCTTACGGCCCGGCGGTGAAAAAGGCGCTGGAGGGCAGGGGTGACCGCTGTTTCCTCGACATGCCTTTGCAGGAGGTCATCTCCTTCGTCGCGGAAGCTCTGGGCAAGCGTGAACGCGACCTTGTCGTCTCCACCATGGATCGCCCGCGCCATCACGACATCGTCGAGGAGATCCGCCGCTCGGGCGCGGCGCTGCGCATGGTGACTGATGGCGACATCGCGGCTGCGGTCGCGCCTTCGATGCCTGAGTCGAATTGCGATCTTTACATTGGCATGGGTGGCTCGCCCGAAGGTATTCTGGCCGCTGCGGCGCTGAAATGTCTCGGTGGCGACATGCAGTTGCGCATGTGGTTTCACAATGAGGAGCATCGTGCTGAGGTCGCGGCGATGACGCCTGCAGCAGAGATGAATCAGGTCTTCCGCGTGAATGAACTCATCGTGGGGGAGAGCGCCTTGTTCTGCGCCACGGGCATCAGCGACAGCCCCTTGCTGCCCGGCTGCCGTCTGGTGGATCACCGCGTGGAAACGCATTCGATTTTGATGCGTACCCGCAGTGGTACCGTGCGCCGTATTCACGCCACCCATGATCTTGACCGCAAGGTCGTGCCGCTGCGCGCTTAACCGGCGCGGGCAGGAATGGCATCGCGCTCATGCGCCGCGCGGCCCATTTCCAGCTCCGTTTCTGGGTTTGCGGCGTTTTTTTCGCGGTTCCCCATGGGGACGATTTCTTTTCGTCGGCTTCGTTTCCCGTTTCCACCCCTAGAGGCACTATGGGTGGAATGAAGGTGGCCGCAGGGAGGGGCTGTATGGTGTGGTGGTAGGAGGTTTAAGAGAGAATGTGTTGCATTAAGTTGAAAAATCCCCACGGGTTAAGTGAGTTGTTTCTTTTTTATGAATATTTCGTTCCTTATTGGCAAAATCATTGGTGACATTTTTCGCACAATTGGATGGGTAATCGTAGTATTTGGTATCAAAAATCCCTCTCCGCAAATTCGGTTTTGGACAGGATTTTTGATCGTCGTTTTTGGCATAGGAATAGCACTTGACCCTCAATTCGATGAGCACATCAAAGATTGGCTTAGCATAAAGCAGGCGAATAAATGAAGGGTGATGCCATTTGATACATAAAGAAGGAGGATTTATTTATGGCTATTGGATCAGCTTACCAGAATGGTAACTATGTGAGTGTTTTGGACGAAAGTGGTCGTTTTCTTTTTAGCGAGTATGCTGGCACTGAACCAGATGACGGTTTGAAGGGATATACTATCAGTACAGTTTCTATTCAACGTAGCGGTTACATTTATACAGTTGATGTAAATCGCAGACAGGTTGGTAGCAGCCAATGGGTCGGTTCCGCCAAAAGCGTCAATCCGCCAAAAGCCACCACAACGTCTTATATACCTCCCGTTCAATCCCCAGTTTCTGCTGAACCCACGGCTGCCAGCACCAGCCAGAGTCAAGGTGGCGATAATAGCAACGCACTCGCGGGAGTAATCGGCACGTTGTTGGCCCTCTGGCTCGCAATCAAAATTTTCCATACCCCCATGGGTTGGTTGCTTCAAAAGAATTACGGCCTTTCTATTGGTGACGGCATTGAGGCATCTACAAACTGCTGGATGGGGTGGATGGGGGCTGCATTGATTTGGGGATGTGCAGCAGGGTTATTGTGGGGCTTCGTCGATATGCTAAGAAGAAGGAGGATTGTGGTACTGTTGGGTATAGCAGTAGGAACAGTGCTCTCCGCTTGGTTTGTCTGGACAAGCCTGGGCCAAATCGTGAGCCATCACAAAAATACCTTGGCTAACAAAGAACTGGTTGAGCCGACGACTGTTCCCAAAGCCATACCGGTTCTTGAGACAGAATCGGAAACGCGCGGGTCGGCAAAGCCAGTTCAAACCGAATCTAAAAGACGCCAACCAAAACAGAGCGCTGGGAAAAGCGCTTTTCTGGAGCTTGAAAGCAGAGATGGGCAGACGATAAGCGCTGAGATTCTAGCGCTGACGCAAGATACCGTTGTGATAAGGCGCGATGATGGCGAAAAGTTCGACTTGCCGCTATCTCGCTTATCCGATTTGTCAATACAGAAGATTTCAGCCTGGCGTGCTTCAAGACTGAGCAAAGCTGAAAAGTAACCTTTAGCCTCTTGCCATCATATTCGTCTGGAATTCATGGCTAAGTCTTACAGACTAACCGTTCAAGCATCTTCTCAATCAACTGCTCCGGCAAATCGCAGGCGGTTTGTATCCAGTCTTTCTGACCTTCACCGCACGGGTGTTCTTCGCCATAGTTCTCATTAAACCAATCGGCACATCCTTGGATTGCCTTGCGGGCTGATTCTGCGCAGGCGCAGCTTTTTTTCCAAGTGTGCATAGCGATCCGTCGCAGTATGAGTTGCAGGCCGTAATAAGTACGCAGGCAGTTGAGTTTGGACCAAGGGCGGGAAGATCCGTCGAAAGACTGGATCAGATTTTCTCCTTTGAGAAGCTTCATTTCTTGGAGCTGCCTGCCCAAACCGAGCTTGTATATCTCCTTCAACAGAATCCGGTCAATCGGCGCATGCAACGCACACAGATACTGGGGCAGGTGAGGCATGTGCGGATTTGCATAGGCAGCTTGCACAGCATTCAAGCACTTGCCAGCCACCTGCCAACAAAGCTCGTATTTAACGTAAATGTTGATGAGTTTTTGCGCCAGACCAATTGTGCCGAGTTCCGGAGGCTTGTTATTCCCGTTTGGTGTCCAAACTTCAAGACCTGCATTAGCCAAACCATTGCTTCTGAATTCCATCTGCGTGCTAAGCAGCCATTTGTCGTATGCTTCTAAACGGCAATCGGTAACGCTTTCGGGCGGATTGATCTTGGAAAAGATGTTGCACTGAGCTTGCTGCACAAATCGAGGATACTCTGCATAAGGAGCAGTTGTTCGGTTCGCCATGACACCCCATGAGTTTAGTTGCGCGTCATTGACATACCAACGGAATTTCTTGGGCTGCTTCCACAGCTTCATCTCCAGATGAAGCGCACTTGTGAGAACTCTGGCTGGCAGAGGTTCTCCGATCCGATTGAGCGGCACCCCGCCCACATAATTGGCGAAACGCTCCGCATCGGGAATCAGTGTCGCCGGAAAAGCCGGATGCTCAAGAGATTGGATGTGGCAGCAGGGCATGGCGTGGCTGTTTTGAGGATGCCAATACGTTTTGTTCAGTGGTTCCTTGCTGGCCTGATGGATGTGACGCCGAGTCCGGCGACAGCGCCGGACGAAAGACCGTTGTGCCGGTCATTCGTGCCGAGGGCGGGCCTGGAACTGAGGATTCCCAGATGGTAGAAAACCCTTTGTTTCCAGGGTGAATTTCACAATGGATTGATTTTGAAAGGGATGCTCACCTTCGTTGTCAAAACAAGCACCCTAAGGGTGGAAGCAGGAAACGAGGCTGACAGTTGGAGGGAGCGCTTTTCAGCGGGATCACCCTGCCGTCACGCAGATCTCCCGGCGGTTGCCCGCAAGCTGCGTGGCAAACAAGGGGGCGGGGGCAAAGTCACGAATAGTATCGATGAACTCGTGGGCCCTGTCTTCGAGGGCCGGGGTGTTGAGCTTGATCGTGAGGATCAGCCGACGCGCCTGCACCGCATCCTGAATGCGTTGAATCTCGGGAATCACCAGCGGCGGGGCGAGATTGATGTCGCACAGCAGCAGCGCGGCTTCTTTCGGCAGGGCGGTGAGATTGAGCCGGCCTGCGGCAGTGCGCCAGTGATCGAATCGGACGCCCTTGGCCTTGGCGAGATCGAGGACGCGCGGGTCCATTTCAGCCGTATCGATACCGAGGACGTTCATGCCGCGTTGGATCAGCGAATAGGTGGCACCGCCGGGGGCGCAACCCAAGTCGAGGGCGGTTTGTCCGCTCAGATCAAGCTGATCCCAGCCACGCCAGGCGAGGGCTTGTTCAAGCTTGAGCCAGGCGCGTGAGGGGACGTCTGCAGGCAGTGAGATGCGTGGCAGACCACCGGGATGCGTGTGCATGCCGGACTGATGCTCGTGGTAGCCGAGGAAGAGCGGCTCTTCCGGAGTCTCGCCCACGATGACATCGAGAATGAGATCGCCCTGAGAGATGCTGGGTGCTGTTTCGAGCGCTACACCCGCCTGCTCAAGTGCCTGGGTGATTTCAGCAGTCAGCGTGTCGATGGGCTGCCAGGTGGCGGCTTCCACGCCGTCTTCGGCGGTGATGCGCGGGAAGACGTGCAGGCGCAGCGGCTTGGTGCCGAGATTACGGGTGTGTTCGACGAGTTCGCCAATTGTTTTACACAATCCAAGCGAGATGCCGCTGACCCGCGCAAAGTGGCTGAGGTTTTTCGGCGGGCTGAAACCTGGATGCTTCACCTTCCAGGTGATGAACTGCGGCTTCATGAACGCAGGCGTGAGTTCACCGACGAAGTGGCTGGCGATGTCGCGCTTGAGCGTGGCTTCAGATCCGGCCCGACAGGTGGTGAAACGAAAAGGTGTGTTCATAAAGGGGAAAAAGAAAGGCGGAGCCCAAGGCTCCGCCCTCCGTGATGAGATGTAGCGCTAAAAGAAAATTACTCGACGCCTTTCCAAGCTCCGAAGCTGGCACCTTCGGTGATCCACTTCTTGATGAGGTCGATGTTTGCAGGAGTGACGCGGTCGCCCTTGCCTTCAGGGGGCATGGCCATGTCGTCGGTGTCAGGCAGGGTCATCGTCTTTACCAGCCAGCTCGCGTCAGGCTTACCGGCGACGACGTTTTCATCCGGATATTCTTTGCCGCCTTTGGTGATGGTTGCTGCGCTGTCGAGACGCAGGCCGCCCTTGGGCTTCTTGATCTTGCCATTGTCTTCATTCTCCTTCTCGTGGCACTTGAAGCAGCTTTCCTTCAAGATCGGGAGGATCTGCTTTTCAAAGTCCACTTTGCCGGCGTCCTGCGCACTGGTGGTGGAGGTGACGGAGAGGCCGAGGGCAAGCAAGGCGCCAAGGGTGAGGGTAAGGGTGGTTTTCATGATGGTGGTGTTATGAAGTGACGGACAAAGATGTTCGCTGGAGTTTTGAGGTCAAGCAGCATCCCAGATTGAATCGAAGCTGATTCATAAAAGTGAGGCAAGGTAAATATTTCGATAGCCTTAAATAAATTCGTCTGCCACAATTACCAGATTGTTGTCATGCCTCGTGCCGCCGCTGCCCCCCGCCCCCCTCGCGCCCGATCTACGGACGAGAAAGAAGGCCCATGGAATGATGCCTTCGGCATCCTGCTGCTGATGCTCGCGGCCATGCTGCTGCTGGCGCTGGTGTCGTATGATCCGCGCGACATGCCCTCCTGGTCCTTTCTGGCGCTGTCGGAATCTTCCGGGGACACGACGCACAATTTTGTTGGTCGCGTCGGTGCGCTTGCGGCCGGGCACATGCTGTGGCTCATGGGTTTTTCCGCCTATCTGCTGCCCTTCAGCATGACGTGGTTTGGCGTGTGCAAACTGCACTCCAAGATGAAGATCACCCGCGCAGCCTGGCTGGGCGTGGCTGTCATGATCATCAGCGGTGCCGCGCTGCTGGAAGTGCAGAATCTGCTGAGCGAGCGGGATCATTTCACGCCGCTGGGCGGCTCGGGCGGGCTGGGCTATGTGATCGGCGGCAGTCTGCTGAGGAATCTTCTCGGCAAGGTGGGTGCCACTCTGGTGCTCGGCACTGTCTATATGGGCGGACTCTTTCTCGTGACCGGTCAGCACCCGCTGACGGTGATCCAGAACATTCGCTTGGAACTGACCCGCTGGAAGGCGGAGCGCGAGGCACAACGCCTGATCCAGGAAAAGCTGGCTGAAGAAGCCGCGAACACGATTTATGGAACCGTGACGCCGGTGCCGGAAGGTCTGCGGCGGAAGAAGAAGGGCGCGGCGGAACTGCGCGGTGACACACCTGCAGCGGCCACCAACATGGAGCTTCCGCTCAAGTTTGACCCGCCACCGCCGAAGATTATCGACTCCTCGATCTCGCGTGCTCATGACGATCGCAGCGACAAGCCCAAGCTGGCCGAAGTCTGGGAGCAAAAGCGTGCGCAGAAAATGGAGCAGGCGCCGCATGGCTCGCTGGGAAATCTGACCAAGCTTTTCAAAGACTACAAGCTGCCCTCCATGGAGCTGCTGAAATGGCCGGAGGAGACGAATCGGGCTCCCACGGACAAGAGCGAACTGCTCGGCATCCAGGCCACCATCGTCAGAGCGCTGGCCAGTTTTGGCATCAGCGTGGAGCCCGGGGACATCACCCGTGGCCCTGCTATCACCCGCTATGAAGTGCGCCCGGTCGATGGACTGCGTGTCAGCCGCATCGCCAATCTGGATGCGGACATCGCCCGTGCCACACGCGCTGAGCGCATCAACATCCTCGCGCCGATTCCCGGCAAGGACACCGTCGGCATCGAGCTGGCAAACTCAGAGAAGACCATCGTGCCACTGCGCGAACTGCTGGAGGACGATGTATTCGTCAACGGCAAGTCCAAGCTGCCTGTCGCACTGGGCAAGGACGTGTATGGCAAGACGATCATTGGCGATCTCGCGGCCATGCCGCATCTGCTCGTCGCAGGTGCCACGGGCAGTGGTAAGAGCGTGTGCATCAACAGCATCATCACCAGCCTGATCTGCCGTTTTGCGCCGGATGAACTGCGCTTCATCATGATCGACCCCAAGGTCGTGGAAATGCAGAACTACGAGGATCTGCCGCATCTGGCGCTGCCAGTGGTGACGGATCCCAAGAAGGCGCTGCTGGCCCTGCGCTGGGTGGTGAAGGAGATGGAAAACCGCTACCAGATCTTTGCACAGGAAGGCTGCCGTAATTTCGAAGCCTTCAACAACCGCAATGTTAAGCGCAAGGCCGAGGCGGATGCCGCCCGTGCCGCCCGCAATGCCGCTGCCGCCGCGGCAGAAGCCGCTGCTCCCGCCGTCAAGACCAAGGCAAAGACCAAGGCTGGAGTGGATGATGACCGCGTGTCCGCCGCTTTCGCCGAGGAGGCTGCGCAGGAAAACGAGGAGCCGAAGACCGCCGAAGTAGGCACCGTGGATGGCGACAGCGAAATGCGCGATGCCAGCGGCACCTGGCTTGGTGACTCCCTGGCCCCCCCGCCGCGCAGGCAGGAGGTCGTCATTCCCGACACCATGCCCTACATCGTCGTCATTGTGGACGAGCTTGCCGATTTGATGCAGACCGCGCCTGCAGACATCGAAGTGGCCATCGCCCGCATCACGCAGATGGCGCGTGCGGCCGGCATTCACCTCATCGTCGCCACACAGACTCCTCGTGCGGACGTCATCACCGGCGTCATCAAGGCGAACATCCCGACGCGCATCGCCTTCCAGGTTTCATCCGCTCTCGACAGCCGCGTCATTCTCGACCGCAAAGGCGCCGAGAACCTCGTCGGCAAAGGGGACATGCTCTACGTGCCGCCCGGCGGTGCGCAGCCCATTCGCAGCCAGGGCGCGCTGGTCACCGATGATGAAATCCATGCGCTGGTCCAGCACTGTGTCGCTCAAGGCAAGCCGGTCTTCGATGTCAAAGTCGATGACGAAAGCGGCGAGTTTGGCGATGATGATGACATGGGTGAAGATGGCGTCAGCTCCGAAGAGCAGGAATGCCTGGAGAAGTGCCTCGAAGTCATCCGCCAGGAGAAAAAAGCCAGCACCAGCCTGCTGCAGCGCCGCCTGCGCTTGGGCTACGGCCGCGCCGCCCGCATGATCGACATCCTCGAAGACCGCGGCATCATCGGCCCCGGCGAAGGAGCCAAGCCGCGCGAGATTTTGGTGCAGATGGATTGA
>NZ_JAQSEA010000074.1 GCF_029946185.1 Prosthecobacter sp.
TCTCCCAGTGCGAGTCCGTCCCGCTGTGCGTCAAAGGGGCGGGGGATGCCGCTGGGTGCGAGCGCGTGCAGAGTATCAAACCCGGCAAACACGAGCCGTGCGAGGGCATCGTACCCTCCTGCGAGCACCCGTTTGGCCCGGCCGGAGCGGATCATCTCCGCGCCCCAACCTATGGCGTTGGCTCCGGAGGCGCAGGCATTGGAAACGATGATGACCGGCCCGCGCCAGCCGAACTCGGCGGCGAGACTGCTCATCTGGCGCTGCGGCTGGTAATGCTCTGCACGCGAAAGCTGTGCCGGGTCGCGGCCTGCATCATGATGCGCGTGTTCAAAATAGTCCTCGCCCAAAGACATCGCCCCGGCGGAGGTGCCGATGACCATCGCGTCGATGCCCTCCATGTCTTGCCGTCCGGCCTGCGCGAGCGCCTCCCGGATTGCCATGAGGAGCATGCGCGTGCCACGGTCAAAGAAGGTCTGCTTGTGGGCAGGGATGCGGTGGAAAAGGTTTTCTGTGGGCAGATCGACCACCCCGGCGGTTTTGGAGATGAATTCGCGGGTGTCGAAGAGTTCGACCGCCTTGAACGCGGTTCGGTCCGCCGCCAGCGACTGTTCATTGGCCTGCCAGCCTCTGCCTAAAGGCGAAACGATCCCGGCTCCGGTGATGGCGATGCTCTGGGGTAAAGGAAAAGACACTAGTGAAGACAGGATAAGATTCGTTGTGTGGAGGGTTGAACTGCTAACGCAAGTGTTCATTCTACCGCACGGCGCGGCCTATGGTTTACGCTTCGCCGCAAGGACTGCAAATGTTTGGTGAACGCTGGGATCGTATTGTGGCTGAGCGCGGAGCGCAGGCGGCTTTGTATCTTGCTGACGGACGTGCCACCACGTTCCGTGAGCTGGATGCGGAGGCGCGTGCCCTTAAGCCTGCCGGTGATCATGTGCTGGTACAGGGGGATGTGCCGCAGATTTTGCGCCAGTTGCTGGCCGGTTTTCTGCGCGAGGTGCCGGTACAACTGGTGGAAAAAGACCGCGCCCGCCGCGTTCCTGCCTCCCCGGTGCCGCCGGGCACGGCCCTGATCAAGCAGGCCGTCGGCGGTTCGGGAGTGCGCCGCTGCCAGTTTTTCACGTTTGATCAAATCGCTGCGGATGTGGACCGGCTGCATGAGGCGCTGGATCTCGGGGCACGCGGGGCAGGGGTGGCGGCGATTTCCTGCGCGCATTCCTTTGGCCTGACGATGACGGTGCTGCAAACCTTGTTCAACGGGGTGCCGACCTGCTTTGCGCCGCAGCCCTTTGCCCAGCCCTTGATGGAGGCGATGAAGCACCACCAACGGCTGTTTCTGCCAGGGGTTCCGGCCCTGTGGAAGGCCTGGCTGATGGGCGATGTCCGTTTTGATAATATCAGTCTTGCGATCTCCGCCGGATCTCCGCTCACGTCTGGCCTGGAGCGCATGGCGCTGGAACAGCACGGGCTGAAAATTAACAATCTGTACGGTACGAGTGAGTGCGGAGCGGTGTGCTGGGATGAGACGCCCGATCTGCGTGAGGATGGGCGTGCTCTCGGCACCCTGCTGCCCGGGGTGCAGGCGCAAACTGACGCTGAAGGGCGGCTGATCGTGACCAGCAGCTCTGTGGGTCTGGGGTATGATGAACAACTGCCGCAGGAGCAGTATGGAGATGGCGTGTTCACCACCAGCGATCAAATCGAGCAGCAGGGGAACCGCTTGTGGTTTCAGCAATGTGCGGGTGCTGGCATCAACGTGGCGGGCCGCAAGCTCAGCCCCGCCGAGATTGCGGAAAAAATCATGAGGGCATCCCAATTGGAGCATGTGAAAATCTATGGCACGCGGAGCCGTGACCCTGAACGCTGTCAGGACATCGTGGCGGAGTTTGACCTGCCGCAGGCTGAGATCAATGCTGCGTTCAAAATTACGGCCTGTTCATTGCTCGCACCTTGGGAAGTCCCGCGTAAATGGATCGGCAGATCATGAGTACTTCTTTGCCTTCCAGCGCCCTCAAACGAATCACCCGGCTTTGCCTCAAGCGCCGGGAGCGCTTCTACGCGGTGGCGAAACTGCGTTCCGATCCGGTTTATGCCGCTGTGACCAAGGAGCTGCTGGGCTCATCGCTGCCGGTGCTGGACATCGGCTGCGGCATCGGCCTGCTGGCGTTTTACCTGCGTGAGTCAGGCTTTGCACCTGCCATCGCTGGATTTGACTACGACGCGCAAAAAATCTCCTGTGCGCATGAGATGGTTTCGCTCAGTGACTGCCAAGGGCTCAGCTTCATGACCGGGGATGCACGCACAGGGCTCCCGGAATACAGTGGCCAGGTGGTGATCCTGGACATCCTGCAATTTTTCACCCGGGAGGAGCAGGAAGCGCTGCTGAGAGCGGCGGCATCCCGCGTGGCGCAGGGGGGGAAGCTCATCATTCGTTCCTGCCTGCAGAACGATTCCCTGCGCTTCCGCGTCACCGTGGCAGGAGACTGGCTGGCGCGGCTGACGAACTGGATGAAGGACGCACCTGTGTGCTACCCGGACCAAGCTTTGTTTGAGTCTGTGCTCGGTGCTGCCGGGCTGCGGGTGCGGGTGGGGCCGCTATGGGGCGGGACGCCGTTCAATAATCATCTCGTCGTCGCTGAACGCGAGTGAAAAGCTGTGTCTATCGCAACGAAATTCGTGTGATAGGACACATTCACTGCATTGAACTGGACATCCGGGCACGAACTGTGGACGATAACTCAGGGCAAGCAAAACCCACGCTGTTGTGCCTTATCCAACTGTTCTTTGAAGAAAATGAAGATCCCAATTCTCGCAATTCTTGTGACCGGATTTTGTGCCCTCGTCGCAGTGGCGCAATCCGAGGAGGCGCAACCTCGGAAGATTGATCAAAAGGAGTATTCACTGGGAGAAACCGATGCTCAGCGTGATCTGAAGCAGGGTAAGATTGTTTATGAGATCGTCGGGCAACCTAGCATGATTGACCAAGAGTTGACGCAGATTGCGTTGAAGGAATACGGGATTTCAGTGAAGTTCCACGGTTGCATGGCAGGTCCTCGAATCGATTACGACCAAGGCTACCTAGATACGGTCGTCGCTCATCTGAAGAAGAAGTTTTCGTTCGATCCAGTTCTTAAAGTCGAGCGTGATCTTCGAACGAAGAGCAGAGAACAGGACGGTGGAGGCAACTCCGCTGCGCTCCGTGCCTCACCTTGAACGTTCGCCCAACACAAAGCGCCTCCGTCATGGCACGATTTTTTGACTGCGTTCGCCGTGCGGCAGCGATCCTCCTTACTATAACCGGCCTTCGCATACTGCTCCACATTGTCTCGGCATTCAGGGACGTAGAGCATCATTCCAGCGTCGAAGCCTTTCTTCTTGTGCAGACCATTTCGCTACCATGCAGCCTCCTTGCAGCAGCATACCTCCTTGCATTTCACAGGTATCGCATGGCAGCCATGACAGTGCTGATACTGAGTTCACTTGCATGGCTTCCTTCAGTTCTTCGCCTTGTTCGTTGAAGAAATGATGCTCGGCGTTTGGCTGCACCGCCTCATTCAAATTCAGTCCGCTGACGCGTATGACCACCTCAAGCCGAAGTGTCCCCGAAGTTTAAGCCAGTTTTATGAGTGTCCTCAGTGTGCGGGTGGCTTCGTCGCCACCTCATCGTCGCCGAACGCGAGTGAGGCGGGCGGCGTGTCGCATTTCAGACCGCTGTTTTCGAGCAGGGAGGTCACTGACTGTGCGACTTCGATGGCCACGGGGGTGGCTTCGTGGATCAGGACGATGGCTCCGGGCTGCAAGCGGCGCGCAATGCGCTGCGTGATGGTGGGTACGTCTGTCTGCACGCCGTCAAATCCGCGCGCGCTCCACATCATCATCCGTAGGCCCAGCGCATGGGCGATGAGGGCGGTGAAGAGGTTGTGATGGCCGGCGGGCGGGCGGAAGAAGCGCGGTGGATGATCGGGGCAAATCGCCACCAGTGTCTCCTGACAGTCGGCGATCTCGCGCCACAACCGAGTCGGGTGCAGCAGCCAAAAGGTGCCGGCGGGATGCATCTGTGTGTGGTTGCCGATTTCGTGGCCGCGCGCGATGATTTCGCGTACGAGGTGTGGATGCTGTGCGGCATTTTTACCGACAAGAAAGAACAGCGCCTTGATTTGATGACGCTCAAGGAGGTCGAGAATCGCAGGCGTGTGCTGCGGGTGCGGGCCGTCATCAATGGTGAGGAGCACCTGGTTTCCAGCCTGTGGCAGTTGTTTGATCATGCGGCCAAACAGGGCGCAACGCGGTACCAGTGTGCCAATCATCAGGGTGGTCAGGACGGTGCAAAACAGCAGCAGGGCTGCCAGCGGCTGCTCGTGCCAGATCAGCCAGATCACCACCGGCAGCGGGGCGAGGGTCAGGGCGAAAAGAAAGTACGCGCGGCGCAGGGCGCATGCACGAGTCGCCGCATTCATGTCGGGTCGCGGGTGACGAGCGGTTCAAACACAAACCATTGGTCCCAGTGCTGCAAAAGAAAAGAATGCATCACCGGGAGCCAGGCGGCGCTGATCTCGGCGGCCTTGGTCTTGCTCCCGCCTGTGATGAAAGGTTTGCCAATTTCGATGCGGTAGGCCAAGCGGCCTCTGCGGGTGAGAAACACGGGGTAGCACGGCACGCCGGTCACCTCTGCGAGCACGAGCGGCCCGCGCGGGATCTTGTAAGTCACGCCGTCAATGCTGGCCTGCGTGGGGGTGACCTCGCCCAATACGCGGTCGCCCTGTACGCAGACGACTTCTCCGGCGAGGAGCAGGCGGCACAGCTCCATGCCGAGATGGCCGCCGGGTTCGTTGTAATGAACGTGCAGATTGGGCACGCGGCGCTCTTGTTCACAGAGTTCTTCCCCGCGCAGTTTTTGCAGCGATGCGGAGGCCTCCGGCATGCGGACGGTGTGGACGGGCCGGGTGAATTTGAGCGCGAACAGGCTGGCACCGATGTCGTAGTTTCCCGAGTGTACGGTGAAAATCAGGGCACCTCCCGGATGCTTTTCCAGATTTTCGAAGTCGCCTTCGCCGATGATCTCCCAGTCGATCTTGCGCCCAAAATGGAGGTACCAAAGCCGGTCGAGGTAAGTCCATGAAAACTGGAGGAACACCTGATATCCGGCCAGACAACTGGAGCCTTTGCCGGGAATGAGGGCGCTGAGATTGGCACGGATGGCCTCACGCTGCTTCACGGCCAGCAGATAAGCCAGTGCGGCCAAGGGATAGGTCATCAGGGTGAAAACCGGCGCGGGGACCCAGCGCATGAAAAACAAGATGGCCTGCGTCCAGAACGCATCATGAAGACCCAAGCGCGAGGGCGTGTTCGGCTCGTGGGTTGCAGAATCGGCGGACAGCATTATTTAAAGACGTACCATGGGATGGGTTGAGACGTTCTGTTTCGACCGTCACACCCCTTCCGACAACTGACTTTTTCAGCACCACACGCATGATTTCATCCAGCACCGATTACGACGTGGTCATCATGGGGGGGGCTTTTTCCGGCGCATCGACGGGAATGCTGCTCAAACGCGAGCACCCGGCCATGCGCATTCTCATTGTGGAACGCACGGTGCAGTTTGACCGCAAGGTGGGGGAAAGCACTTCGGAAGTGGCGGGCTGCTTCCTCACACGGGTGTTGCATCAGGGTGACCACCTGAGTGCGCACCACTATCAAAAACACGGCCTGCGCATGTGGTTTTGCAAGACGCCTGATGATGACGTAGGGGATCTCACTGAGATCGGGCCACGCTACCAGTCACGTCTGCCCACCTTCCAGCTTGACCGCGCCGTCCTGGACGAGCACCTGCTCAAGGAAGCCTGTGACTTCGGCTGCGAACTGCTGCGCCCGGCCACGATCAAAACGATCACGCTTTCGGAAGATGAGGCCCCGCACACGCTGGAAATCATGCCGCAGGAAGGGCAGATGCGCACGGTGACCACGCGCTGGCTGATCGACGCCTCCGGCAAGGCGGCCGTGCTTTCCAAGAAACTTGGGCTGCACCGTAGCATGGAGAGCGAGCACCCCACCTCGTCCATCTGGTGCCGATTCCGCAATGTGAACGGACTCGACAGCTACAAGAGCCGCAAGATGCACCCGAAGCTCATGGGAAAAGTGAGCGGCCTCCGCACCACGGCCACGAACCATCTTATGGGGCATGGCTGGTGGTGCTGGATCATCCCGCTTTCCGATGGCAGCTACAGTGCGGGCATCACTTGGGACCGGCGGTTTTTCACTCTGCCGGAGGGGCCGTCGCTCCTAGCCCGGCTGCAGGCGCATTTGATGACGCAGCCGATTGGCCGGCTCATGTTTGAAAATGCGGTGCCGGATGCCGATGACACCTTCTACTACAAGAACCTCGCCTATCGCTCCGAGCGCATCGCCGGCAACCGCTGGGTCATGGTGGGTGATGCCGCCGGGTTCATGGACCCCTTGTACAGCCACGGCCTGGACTACTGCGGCCATACAGTTTCTGCCGCGACCGATCTGGTGGAGAGGAACCTGGCGGGTGAAAACACGCAGGGGATCACCGACTACCTGAACACGGCCTACCCGCGCAGCTATCAACTGTGGTTCAATGCGCTGTACAAGGACAAATACTCCTACTTGGGCGACGCGGAGCTGGTGAACGCGACGTTTCTGCTCGACCTCTCCGCCTATTTTATCGGCCCGGTGCGGGGGGTGTATGACACTCCGGAGATCGAATGGAAACAGATGCCGTACGGTGGGCGTGCAGGTGAGGCTTTTGGCTGGTTCATGGCTTTCTACAACCGCCGCTTCGTACATCTCGCGGAGGTGCGGCGGCGCAAGGGCATCTACGGCCGCGCCAATAACGGGCACGTCTGGCTGCCGTTCATCAGCCTGTCTCCAGACCCCACCGCCTTGCGTCTGCTGTGGGCGGGGATCAAGGTCTGGATCAAGGCGGAGATCGTCACCTGGCTGGCACCGACTCCGGCCACCGCGCCGGTGATGATGGCGGAGAAGCCGGTGGAGGCGTGAGGGGTGGAGGAGTGCGAGTCTCTGAACTCGCGGCACTGCGCCTTGCCCCTGAGTTTTTTACCGCAGATTCAGGAAACCCACAGATTGTTTTCTGAAGCTAATCTGCGGGTTTCCTGAATCTGTGGGAGAAACAAAGTTCCGCTTGGATTCCTTTGAGCAACATGACCGTGCTTGCTGTGGACTCAAGGGTCCAAGCTTAGTAGGAATCGGAAACTCACTCAGTCACAAAAAACATCCCCGCGAAGGTGTTCGGGGTGAACTTGGCGTCGGGTTTCGGATCGACGAGCATGTTGGAGATGTCGCCGTCGAGGTAGAGGGCGTCTTCACAGCCGAGGTGCTGGAAGAAGCGGGTGAACTGGTGGAAGGTCACACGGCCTTTCGTGGCGTCCTCGCGGTCGCTCATGGCGAAGATGATCTGGCCGTCTTTCTTGCGCACGCCTACGGCATTGCGCAGGCGTTTGTTGGGTGAGTTTACTTGGAAGGCGGGATGGATCACGCCCTGGCGCATCATTAGAGGGCCGGATTGGGTGGCGAGTCGCGGTTTGAGGCCGCTTTGGGCAAATTCCGCTGCTTCCATCACACCGGGGCCGGTCGCGTCGTCGAGGTAGAAGATGCCGTTGGGCTTGAGGAAGAAGTTGCCTTCACCCGGGCGCAGATTCAGCGGCACCAGTTCCTTGCCGGCGCAGATGGTCAGGCCGCAGGGTTTCGGGCCGCGTTCGTAGATTCCGGCGTTGGTGGCGAAGATGATCCGCTTGCTGCGCGTGGCGAGTTGCTGGCGCAGGCCGTTGAAATCTCCCAAGGGTTTGCCGTTTTCACCCAACCAGGCGAGTTGCAGGCGGGACCCGTCGGCCTTGTCCACCCGGTAGAGGTGGTAGCGCCCGCCTTCGTAATCCACGGTCTCCGCGCCGTGCAGGTGCGAAGTGAGGGTGGCACAGCCGAAAAGTGTGAGCAGCCAGCGGGGAAGGGTCATGTGAGCATGGTTGCGAGTTCAGGTCATTGCACAACCGTCTTGAACGCGGGCCGGATTGCCGCATGATGACCCCCACATGTCTAGCAGTCTCGGCACTCTTTTCCACATCAGCACCTGGGGTGAATCCCATGGCATCGGCGTTGGCGTCGTCATTGACGGCTGCCCGCCACGCATCCCCCTCACGGTGGAGGACATTCAGGCCGAACTCGACCGCCGTCGTCCTGGCCAGAGCAAGATCGTCACGCCTCGCAAGGAGGACGACAAAGCGGAAATTCTTTCAGGGGTGCTCGATGGCCTCACGCTCGGCACGCCCATTGGCATTCTGGTCCGCAACACGGATCAGCGCCCCTCTGCCTACACGGAGATGCAGCAGGCCTATCGACCCAGCCACGCGGATTACACTTATGATGCCAAGTACGGCATCCGCGCCGTGTCTGGCGGTGGCCGGTCCAGCGCCCGTGAAACGATTGGCCGTGTGGCCGCCGGTGCCATCGCGCGCAAGGTGCTGCAGCACTCGCTCAGCGGTTACGAATGCCTGGCCTACGTGAAGACGGTACAGAACATTGAAGCGAAAGTGCCTGTGGGGGCAGAGCTGACTTCGGCGGTGATTGAATCCAACATCGTTCGTACCTGCGACCCCGTCGTGGCGGAAAAAATGATCGAGCTGATTGAGCGCATCCGCAGCGAAGGCAACAGCGTCGGCGGTGTGATCGAGTGCGTCGTGCGCGGCGTGCCGCCCGGTTTGGGTGAGCCGGTGCTCGACAAGCTGGAGGCCGATCTCGCCAAGGCGATGATGAGCCTGCCGGCAACGAAGGGTTTTGAAATCGGCAGCGGTTTCGCAGGCACCCAAATGACGGGCTTGGAGCATAACGACGAATTCTACATGGACGGCGAGAAAGTCCGCACCCGCACCAACCGCAGCGGCGGCATTCAGGGCGGCATCAGCAATGGGGAGGAGATCGTCTTTCGTGTCGCTTTCAAACCCACCGCTACCGTGCTGCGGGAGCAGAAGACCGTGACCAACACCGGAGAAGATACGACCTTGTCCGCGCGCGGTCGTCACGATGCCTGCGTGCTGCCACGCGCCGTGCCGATGGTGGAGGCGATGGTGCATCTCGTGCTGGTAGACCATTTCCTGCGCCAGCGCGCGATGAGGGGGTGATGTGATGCGGTGGTTCCTGCTGCTTGGATTGACGATCTGCTGCATGGCGCAGGCGTCGCGTCCGCCGCCGGTCATTCCGCTTGGCACTTCACCCAAGGAAGTGGAGATTTACACTGAGTCCCACGTTGACGCCCGCTTCACGTCCGCAGATGCAATTTTGATTGGAGTGGTGACTTCGTCCACCTCTCAAGTCCGCCAGTCTCCTGCTGAGATCCTGCTGGAAGAGACCTGCACTCTGCGCATCGAAGCGATGTATGGCAGGATGGCTGATCTGGCGGGCGCTACGAGCGTCAGATTTCACACCAGCGATGAACACGACAAGTATCAGCAACTGGAGCCAGATTGGGGAACCTACCGTCACCTTAAGGAAGGACAAAGGGTAGTGGCCTTGCTCAATGATCGAGACGGGCCCGAAATCCACGTTCGTGGGCTTATCATGATCCATGAAGATACCAAAACCCTGCCGGACATCCTGCGGCGTACGGGCTGGGACGCCAGTCGCTTTAATTCGGCGGACCTTGCCGTCTTGAATGTGGCCAGTCCACTTTTTCACAGTGAGGTGGTCGTGCTCGCTGATGGGATGGCCAGTTTGAAGAGCGACGAAGCTGCCTTCCTGAACAGGCTGGTGGGCGTTTGCATGGTCATCTTCTTTGGCGTCATTCTCTGTGCCAATTACGCCCGGCATCAATGGCATTGCTGAAGTGATCTGCTCGCCGTGACGATGGAGGAACAATAACTGCCATTGGGTCGTGGCCTGGCCGTAGAGCGCTTTTTCCAGAACGAGCTGAAGCTCTTGAGTACTTTTGGCCGCTCAGAAACCCACGACGTAGAAACGCTGCTGGGAGACCTGCTCGGCTTCGGGGAGGGTGATCCAGCGTTCTTTGTAGCGTTCACCCCAACTGTCGCTGAAGGCGATTTCGTTGGTGTCTTTGTTGTAGCCGATGATGAGGACGATATGACCCGATTCTCTGTCCTTGGGCAGTGAGTTGTTGGCGGATTCTCCGGTGACCTTGGTCTTCCAGGCGGCCCATTCGGTGACGGTCTTGCGCTCTTTGGTGCGCTTGTTGGCGGTTTCGTTGAACTTGTCCGTGCTGTAGAGGCACCACATGAGCGGCACGCCTTTGTCGATGTATTTGGCGATTTCCTTGAGCTTGAATTCTCCCTGCCAGGCGTCAAAGGAGCGGCGCTTGTTGCGGATCTGGGGGGCCATGCCTTCGAGCAGGGTGGACACGCTGGTGCCGCCGCCAAAGTTGGTCTCACCGGCGTTGGCAAGGATGTACATGTCCGCCGGGACTCCGAGGTAGCGCATGGCGCGCTCGGCGGTGGCGGGGGCGCAGTAGCCTTTGGGGCCTTGGTCCACCATGGGAATGTCGCCGATGACGACATCGCCGTTCGCACGCTTTTCGAGGTTGGCCAGCGCTTGGGCGCGGATCACCTTGTCGGTGGTGTCTTCCACTTTGCCGCCGGCATCGGCGAAAGCGGTGGTGACGATTTGCACGCCGACGTATTCACCGGGAGCCTCGGCCAGAAGGATGGAATGACCGCGCCAGTCCCAGCGCTGCACGGTGAGACGACCAATTTTATTTGAGCCTTCACCAAAGCGTTCCTTCTGGGGCTCACCGAGCTTTTTGGTGAGCGCTCCCGCGATTGCGGCCAGGTCCTTGTCCATGGCGGTTTTCACGATTTTGGCCGCTTCGGCAGGCGGGGTGTCTTTGTCGAAGTGCATCTCACCGCTGCCTTTGGCGCTGAAGAGGTCGCCCTTGTTGGCAAAGACGAGGGAGAAGTTGGTCACCTTGTCGTTTTCCGCATACATCGCCACGGAGTAGGGATGCGCGCCGAACATCTGGTAGTCGTCCTTGGTGTAGGCGCGGTAGCTGCTGGCGGTCTTGGTCTTGGACTCCTGGGGGATTTTCAGCTTGGCGGCGATGGCCTCGGCGGAGGAGGTGAAGAGCGGAGCCTCGTCAAACATGGGCTGGCCGACAGCTTCGTTTACCGAGGCGGGCTCCATTTTGTCATTGGGGCCGGGCTTGAAGGTGTATTTGGGGGTGTTGATGTACTGCTGATCGGCAGCGGAGAGGGAAGTGATGGCAAGCGGGAACCTCTGGCCGTTCGCCAGTTCGAGGGTCACGGTTGGCCCGCTGACAGAGACGAGCTTTGCCTGCACGGCCCTGCCCTGGGCATTGGTAAAAGTACGGAACTCGGAAGTCTGCGCGAACGCGGTGGCAAGGGAAAGACCCAGCGCTAGAACTACATTGGCGGCATGTTTCATGGCGACGGTTTTAACGCATCCGCCGCCATGAGTGTTAGTCTTTTTTTGGCGCGGCTCAGATCCAAGTCCCGGAGGGGATGATGGCGTCTTTCGGGATGCAGATGATGCCGTCGCGAATGTAGAAGTTTTCGCCGTCCATGTTGTCCGGCTTGCCTTCGGGGGTGATGACGACGTTGTCACCGATGTGGACGTTTTTGTCGATGATGGCGCGTTCGATGCGGCAGTTGCGGCCGATGCCGGGAGGTGGGCGGTTCGGATCTGTGCCGACGGCTCCTGCGTAGTAGTCCGCCCCCATGATGATGCAGTCACGGATGGTGGTGCCGGGCTCGATCTTGGCGCGCAGGCCGATGACGGCGGTCTCAATGTGGGCGTCGGTGAGCACGCTGCCGTCGGCGATCAGGGCGCCGCGGATGGTGGCGCCGTTGATCTTGGTGGCTGGGAGGAAGCGGGCGTGGGTGAAGATGGGCGCGGAGCTTTCAAAGAAGTCGAACTGCGGCACCAGACGGCAGAGGTCGAGGTTGGCGTCGAAGAAGTTGCGGATGGTCCCGATGTCCTCCCAGTAGCCCTGAAAGTTGAAGTTGAAGACGCGTTTGTTTTTGATCGCATTCGGGATGATGTGCTTGCCGAAGTCGTTGAGCGTGTTGTCGAGACAATCGATGAGCACGTCACGATGAAACAGATAGATGCCCATGGAGGCCTGGAAGCGGGCTTCCGTCGGTTCGATGCCCAGCGACTTCAACGTGGTGGGAGGGATGCGCAGCTTTTCGAGCACCTGGGGATCCTTGGGCTTCTCGACAAATTCATAGATCTGGCCTTCTTCATCGGAATGCATGATGCCAAATGAAGTGGCGGCCTCGGCATCGACAGGGATCGTTGCGATGGTGATGTCAGCATTGGTGGCGATGTGCTGGCGCATGATCGTACGGTAGTCCATGCGGTAAAGCTGGTCACCGCTGAGGATCAGGAAGTAGTCGTAGTCGCCTTCGAGGAAGTAGCGCAGGTTCTGCCGCACAGCATCGGCGGTGCCCTGGTACCAGCGCTCGCCTTCGGGGGTCTGCTGGGCTGCGAGCACCTCGACAAAGCCGCGGGTGAACTGGTCAAAGCGGTAGGTGCGGGCAAGATGGCGGTTCAGCGAGGCGCTGTTGTACTGGGTGAGCACATAGACCTGACGCAGGCCGGAGTTGATGCAGTTGCTGATCGGGATATCAACGATGCGGTACTTGCCGGCGAGCGGGACGGCGGGCTTGGCCCGGTTTTCAGTCAGCGGAAAAAGCCGCGTGCCTGCCCCACCACCCATGACGATGGCCAGAGTATTGCGGCGGAGCAGCGTGTCTGCTTCGATCTGGACTTTGGAGGATGACGGTGCCGGCAGAGTGGGTGGTGTGCTCATTGTCCTAAGTTGGTTGTCATTAATTCTCTGAAACAAGGGGAACAAGCAAGCGTTATCCCTCCTACCTAAATTTCGCGGGCAGGTATGCCACGCAATCCTTTTAGTTTATTACCTTTATCCCACCTCATGTCCACCACGGCGTTTCGTTTCCCCTTCATTATCAGTGTTTACCTGATGACGTCCTCAGCCTACTCGGCGGTCAACTTCGAAAAGGACCTGCTGCCTGCCATTACTAAGAAGTGCATGGACTGCCACAAGGCCACGCATGTGCAAAACGGCCAGAAAAAGGAGCCCAAGGCCGGGCTGCGGCTGGACGCCTCCTGGGCCATCCTGAAAGGCAGTGAAAACGGCCCGGTGCTCACCCCTGGTGCGCCGGATAAAAGCGCCATCTATGAGTCCGTCACGCTGCCAAAGGACGACGACGCCCACATGCCCTCCAAGGGCGAAGATTTGACCAAGGAAGAGATCGCCCTGCTCAAGACGTGGATTGAGGAGGGTGCCAACTTCGGCGGCTGGGTCGGCAGCGTGGAGGGGATGCCCGCCGGTGCGATGACGGAGTCTACCAAGCCCTACACCCCCCGCGCGCGTGATCTGTTCTACGCCGCTCTTGAGAAAGAGGTGAAACCGCTCTCGGACGAGGTGCTGGCCAAGGCCAAGGCCGCCGGTGCCCAGGTCTCTTCGGTGAAGGTAGACAGCCCGCTGGTGCGGGTCGATTTCCTCACGGGTGTCTCGAAGTGCGATGACGCCAAGGTTGCCGAAATTCTGCCCCTTAAGGAAAATATCGTGCAGCTTGATCTGGGACGCACCATCATCACGGACGCCGCATTGAAGACCATCGCGCAGCTTCCGCGCCTGGTCTCGCTGGATCTGCGCCAGACGAAAATCACCGACGCCGGCCTCGAATCACTCATGGGTTTGAAAAAAATCGAGTCGATCAATCTTTACGGCACCGAGATCACGGATGCCGGACTGATGCATCTGGCAAAGCTCAAAAGTCTCAAAAATGTCCATCTCTGGCAGTCCAAGGCCACCAAGCCAGGCGTAAAACAGCTCGCTGCCGCCATACCCGGTCTCAAAGTAAGCATCGAATAACCCCGTCCAGTCGTTTCCCCAATACCGTAACCTCGTATGATGATGAAAAAACGTCTCTTCCTTCTTACCGCCATGTCATTGCTCAGCTCAGTCTTTGGAACTGCCGTCGCCGGCGAAGGCGAAAAAGTCAGCTACCCCGCTCCGGTGGTTTCTGGCGTCAATCAAGACGGTGCCACGGTGAATTTCGCCGATGTGTACAAGAAAGGGCCGACGGTGGTCTTCTTCTACCCGAAAGCCGATACTCCGGGCTGCACCAAGCAGGCCTGCTCCCTGCGGGATTCCTTTGCCGAGCTCTCCAAAGAGGGCGTGCAGGTGCTGGGCGTGAGTTTTGACAAGGCGGAAGCGCAGAAGGCGTTCAAGGATAAGTTCACGCTGCCCTACGACCTTATCGCCGATCCTGATGGCAAGATCGTCGAGGCCTTCAAGGTTAAGAAGATGCTCAAAGGGCTGCTTTCACTCGCCTCACGCAGCTGCTTCCTCATCAAGGACGGCAAGGTCGTCTGGCAGGACTATTCGGCTTCCACTGACAAGCAGGCCGCTGACATCAAGCGCGTGCTGGCTGAAACGAAATAAGCCGGGTTATTATCGTTTAGTTTTTTAAAGCCGGGGGTCGGAAACGATCTCCGGCTTTTTGTTTTTAATGCTGCAGTGCAGCACTTTTTTCAAAAGTGATCCCAAGACGCTGCCGCGATTGCTTGGTGCCAGACCCTTGAGCAGCTTAAGTGATGCCCGCACCTTTTAACAAACGTATCTCCTGCCATGAACACCCGCACTGAAACAGACAGCATGGGGAACATGTCCGTGCCAGCGGAGGCGCTCTACGGGGCGAGCACCCAGCGCGCGGTGCTGAATTTTCCGGTCAGCGGGCGGTGTGTGCCGCTGCCAGTCATCCATGCCTACGGCCTCATTAAATGGGCTGCCGCGTGTGCGCATGAGGGCCTGGGTCTGCTGCCCGCAGACAAGGCCGCCCTCATCGGGCAGGCCGCGCTGGAGGTGGCCGAGGGTGGGCATGATGCGCAGTTCGTGATCGACATTTACCAGACGGGCTCTGGCACGAGCACCAACATGAATGCGAACGAGGTTATCTCAAATCGTGCGTGCCAGATCGCAGGGAAGCCTCTGGGCGCGAAGGAGCCCGTGCACCCGAATGACCATGTGAACATGGGGCAGTCGAGCAACGACACCTTTCCCACGGCGGTGCACATCGCTGTCGCCCAGGAGTTGAATGAGAGGTTTCTCCCTGCGCTGGAGGTCCTGCAGCAGGCGCTGACGGCTAAGGGCGGGGAGTTTTGGGACGTGCTCAAAATCGGCCGCACGCATCTGATGGATGCCACGCCGGTGCGCCTTGGTCAGGAGTTCAAGGGGTATGCGCGGCAGGCTGAGCTCGGCGTGGCTCGCGTGCGCACGGCGCTCAGTGCCATCATGGAACTGCCACTCGGCGGCACGGCAGTCGGCACCGGTTTGAATGGCCACCCGGAGATGCCCGGACGCGCCATCGCCCTCATCGCCGGAAAGGCCGGCCTGCCCTTTCGGGAGGCGCAGGATCACTTTGAGGCCCAGTCTGCGAAAGACGGCCTCGTGGAGGTCAGCGGCCAGCTTAAGACCGTGGCCACCAGCCTGTTCAAGATCGCCAATGACCTGCGCTGGCTGAGTTCGGGCCCGCAGTGTGCCATCGGTGAGATCAGTCTGCCCGCCACGCAGCCCGGCAGTTCCATCATGCCCGGCAAGGTGAACCCCGTGATGTGTGAGAGCCTCATGCAGGTCTGCGCCCGGGTCATGGGCAATGACACCACCGTCACCTGGTGCGCCGCCAATGGGAATCTGGAGCTGAACGTCATGATGCCCGCGCTCGCCGCCGCGCTGCTGGAAAGCATCGAGCTGCTGACCAACGCCACCACGCTCCTGAGCAGGCGCTGTGTGGATGGCATCGTGGCAAACCGGGAGCGCTGCACGAGTTTCATCGAGCACAGCCTTGCCATGGTCACGGGCCTGAATTCCAAGATCGGCTATGACAAGGCGGCGGAGATCGCCAAGCTCAGCGCGAAGACGGGAACGCCCGTGCGCCAGCTTTGCCTGGAACGCCTCAGCGAGCTCGGCATCACCGAGGCCGAACTTAACGAAGCGCTGGATCCTGCCCGGATGACGAAGCCGGATGCGGGCATGGTGGGCGGTGGGGGTGGGTGACAGCTTCCTCGTTCAATCGTCTTGAATCAGCAGCGCCCTAAAACCTGCTTGCGTAAAATGGTGATCTGCATTGAGCGCATCTTTTACCTCGTTCTCCTTCATCACCACGAAAGAGATGCAGTCAGTCAATGACCATCCTTTGTCGGGGCGGGCGGCGAACAGCTCGATCCCACGTTGTAACAACTCAGAAGATACTGGAACCAACGTCACATCCGGTCGTGTCCGCACCATTTTGTCCACCAGCATGAAGTCCGCCCGATCCGTCGGATCTGGAAACGCCGCTCCCAGTTCCAGAAGAATGAACTCCGTAGTGACAATGTGGGCGGTCACGCCACGAGACATGGCCACAGCTGATGATGGCATTGATCTCGTCGGTTGAGCAGCGCTTCAAACCAGACTGTATCCGCAAACACCTTCATTTGCGCGCCGAGCCGTTCAGGTATTGGTCGTGGTTGAGGGCCATGTCCGCCGGCCAGTCACGATCCTTCGCCAGTTTCAGCAGCTCCGCGGCGAACGGCATGAGCGGACGTTCATCTTTCACGACGACCTCCACCTGAGCCCCCTCCGGCAGGCAAACTTCTTCCGGAAGAATGACAACATCATTCTCGACTGTGCCTGTGAAGCTCATGGCTTCTAGGATGCTCCATTGGGCGCATGTGGGCAAGTGCCATCCCCCCTGTGTGAAGAGTCACCCCTGAGGGCTCCCTCGGAAAAGCTCAAACGAAACGCATCAAGTGTCTTTGCCTCCAAGCGCCCCCCCCCCCTGAAAGGGAGGAAGAGGAGGATGTGCCTGCTTGGCGCAGCTACCTCACAGGGGCAGGGGAATACCAGCCATCGCGCCGCCCAGCACGTCCGTCTCTTCGTCACGGGCTTTCCTGGCTGCCGCCTTTACCAGATGGGTCTCCGGTGCGGGCACGCTTGGGATGACGATCACGGGCCGGCTGGCGTGGCGGATGACGCCTTCGGTGAGGCTGCCTACGATCAGTTGATACAGCGCGCCGTGGCCGTGAGAGCCCATGATGATGATATCTGGGTCGAATTGGACGACCTGATCCAACACGGTGTCCAGCAGAAGGCCGCCAGACAACTGTGCCCTCGTCTGGACGCCGTGATTGATCAAAGTGTCGCGCATGACGAACAACTCCTGCTGTCGTGATTTGAACAGGTCGGGTGGGACGGCTGGAGGCGCAAAATCCACCACCAGTGGTTCTGGCGGCACGACATGGACGAGGACGACTTCACTCCCGAAGGCCTTCGCATGCGCCTCTGCTTGATCGAGAACCCTTGGAGTGACGTCGGAAAAATCGATGAGTGCAAGAATGGTTTTCATGGCTTGAAAAGAGGGATGGTTGGTGCGCCTTGCGGCACCCCTCATCAAAGGATACGTTTTTCGACCGCCTTACGGGTGGGGCTTTTTGCCCGGCCTCAGAGTGGAATCCACTGCAAAGTCGTCTTCTGGGGCGTGAGCCCTGCGACGGCCTGATAAGGTGGGCTGGCAAGGATGGCCTTCTCAAACTCCATCAGCTCAGCAGGGGCGTTGCAATCCAGCGTGCCTGGCTCCAGCGCCCGCAGGGCGGGAGTGGGGGCGTAGTGCAAGATCAGTGACATCTCGCTCATCCCATCCACTTCTTCATTGCCCGGTTCGATGAAATGGCGGGCGATCTCCAGTTGGAAATCCGGCTCGGCACCCTGCTCATTGAGGCCCCATTCGAAACAAAGCGTGTCGCCTCCCTCTTCCATGACGCATTTGTCCGCACGCACATCGAGGTAAAATACCGCCATCTGCGCCAGTGCTGCGGCCGGAGTCAGTTCTTCCACCGTCATTCCGGCGGTGGTGACGGCGGCTTGAAATGTGCTGATGGAATCGGCGGGGTGCATGGTTCAAAAAGGTATCGCGGCGCGAACCTGACATGGCCGTATTAAAAGGGGGGATGAGGAAGAGGCAGATTTTTTTGATCGCCTTTCCAGATGGCTTCGCTCAGCATGTTTGTTTCATGAGCTCCGCACCCCCTCCCATCCTAGTGCTGGCTATTCTTGGCATCGTGGTCTCGGTGATCATGCTGATCACGGTGTTTCGGGTGCGCCGCTGGGGCTTGAAGGTGCTGCTGGTGCTGATCGCGGGATTGACGCTGGCCCCGTCGGGACTGATCCTCGTGTCGGTGAATCCTGAGTGGGTGGATGCGCGCTTTCGCAGTTACAAAGACTTTTATGAAGGAATCCAGCTGGGCATGACGCGTGAGGAGGTGATGGCCCTGCAGGTGCAGCTTTACCCCGCAGACGGTCCCCGGCGGCCCCCGCACATCATGGTGGATGAAATCGAAAGCCTGTCGTTTTTCATGGACCCCGAGGACCCTGAAAGCTGCGTGAACTGCGAGGCCATCCTCCTGTCGCTCAAGGATGCCAAAGTGGTCGCCAAAACCTATTCACCTGACTGAATTCCCATGCCGCTCTGGAAACGCCTGCTGCGCCTCGGTGCCATTGTTGTTCTTACGCCTGTGATCTTTCTGCTCAGCTGCCAGTCCCGTCTCATCTACCACCCGAATCTTTACCGGGCGGAGTATGAAACCCTGCTGAGCAGCGCCAAGGGGGAGCGCCTGCACTTTGAGACTTCCCAGGGTCGCCAGACGGTCTTCTATATCCCACCGCGCTTGCCTTCCACCGGCCTGCCGCAGACGGTCTGGCTCTGCTTTGGCGGGAATGGGGCGCTGGCGCTCGATTGGCTGCACGACACCGACCTGTGGGATGACCGCTTTGCCTATCTGCTGGTCGATTACCCGAGCTATGGCGAGTGCGCGGGCAGCCCGAATCCGGCGCGGATTCGTGAGAGCAGTAAAGAAGCCGTGGCGGCGCTGGTACAGCACCTGCACACCTCTCAGGCGGAGCTGCTGCCCCACCTGGCGGTGCTGGGGCATTCGCTGGGCGCTGCGGCGGCCCTGATGGTGGCGGATGATCTCGACATCCGGCGCGGGGTGCTGATGTCCCCCTTCACGACGATGACGGACATGGGCCGCGTCGTGCTCGGCTGGCCGCTGTGCTACCTGAACCAGCACCGCTTCGACAACCGCAAAACGTTGGGCCACATCGCTGCACGCGCAGGGGCGCGTTTGGTGATTTTCCATGGCGCGGAGGATGAAGTGATCCCGGTGCGCATGGGGCGGGAACTGGCGGCGGCGCACCCGCAGGTGGTGACGTTTCATGCGGTGCCAGGCGGGCGCCACAATGACCTCCTGGACCTGATTTCACCGCAGATCGGCTGGGCGATGAAGGCGGTGGTGGCAGGCGCGAAGCGGTAAGGTACACGGTGGTTGCTTTCAGGCGCTACTGTGCTCTGGTGCCCGCTCAATCCCACCCCCAAACCATGTCCGCGCCCTCCTCTTCTTCGGAAAAATCCTCCTCCATCTGGTCTGTTCTCAATGTGATCATCGGATCTGTCATCGGCGGGGTCGTTCTGCTGTGGGTGCTGGCCTTTCTCTTTGACGGTCTGGGTTCCCTGCGTCCGAAGCCGAAAGCCGATGCAGCTGCGGCCACGACTGCTGCTCCTGCTGCCGCCGTCGCCGCCCCGGCCGCAGATCTGCCCGTGCTCGAGCTCACCATCAAGCCTGACACCGCCAATCCGCTGGCCTATGACACCAAGACCATCAGCGCCAAGGCAGGCCAGAAGATCAAGCTGACCTTCAACAACACCCATCCCACACTGCCCCAGCCCCACAACATTGTGATTGGCAAGCTCGGCACGAAGGACAAGATGATGACCATCGCCATGAGCGCCATGACGCTGGTGGACAAAGGCTACATCCCAGACTCCCCGGACATCCTCGCCCATACGAAACTGCTCCAGCCCGGCAACAGCGAAACCATCGAGTTCACCCTGCCCGCCGCCGGTGAGTATCCCTTCTTCTGCACCTTCCCCGGCCACGTTGCCATCATGAACGGCATCGCCACCGCGCAGTAATTTTTTACCTTTACCGACCATGGCCGTCTCCATAAGCGTCGAATACGAAGGCGGTCTGCGCTGCCGGGCCACGCATGGCCCCTCGCAAAACCAGTGCATCACCGATGCGCCCGTGGACAACCACGGCAAAGGCGAGTCCTTCAGCCCCACCGACCTCGTCGCCACGGCGCTGGCCACCTGCATGGCCACGGTCATCGGCATCAAGGCGCAGCAGAAGGGCTACGACATCGCCGGCATGAAGGTCAGCGTGGAAAAGCACATGAGCGCAGACAGCCCGCGCCGCATCGTCGGTCTGCCCATCACCATCCAGATCCCGCTGCCCGAAGATCATGCGGATCGCAAGCTCCTCGAAGCCACCGCACTCGGCTGCCCCGTACACCACAGCGTGCACCCGGACATCGACAAGCCGGTGACGTTTGTGTGGGGCGCTAAATAGGCGGGTGCAGTGCAAGCATACCGCCTGCGCTGCCGTGCAGACCCAGCCGGAGGCTTGGGCTGCTAGTGGGCCATCCTCCTTCCTTACCCGTTAACGAAGCATCTTTGAAAGCCACTCTCCCCAGTGAAAGCCTGATAAAGCGGGTTCTGGAGTGGAAAGGAAGCTGGAAAGGAGGCGGTGGGCGTGGAAACGAAAACCAGCCACGTTCCTGTGGAAAAGGGAGTCCTAGTTACACCGCCACAAGGTGCTCGCAGCTTTTCCTACCGCACCCAGCGTGCGCCGCTGGAAAGGCCCACGTGCCAGTTGCGCAGGTGCATGTCGGAGTAGTCGGTCTTGCCCTGGGCACCGACCATGGTGGTGCCGGTGGCGCGTCTCCAGGCTTTGCTGAAGCTTTCAGCCGTATGGCAGCCCCAGCTCTGGCAGTAAGCCTTGGAGGCGAAGGCCCGGCTGCTGATCTTGCGCAGGTCATTCTCATGCAGCCACGCGGTGGAGGTGGCATACGTGTCTGAGCTGTAGTCAAACATGAAGCTGTACTTGTTCGAGTGGCCGAAGTACTCGAAACCGGAGATCTTCAATCCACTGCGCCCGGAAGCACCGTTGTTGATGTAGCGGATCAGTTCGTCCGTGCTGCGGAACCAGACGAGGTTGATGTAGGGGTAGGCCTTGGTCACGGACTCCACATTCTGCGTCAGCGGCTGGTGCTCGGCGGCGGCGCGGCGCACATAGGCGTCGCGATACACCAGCCAGGTGATGCGCGTGTTGGACGGGTGCGTGCTGTGGATCTCCTGCATGCGCACACGGGCGGTGCGGATGAAATTGCCCCACCAGCGGTCATGCTGCTCTCCGGGCCGGCGCAGATCTTCAAACCCGCGTGCCGCAGGCCCACCGCTGACGATGAGGTATTCGGTGTCTGCGGCGGCCTTGGTGACAAGGCCGCAGGTGAGCAGGAAAAGCGTGGTGAAAAGCAGGCGGGTCATGACGGGGGCTAACTAAGCACGACTACTTCGTTTCGACGAGCTTGAAGTTCTTGAACTGCACGACCATCGGCGGGCCGGCATGGATCTGCAGGGCCAGCAGGCCTTCCTTCGGCGCGTTGGCGGTGTCCTCGTCGGTCACGTCGATGGTCTGGAGTCCGTTGATGAAATGTTGTACGTGGTTTCCCTTCGCAACGATGCGATATTCGTTCCAATCTTCCTTTTTGATCGAAGCCTGGATCGCGGCGCTGTCTCCCACGCTGCCGGTCACTTCCACCACGGCTTTTTTGCCACCGTCAGCGGCGGGCTTGATCGTGGTCTTCTCACCACGCTTCGCCAGGATGCCACGACCGCGCTCTTCATAGAGAATACCGCTGTAGGTGGTGCCAGCTTCGAAGTCGGCCTGGTAGCCGCTGATGATGGGGCCAAATTCACCGGCAGGCAGTTCCTTGCTGCGGTACTGCACGCCCGAGTTGCCTTTTTCGATGCGGTATTGAAACGTCAGCTCGAAGTCACCCACGGTGCCGCCTTTCCAGACGAGGAAGGTGTTGTGCTTGAGGATGCTTTTGTCCGGGCTTTCATCACTCGCGGGAGTCCGGCCGGTGAGGGTGCCGTCCTCGACGCTCCACAGCTCCTTGTTGCCTTCCCAGCCGCTGAGGTCCTTGCCGTTGAAGATTTCTTTTTCCCCCGCGCTGGCGAAGGAAATGGCGGCGAGGAAGGTGGCGAGGGTGAGGTGCAATTTCATGAAGTGTGGTGGTGGGTCGGGCGAGGTTTAACGTGCAGGGCCGTGCTTGTCTATCGCTTTGCAGGTGGGGAGAATCGTGCTTGCTGTTTGATCCGGTCGTGATAATTCCGCGCACGATGCATCTGCCGCGCTTCCTCTCGTCTCCCTCGCTCTGGCGTTTTTTGGTCCTGCTGTGGTTCGGAGTGCTGTTCTGGCTGTCCTCCCAAAGCCACCTGCCGTCCCCTGCGAAGTTTGAGGGCGTGGACAAGATCGAGCACGTGATCTTTTTCGCAGCAGGCGGCATGTGCTTCCTGCTGGGGCTGCGTCTCGCCGGTTTCGCCCAAGCCACCAAGACCGCCATCCTCCTCACGGTGCTGTTCTGCGGCGCTGTGGGCGGCTTTGACGAGTGGCATCAAACCTTCACGCCCGGCCGCAGCGGTGGGGATGTGTGGGATTTCACCGCCGATCTATGCGGCGGTTTCATCGGGGCGTTTCTCGCTCTGATAGCGGAAAGGTGGCTCACTTCAGAGGAAACCACCACATCAGCAGCGCGGTGAGGAAGACGTTCGCGAGGGCGAGCTCGAAGAACACTTTCCAGCCGAGGGCCATGAGCTGATCGAAGCGGAAGCGGGGCAGGGTCCAGCGGATGATGATGAAGAAGACAATGAAGAAGAACACCTTGCCGAAGAACGTCGCGATGTGCAGCAGGCCGGTGTAAAGCGGCGTGGTGTCGGGCGTATAATGCAACTGCAGCGGGATGATTTTCTCCAGCAAAGGCCAGAAAGGAATGCTCCAGCCACCGAGGAACAGCGTCACCGCCAGGCCTGAGCCGATGATCATCGCGGCGTATTCACCCATGAAGAACAGGGCGAACTTCATGGAGCTGTATTCGGTGTGATAACCGGCCACGAGTTCCGTTTCGCACTCGGCAAGGTCGAAGGGCAGGCGGTTCGTCTCGGCAAACATCGAGACGGTGAAGATGACAAAGGAGATGACGATGGGCACCAGCAGCACCCAGCGTGCGACGCTGAGGCCTTCGCCCCAGAAGGGCAGCAGCAGCCAGCCGTTGGCATCTTGGAAGGCGGACATCTTGGTCAGATTCAGCTCGCCGAAAATCATCAGCACCGGGACGATTGAAAGGCCCAGCGAGATTTCATACGAGATCATCTGCGCACTGGCGCGCACGCCGCCGAGGAAGGGGTACTTGGAATTGGAGGCCCACCCGGCGAGGACGATGCCATACACGCCGAGGGAGGCGATGGCGAAGGTGAACAGCGGCCCGATGCTCAGGTCTGCGATCACCAGTTTGACCGGCTCGGCGATGCCGAGAAAGGAGAGGTTCAGCTCACTGCCGAAAGGCAGCACCACGCAGGTGAGCAGCGCAGGCACCACCGTCATGCAGGGAGCCAGCCAGTAGTAGAAAGTGCGCACGTGGGCAGGCACAAAGTCTTCCTTCAAAATGAACTTCAGGCCGTCTGCCGCCGCCTGGGCCAGACCACCGATGCCGAAGGGCTGCCAGTCTTTCTTGAAACCAAACAGAGTCAGCGGAACACCCACGCGGTTCGGACCCACGCGGTCCTGGATCACAGCGGAGATGCGTCGCTCAAAGTAAACGGCGATCGACACCAGCGGGAGAATGACCAGAAAAGTAAGGAAAACGATCTTCCCCACCGAAATGGCGAGCGCAAGGAGATCGAACGTGGCGAGCAGGGGAGTGGACATCGGCAAGCCGATTATCAGGACGCAATGAAGAGCGGCAACCCGATTTTGTGAAAAATTTCACAAGCTCCCCGGTTTGGAACCTAGGCAGGGTGCGTTGCAGCGCGCTGACGGGCGGGCGCCACACCCATCCCACGACTGACTTAGCGCATCGGCTCGGTAAACGAGCCCCGCTTGGACACAGGTCTCACGACCGGCTCGTCGGCCATGGGTGCCAGGTGCTCGGCGATGCGGAAGATCGCGAGGATCAGCTCCACGGTGACGCGTGCGATGATCAGGTAAAACAGCAAGGCCACCGGAGCCATGACGAAGCCCAAGAGGCCGGTGAACATCCATGACACGGCATAAAAAAGGGCTGCCAGCAGGCTCAGCACATACAGCATGCGCAAGAGGTGTGGAGTGACGAAGCGCTTGAAAGAGAGGTCCAGCACCAGGTCGAGCACCGCGCGGATCTGCTGCCACAGGCTGGAAAGTGCGGAACTGGAGGGGGGCTCGGCATTCATGGAGGAAGAGTAGGCTTTGCCCATGCAGGCGCAACCCGCCAAATCAGTCAGAAATGGGAACCTTGAGGCGGCGTTGGAATACTGGTTGCGTGTTTTGACAACCGCAGGCAGAATCCGCGCCTCTTTTTCCGCCCTGTGGCCAGGTGCATTAACAGAGACGTTTATCGACTAACCCACCACTGACAAAGTCATGCCTGCGAAACCCAAGAAACCCGCAGTTAAGAACAAGCCCGCTGCCAAGCCCGTGAAAAAGGCCCCTGTCAAGGCGGTGAAGTCGAAGAGCAAACCCGTTCCTGCCAAGCCCGCGGCAAAATCGAAGAACAAACCCGTTCCTGCCAAGGCCGCCAAGCCGGCGGCAAAATCGAAGAGCCAACCCATTTTGAAAAAAGCGGCGCCGCAAAAACCCGCCGCGAAGAAAACCTCCCCCATGCCTGTGAAGAAAACCGCCCCGACAAAAGCTGCTGCCAAGGCACCTGCCCCCGCAAAAAAAGCCGCCGCTAAAGCTGCTGCTCCTGCCAAGAAAGCCGCCGCCAAGGCCCCGGCCAAGGCTGAGAAGCCTGCTGCCAAGCCTGCTCCTGCTCCGGCACCCGTGAAGACCGCCCCTGTGGCCGCCGTGGCTCCGGCCAAAGTGTCCAAGCCTTCCAAGTCTACACCTGCCCCGCTGGTTCCCAAGGGTCGCACCTCGGTTTCCACCTCCGGCACCCCGCGCTCACGCCTGAATCGTGAAGAAGAAGGCATCACCATCGAAATCGCCAAAGGGCCGGTGAAGATGACCCCCTTCCTCAAAAAGCAGAAGCAGCGCCTGATCGAACTGCGCGACGCCTACCTGAACTCCATCGAAGGCGTGGCCAGCGAAACCATCCGCAATGAAAACGGCGACGCCTCCGCTTTCGGCATGCATCAGGCCGACGCCGGCAGTGATGCCTATGACCGCGACTTCGCCCTCAGCCTGCTCGGCAAGGAACAGGACGCCCTCTACGAAATCAACGAGGCGCTCAAGCGCATCGAAACCGGCACCTACGGAATGTGCGAAGGCACCGGCGTCATGATTCCTGAAGAGCGCCTGGAGGCCATGCCCTTCGCCCGTTTCTCCGTCACCTATCAGGAAAAGCTGGAGCGCAGCCAGATGAGCGGCCGCTGGAGCCGCCCTGTCCACTCCCTCTTCGGCCTCGACAATGCCGACGACGCATCCGACGACGACAAGGACGACGATGACGCCGCTCCGAGCTCTTCGAACAACAACTCAGGCGAATCGCTTGACTTCTCCAAAGAGTGATCTAGCCTCAGTGCCCCAAATTTATGCCGCGAGAAATCATCACCCTTGAATGCACCGAAGCGAAAGCCGCAGGTATGCCACCCTCCCGCTACGTGACCACGCGGAACAAGAAGAGCGTCCGCACCCCCGGTCGTCTTGAGAAGGTGAAGTTTAATCACTTCATGAAAAAGCGCACCCTTCACCGCGAAACCCGCTAATTTTTACCCAAGACTGCCATGCAACCGAAGACCAAAGAACGCATGTCCAATTTCCGTCGCGCGAATCGCAAGATGCCGCGTCGCCGAGTGGACATCCCGGTGGAAAAGATTTCCTATACCAATCCTGAACTGCTCGCCCGTTTCACCACGGAGTCCGGCAAGCTCATCCCCCGCCGCATCACTGGTCTTCCAGCCTGGCTGCACCGCGTGGTCGTCCGTGAGATCAAGCGCTCCCGCGCTGTGAACCTCATGGCCTGATTTTCCAGGGTCTGCCCTTAAAGGGTCCCTTTTGATCTGCTTCCCACTGTTGCAATTCGCGGCAGTGGGAAGTTTCATTTCCAGCCTATGTCCGCCCTTTCCGACACGCAAAACGAACGCGATGACCGCCGTCTGCCCATTGATCGCGTGGGCGTGCGCAGCTTGCGCTTTCCCCTGAGCATCCGCGACCGTGATGCCGCCGTGCAGCACACCGTCGCCACCGTTTCACTGGCCGTTGATCTGCCGCACCAGTTCAAAGGCACTCACATGAGCCGCTTTGTCGAGGTGCTGCATGCCCACGGCACGGAGCTCACTGTCTCCAACATCGTCGCCATGCCGCACGAGTTGATGAAAAAGCTCCACGCTGACAAAGCGCATGTCGAAATGCGCTTCCCGTATTTCCGCGCCAAAAAAGCCCCCGTCTCCGGCGCCGAGGGCCTGCTCGACTACGGCGTGATCTTTGAAGTGAACACGGACAAGGACAAAACCGATTTCGTCCTCACCGTGGAAGTGCCCGTGACCACGCTCTGCCCCTGCTCCAAGGCCATCAGCGCCCGGGGTGCCCACAATCAGCGCGGCACCGTCACTCTCGCCATTCGTTTCAGCGAACCCGTCTGGATCGAAGATCTCCTCGAACTCGTTGAACAAAGCGCCAGCAGCGAATTGTACAGCGTCCTGAAACGTCCTGACGAAAAATTCGTCACCGAAGCCGCCTACGACAATCCCGTCTTCGTCGAAGACCTCGTGCGCAACATCGCGGTGAAAGCCAAGGCGCATTCGCGCATCACCTGGTTCCGCGTTGAAGCAGAAAATTACGAATCCATCCACAATCACAACGCCTGGGCGGTGATTGAAAGCCACACATCGCCATCATGAGTTACGTCACCGCCGTTCTGCCCACCGACCAGCCACCGCTCATGCACCAGGCGGTCGATGAAGCCGTCCGGCTGCTGCGCGAGGGCGAAATCGTCGCCCTGCCCACTGAAACCGTCTATGGCCTCGCGGCCAACGCGCTCGACGCGGAAGCCGTCGCGAAAATCTTCGAAGCCAAGGAGCGCCCCACCTTCGACCCGCTCATCGTCCATCTGGCCAGCAAGGAGCAGATTGATCTCGTGGCCGACGTGCCGCCGGAGATCGCTGCGACGCTGAAGAAAATGGTCGAGCGCTTCTGGCCCGGCCCTCTCACCATCCTGCTGCCCAAGAAGCCCATCGTGCCCGACCTCGTGACCGCAGGGCTGCCGACCGTCGCCGTACGCGTCAGCTCCAATTCGATTTTCCGCCGAGTAATCACCGATCTCGGCAAACCCATCGCCGCCCCTAGTGCGAATCGTTTCGGCTCCATCAGCCCGACGTCTGCCAGTGCCGTGCTTGCGGAGCTCGAAGGTCGCATCCATCTCATCGTTGATGCCGGCGCCTGCATGTACGGACTGGAGTCCACCATCATCAAGATCGAGCCCGGCAGCCCGAAGATGTTCATCACCATCGTGCGCCCGGGTCCTATCACGGCGGAAGATTTGAAACTCTATGGCAAAGTGCGCTACGCCTCCCGCACCGTCGTCGATGAGGCCACCGCCGCCCCCGGCCAGCTCGCCTCGCATTACGCGCCCAAGACGCCCCTGCGCCTGCTTGAGCGACCTCAGGATTTCATTCCTGAAGAAGGCAAACGCTACGCCCTCCTCAGCTACCGTGGCGAAGAAAAGGACGGCTACCTCAATCTCTGCGAATGGGAAGAAGTCATGATGCTCAGCCCCGGCAACGGCAAGCTGCCCGAAGCCGCCGTGCGCTTCTTCTACGTCCTCCGCGCCCTCGACAAGCTCGGCGTCGATGAAATCATTGCAGAACCGTTGCATGAACATGGCATGGGAATCGCCATGATGGACAAACTGCGCCGCGCCAGCGGCCGCTACACGTAGCGCAACCGTCTCGGTTGCAGTCCAGCGTAGCGCAATCGCGCGTAGTACAACCGTCCCGGTTGCAGTTCGTCCCATCCGCCCCATCATCGCCACGATTGCAAACGTCCCCTCTCAATCTCTTCGACGACTTCACGTATTTCGATCCACGTGCGGACATCGATTTTTCACGTCGCAAGCCTGCATCGGCGACACCGCCTTCGCTGGATGCAGAACGTTCTTTGGCCCCAGCATGCCATCCGGCCTGCGAAAGCGGTGTCGCGCCCAAGCTTGCCACCGCACTCCAAGACGCTTCGCGTACGCGGGAGCGCTGGAGCTTGCAAGAGCGCGCCAGCGTCTTGGAGTGCGGTGACAGAGATGCATGGCGCAAGCCTGCATCGGCGACACCGTTTTCGCCAGCCGACCACGAGGTCAACGACCCTTGGCGTATCCTGCATGCTCAGGTCAGCTCCGTGTGCAAATGGATCAGGCTCAATGACGCATAAAGCTCCCATGAATGACGCTACTCCATCAGCTCCGGTAGCCCCCAAGCCGGAATCCAACTCCACTGCACGATCCACCGGGGTCGTTTCCATTGCCATCCTCTGCAGCCGTGTCCTGGGACTCGTGCGGGACCAGATGCTGAACGGCTACTTCGGCTCCGCCTTTGCCGGCATCTTCACCGCCGCCTTCCGTACGCCGAACATGCTGCGGGATCTGTTTGCCGAAGGGGCGCTCTCCACCGCCTTCGTCACCACGTTTTCGAAAAAGATGAAGACCGAGGGCGACGAGGCCGCCTGGGAGCTCGGGCGCAAGATGATCTCGCTGTCGATGTGGTTCATGAGCATCGTCGCCATCGCCGGCGTGCTGCTCTCGCCGATCATCTTCCGCCTGCTGACGCCCGGTCTGAGTGAAGAGGCCAAGGTGCTCGGCATCTGGCTGGCGCAGATCATGTATCCATTCATCGCCATCGTGTCCGTCACGGCGCTGGTCATGGGCATGCTGAACTCGAAGAAAGTGTTCTTCATTCCCGCCGTCGCTTCGGCGTTCTTCAATCTCGGCTGCATCGTCGGCGGCGTCGCGCTCGCGTGGATCATTGATCCCGGCTTCCGTCATGGACATGTCAGCGAAAGAGGCCTCACCGGCTTCGCCATCGGCACCTTGATTGGCGGAGTGCTGCAGCTCGCGGTGCAGCTTCCTTCGCTTTATCGCGTGGGGTTTCGCTTTCGCTTCGACTTCGGCTGCAAAGACCCGGCGGTGAAGGAGGTGTTGCACCTCATGTGGCCCTCCATGCTGGCCGCCAGCGGCACCCAGGTCGCGGTGCTGCTCAATACCATTTTCGCCACCTTCACCGAGGGACACGAAAAATCGCTCGCCTGGCTGGCAAATGCGCAGCGCCTTCAGCAGCTCCCGCTCGGCCTCTTCGGCGTCGCCGTCGCCACCGTCACACTGCCCATGCTCTCCCGCCTTGCCACCGAAGGCATGACGCCCGCCTTCCGCAGCGCCTTGGCGAAAGGACTGCGCCTGGTGCTCTTCCTCACGTTGCCCTGTGCGGTCGGTCTCGCGCTACTTTCGCAGGAGATCATCTCCGTCATTTTCGAGCACGGCAAATTCACCGCCGTGGACGTGCAAAACACCGCTGCACCGCTCCAGGCCTATGCCTTTGGCCTGATCTTCTACGCCGCCATCAAGGTGCTTCAGCCTGCGTTCTACACCATCAACCGTCGCTTCATTCCGATGATGGTCAGCATCGGCGTCATCGTGTTCACCGGGACCGTGAACTCCATCACTGTCTTTGTTTTGAAGTGGGATCACACCGCGCTCGCCTGGGCCACGGCGGTCGGTCTCTCGCTCAATTTCCTCACGCTTTATCTCTGCATGCGCAAGTTCGCCTCCGGCCTCGAAACCGGCTCTCTGGTGCAGTCGCTCATCAAGCTCCTCGTCGGCATTGCCGCCATGTCCGCCGTCTGTCTGGCGGCGAAGTACACGATCATGGCGGACTGGTCGCACCTGAACTTCCTGCTGCGCTGCGCTGGGCTGGGCGTCAGCATTGCCACTGCCGCCATCGCTTATTTCGCCGTCACCAAAAAGCTCAAGGTGGAGGAGGCGGGCGAATTTCTCTCGTTGCTAGGTCGCCGCTTTGGCAAGAAGTAACCGGCCTATGCCGCTCCAACGCTTCTGGTTCCAGGTCGTCGCCTTTCTTGCCCTTGTGTGGACAGGGGTTGGCGTGGTCATGTGGGTGACGGAAGACTCCGTGTTCTCACCGGAAAAGACGCTGGCCCTCATGGCGAATGCACCCTGGTTAGCGGATGAGGACTTCTCCGAGGCGAAGCGCACAGCCTACCTCGACAAGGTCACCAGCACCGTCATCAGGCTGGACTTCAACCAGCGTAGCACGATGCGCGAGGACGGCCTGGAAACCATGGACCGTTTTTTCAAATCGCTCACCGATGAAGAAAAAGGCGAGTATGTGAATCGCACCGTGGAGGAAAACTTCAAAGCCGTGATGAAGGGCCTGGAAAAACTGCCCGTCGAAGAGCGCCGCCGCATCATCGGCGGCATTCAGCGCGAGATGAAAAAGAAAGCCGCGAAGAATCCTGAGATGCAGATGATCCTGGACCAGGACGTCGCCAGCTTTGAAAAATCCTTCACCAAGGACATGGGCCTCTTCTTCAAGGAAGCCCCCCTCTCCATGAAGTTGGAGATGGCCCCAATGTTCGAAGCCATGCAAGGGCGCATGCAAGGGCTGCGGGTGCGATAGCAGCCCTCTCGCTCCGCGAGAGGAGCACAACACCCCACGCAAACACCTTGTAGCAAATGCCGCAGGGCCGTGTGTGACGCGACAGCTCTGTGCGAGACTCGCAACGCTGGGCTCATCTCGCAGAGCGAGATGGCTACTGTTTGGCACAGCTACTTTTTCCAGCCCATCGGCTGCGTCCAGGCCATTTCAGTCTGGCCTTTGAATGACGGATTCGGATGCGGCTTTGAAGAGACAACCGTCGCGCGGAAGTACAATTCCTTGCCGGTGGGTTTCCAAACGATCTCGCTGCCTTCGATCTTCGCCAGCGTTTTGCCCACATCCTCGGAGTAAAGCTTGCGGGTGGGATAGGTGTCGCCCGGGGGCGTTTTGACGTCCTGTGTCGTCGCATCAAAGCCTTGTAAAGTGCCTCGGATCACCGTTTCATATTTGACTCCGGGTTCGGCATGAATGCGGATTCGCAGGGTTCCGTCGGTGAAGCTTACGTCATCCAGAGTGACGCCGGAAGAGGCATAAAAATCGCCTGCTTTCATGGCGTTCACGAGTTCATTTGGATCGAGCTTTGAAGCGCGCACCATCACCCAGCCGCGCCCGGGGCTGCTGTCTTCGCCGTGGTAGTGATGGGCGTCATCCGTGCCCACGCCATACAGCGGCGGGGCCTTGAACTGCGCGATGCGCAGCGTGTTCGCAATGTCCCACAGCTTCTCGTGACCCACGCGCGTCTCATCTCCCAGCCAGTTGATGCCTGGATGGCCATTGTAGATCTCCCAGAAATTTTCTTCCAGGACCGCCGCCATGTCATCCGCCGTAAAGGCCCAGCGGAAGTTTGGATGGTTGATATGCGTGAACATGGGGATGCCGAGCCGTTTGGACTGCTCATTCACCATCTGAAAGTTCGCCCGCATCACCTCCTGCACGCTGCCGAGGTCTTTGATCGGCTTGATTTCTTCACGCAGGTTCACTGCGCCCAGATGCACCGGCACCTTGCCGATTCCCGCGCTGATTTCTTCCGCCTGCACGAGCAGGAATTTCCCCGGCTCTTCAAACTTGGGCCGGTATTCCTCCAGCTTCTTCAGCCGCACTTCAGTCGCTCCTTCTTTCTCACGGGTTGTCACCCAGTCATCACCAAAGCGGGCGCGATATTTGTCCATCGTCGTCTTGCCCAGCGCTTTGCGCCGCTTTTCGACTGCGGGCACGCTCATCCACACCTCTTTCGCCTGGAGCACGTTGTGGTCAGAGATCGCCAGGAAATCGTAGCCATGCTCCTTGTACCAGTCCGTGATCATCTCGGGAAAGTCATTCCCATCGCTCCATAGGGAGTGAGTGTGCGTGTTGCCCTTGTACCATTTCGCCTGCTGGGCGCTGGCGGTGGAGATCAATCCGAGGACGAGGAGGCTGAAGATGGTGGATCGCATTCTTTTCGAACGTATCGAAACCGCCACATCTCACTTGGAATTTCGCGGCACGACAGCAATGGCATTGCGCACCGCCCAACCGGGTTTTTCAAACTGCACGGCACCGGATTCGCTGCGGCACCACAGGCTGGTGGAAGGGCCGCCATCAAGATTGAGCGCCCGTTGCACCTTCATCTCTGTGATGATGCCGGGCGTGACGAGGATGTGAGCGAGTTCGAGTAGTCCGGTGCGTTTACAGGTGCCGATGGCCCAGTGGCCAGCTGCATCGGTCATGATAAAGGTGCGGTGGTTGCGCGGCTCCGGCTCCTTCGTCGGTGGCACCGGCCAGGGGCGGCCATCGCTGACCAGCCAGGGACTGCACTGCACGAAATTACTGATTTCGGGCGTGTCGTTGAACTCATTATCCCAAACCAATGATGCAGTTCCCTGCTTTACCATCAGTCCTCCGACCCATTGGCCCACGATGAATTTGTTGCTGCGAACACCTTTCGCGATCTCCAGCCCTACGGGCCCAAGGTCATCATTGCCTGGATTGAAGTAACCGCCATTGCAGACTGCCAGCGCTTTCTCTGCGCGCCCGATTTCATCAAGCGACCGGGCTGTTTTGCTGTCGCCATTGGCGACCACTCGCAACTCACACTGCTTCTCATCGAACAAGACTAGCCTGATCTCCGCCTTGGCTGGCCCGGAGATTTGTTTGACGACATACACCGCCCCATGGCCCATGGGGGCAGCTTTGGACGATGACACCAGCCGCCACTGCTGTGCCTGCGCACTGCACGTCAGCACCAGCAGGCAGAGCATAGGTTTCATGTCACCTCACTGCTCCACCTTGAAGATGTGCATCGACATACCGTTGGGGTGCAGGGCGACGTAGTTGTCCACGCCGCGCCATTCGTAGGTCTGATTGTGCATGAGGTCGGTGACCTTGTAGGGACGGCTGCCGTCGAGGCCGAGGGCCGCCAGATCGATGTGCACCGTGCCGATGGCGGGCTGAAGGGCATCGTGGCTGATCACACAGAGAATGCGATTGCTGAAATCAGGGGTGACTTTGCTGTAGCAAATCATCTCGGCGTGATCGGCGCTGTGGAAGCTGAGATTGTCGTAGAGATGCAGCGCGGGATTGTCGCGGCGGATCAGGTTGAGCGCACGGATGAAGGCGGTGAGGTTGCCGAGTTGATTGTAGTCGCGCTGCTTCAGCTCGTATTTCTCGCTGTTGTCGTACTCCTCCTTGCCGGGATACGGGTCGTTTTCACAGAGTTCGTAGCCGGAGTACATGCCCCAGCAGGATGACATGGTGGCGGCGAGCGCGGCGCGTATGCGGAACATCTGCGACGTGGCATTCTGCAGGTGGCCGGGCAGGATGTCGGGCGTGTTGGGCCAGAAATTCGCGCGGTAATACCAGCGCATGTCCGTGCGCGTAAGCTCGGTCGCGTATTCGATGAGTGCTTTGGGATCTTCACGCCAGGTGAAGTAGGTGTAGCTCTGCGTGAAGCCCACCTTGCCTAGAATCTGCATCATCTTCGGTTTGGTGAAGGCCTCAGCGAGGAAAAGCACATCGGGATCCTTGCGCTGTATGGTGCCGATGAGCTCCTCCCAGAACGCGACGGGCTTCGTATGCGGATTATCGACGCGGAAGATTTTCACGCCACGATCCACCCAGAACTGCACGACTTCGATCAGCTCTTTCCACAGATTGCGCCAGTCGTCGCAATGGAAGTTCAGCGGATAGATGTCCTGATACTTCTTCGGCGGATTTTCGGCGTAGCGGATGCTGCCGTCCGGGCGCTGGTAGAACCATTCGGGATGGTCTTTGACATACGGGTGATCGGGCGAGCAATTCAGCGCAAAGTCGAGCGCGATCTCCATGCCGCGCTTCTGCGCTTCTTTGACCAGCCACACAAAATCCTTCTCCGTGCCGAGCGCCGGCTCGATCTTGTAATGTCCGCCTGTCGGCCCACCGATGGCCCACGGACTGCCGACGTCGTCGGGTCCGGCTGCGAGCGTGTTGTTTTTGCCTTTGCGGGCCGTGACACCGATCGGATGAATCGGTGGGAAGTAGATCACATCAAAGCCCATGTGTGCTGCGTGGTCGAGGCGGCCCAGGCAATCGCGGAAGGTGGAATGCTTGTCGCTGCGGCCTTCGGCACCACGCGGGAAGAATTCATACCAGGCGGAATAGCGGGCACGTTCGCGCTCAGCGGTGGCGCGCAGCGTGTCGGAAGTGGTGGACTGCGAGCGGTCTGGATACTGATCCATCAGGTTCTGCATCTCGTCGGACAGCAGCACGTCCATGAGGTCCGCAGGCTTCACCGATGTGAGCAGATCAGCGCAATCTTCGAGCTGAGTCCCTGCTGTGGGCACGCCAGCGGTGCGTGCGCGCTTGCCAGCCTCACGCAGAAGTCGTGCGCCTTCCTGCGCCTCGATCGGCGCATCGGGGTCCTGGGTCTGCACCCGCACCGCAAAGGTTTTCTTCCATGAGCGGAAGCTGTCGCCCCAGGCCTCGACAACGTATTCCCAGCGCCCCGCTTTGGAAAAGCTGCACTGGCCCTGCCAGCGGTCGTTATCCACCAGCCTCATCGGCGCTTCAAACCAGCGGCGCGAGCCCGTCAGCCGCCAGCGCAGCATCGCGCTCATCACATCGTGGCCATCCTTGAAAATGTCGCAGGAGACATCCAGCGGCTCGTCGATCACGCGTTTGACCGGATACCGACCGCCATTCAAGCAGGGGCTGAAGTTATCGATGACAACGGTGGTGGTGTATGAGGTAGCCATGGAGGAAAAGGGGAGGGTTACGATTGTTTGACTGTTGTTTACAGTCGTTGACGGAGGTTTTCAAAGAGGTTCCGCTCCGCAGAGCTTGTGGAGGTGCATGGGCATAACCCTGCCTTGGTAGGGGAAACCACCGCAAACAATTGCCAACCACTGTAAACTCAACTCAGCAAAGGTCTTAGCATGTCGCAAATCTCCGGCACTCGCACAAACGGGTCTTCCTTTGTTTCGAACTCCAGCGTGAACCAGCCCTGGTAGTTGGCGTCGCGCATGATCTGGATCACGCGCTTCACGTCGCTGGGTTCGTTTTCGCCTTTTTTGACACCTTTGCGGCTGATTTCCATCTTGAGCTGCACATTGACCGCATAGGGGGCGATCTTGGCGAGATCGGCGTACGGGTCTTCGGTGTGGAAGTTCCCGCTGTCCAAGTTGATGCCCGCCCAGGGGCTCTTCGCGGCCTTCACCATCTTGATGAGATTTTCCGGCTCAGCGACGATGCCGCCGTGGTTTTCCAGACCGAGGAAGACGCCTTTCTTGGCGGCGTAGTCGAGACACTCCTGGTAGGATTCCTGGCAGTTTGCCACCGCCTGCTCCTCGCTGAGTTCTTTGGACTGAGGTCCGGCAAACACACGGATGTGCGGTGCACCCATGATCGCAGAATAGTCGATCCACTTCTTCGTGTAGGCGATCTGCTCGCTCAGCTTCTCGCCTTTCGGCAGTGCAAAGTTGTTGCCCACGGCGGTGCCAGCGAGTTGCACACCACGCAGATAAGCACGGCGTTTCACTTCAAGCAGGAACGCCTCGTCCACATCCTTCGGGAAAAAGTAGCTGGTCACTTCCGCGCCGGGCACGTTGTTGTCGCCGCACCAGTCGATGAAATCGAGGATGCTCCACTGCGGGCGGTCACCCTTGGGCTTCTGCTCCTTGTCACGCATCCACTGGAAGTATTCGCGGAAGCTATAGGCGGCGACGCCGAGCTGCATGCGGCTTTTGCCGGGACGCTTGATGGGCTCAATGGCAGGCAGGGTGGAGACGCTGAGCGCGCCAAGGCTGGTGGAAAGAAAATGACGACGTGAGATCATGGCGGATGAAAGAACGGGTGGAAAAGACAGGATTAACAGACTTCCACCTGCATGAACAAGCTTTCTCTTTTTGCCGCCGCCCTCTTTTTCACCTCTCTAGCCCTGGCCGAGCCTGTGAAGGTCAAGCTCTGGCCTGAGGGCGCACCGGGAGCGAAAGGCAACGAAGACAAGGACCAGCCCTTCATCAACGTGTGGGCGGCAGCCAAGGACAAAGCGAATGGCGCTGCGTTCGTTGTGTGCCCCGGCGGCGGCTATGGCGGTCTCGCCGCCGACCATGAAGGCGTGCAGGTGGCGAAGTGGTTCAACGGCCTCGGCGTTTCGGCCTTCGTGCTGCACTACCGCCTCGGAAGCCAGGGCTACCACTTTCCTACGCAGCTCATCGATGTGCAGCGCGCCATCCGCCATGTGCGGGCGAATGCGAAGGCGTATGGCATCGATCCAAACCGCATCGGCATCATCGGTTTCTCCGCCGGAGGCCATCTCAGCTCCATGGCGGCCACGATGTTTGACGAAAAACCCGCCGGTATGACGAATGACGCCGTCGATCAAGTCAGCGCCCGCCCAGATGTCGCCGCACCGACTTATCCCGTGATCTCCATGATCGAAGACTACGGCCACAAAGGCTCGCGCAAAAACCTGCTCGGCCCGAATGACAACGACGAACTGGCGAAGCACGTGAGCACTGAGACACGCGTGACGGCCAACACGCCCCCCATTTTCATCTTCCAGACCGATGAGGATACCGTGGTGCCCGCCGAGAATGCCGTGGCCTTCTACCTCGCCTGTCGGAAGAACAAAGTCCCCGCTGAACTCCACATCTACCGCCCCGGCCCGCATGGCGTGGGCCTGTACCTCGGCGATCCCGTGATCGGCACTTGGAGCGGTCATTTGCGCGACTGGCTGCGCAATCAGGGCTTTCTCAAACCGATGAAGCGCACCGCCATCAATGGCAAAGTCACCGTGAATGGCACCCCGGTGAGCTGGGGCAGCGTCGTTTTCGCCTCCGCAGATCCCTCCGCTCCGGTGGCCTGCGCGCGGGTGATGCACGGCAAGTTCAAGCTCGACGAAAAAACCGGCCCCATCCTTGGCAAAGTGAAGCTGACCGTGAGCTACAGCGCCGCTGATGTTCCGGGTCTGGAAACGGCGGATGGCACCGCAACCACGCATGAGCAAAAGCCCGGCGCAGGTGACTGGAATTTCGAGGTTACCGAAGGTGCGAAGGACGTGGATCTGCAGGTGACACGTTGAATCTAAAGCAGGCTAAACACCCCGTAGAGAATAACGGCCAGGCCGAACAATGCCCCTGCCATCCAGGAAACGCGCGAAAACGTCGTGCGAACGCTGGGCCAGCGCCACGCGACAATTCCAACGATGACCGCATTGACTGACAGCACCCCCAGGATGGTGCCAGCAATCAGGATGAAGGTCCCGAGTCCGTTGGACTGTGGCCCGTTCTCTTTGAAGCCAGCGATCATGCTGCCGAGCACCACCAGCGCCACGGGAGGTAGCGCCAGGGAGAGCGTGCTGTAAAATCGGGCGAGCGTGGTTAACATGAATTTTCGGGAGCTGAGCACAGCTCCCGAGACATTCAAACAGACACCGTTGCTAAGAGATCGACTAATCGAATTTCTTGATCAGCAACGCAGCATTGTGGCCGCCGAAACCGAAGGAGTTGCTCAGGACGGCATTGATCTTCGCCTGACGGGCAGTGTTTGGCACGACGTCCACGTCCACCTCGGGGTCGAGGTTTTCGACGTTGATCGTCGGCGGCACCACTTGGTCCCGGATCGCGTAGATGGAGGCAATGAGTTCCACGCCACCGGCAGCGCCGAGGAGGTGGCCCGTCATCGACTTGGTGCCGGAGACGAGCAGGCCGTTGGTGGCGTAGTCACCAAACACGCGCTTGATGGCGCGCAGTTCGCACAAGTCACCGACCGGAGTGGAGGTGGCGTGGGCGTTGATGTACTGCACGTCAGTCACGTTCAGCTTGGCATGGCGCAGGGCCATTTCCATGCACTTGGCCGCACCCAGACCTTCGGGATGCGGGGAGGTTAGGTGGTAGGCATCCGCAGTAGTGCCGTAGCCAACCAGTTCGGCGTAAATGGGGGCTCCGCGTTTTTTGGCGTGCTCAAGCTCTTCGATGACGACGACGCCTGCGCCTTCGCCCATGACGAAACCGTCGCGGTCCTTGTCCCAGGGGCGGGATGCCCGTTCAGGATCGTCGTTGCGCATGCTCAGCGCCTTCATGTTGGAAAATCCGGCAAGTCCGCAGGGGCGAATGGAGGCTTCAGCGCCGCCGCAGATCATCACGTCGGAATCGCCGAACTTAATGTTGCGCCAAGCTTCGCCGATGTTGTTGTTGGAGGTCGCACAGGCCGTGACGATGGCCATGTTCGGTCCCATGTAGCCAAACTCCGCCGCGATCATGCCGCTGGCGATGTTCGAGATCATCATCGGGATGATGAAAGGGGACACGCGGGAAGGGGACTTCGTCAGCAGAATCTCATACTGCGTTTCCAGGGTGCCGAGACCGCCGATGCCGCTGCCGACCATGACGCCAACGCGGTGGGGGTCGAGACTGTCGGGGTTCAGACCGGCGTCCTTGGCCGCCATTTTCGAGGCCGCCATGGCAAACTGGTAGTAGCGGTCGGCACGACGGGCGTCGCGATGTTGATTGAAGAACTCGGTGGGATTGAAGTCCACCACCTCCCCCGCGATCTTGCAGTCGTACTTCTCGGTGTCCATGGACTGGATGCGACGGATGCCGCTCTTGCCTGCCTGGATGTTCTTCCAAAAGTCATCTTTGGTGTTGCCGACGGGGGAGATGACTCCCATGCCAGTGATGACTACGCGACGCTCGCTCATGTGTATAAATTGGGGGTTGATTCGAAGGTTGAGAGAACACGGTTTGCACGGGGGGGCAAGGGAAAACATGGCAGCGAAAAGCTTGAGATTCGGGAGGTTTTGGTGTCTGGCTCTTCCTGTGAATCGTTTGCCCACAGTTCTTGCCGCCGCCCTCTGGCTGGCGCTGCCTCTCCAAGCGGCCCCAGATCCTGCTCTCATTCCGCCCGTGATGAGGGAGTGGATGGCGGCGCAAAAGGACATCGGCAGCATTAAAGTGGCCTTCCATCAGACGCGCACCACGCCCGCTCTCAAAGAGCCCGTCACCGCCACCGGCCGTTTCTGGCGCATGGCCGATGGCCGGTTTCGCCTGGAAATGGGTTCACCCGCGACAACGATCCTGATCTTCGACAACGAAACCGTGCGCCTCAAGGAAAACGCGGAGGCTCCCTGGCAGACCCTGAAGCCCGACGACAGTCGGGTGCGCGTATGGATGAAATTCCTCAGCGGCCGGGAAATGGACAGTGAGTCCCTGACGAACAACTTCACGCTCAAGGTCACTCAGCAGGAGAAAAGCTTCATCACCGTGGCCATGATTCCACGACCATTGCTCATCAAGAAGTACCTCCGGCAGCTCGATATGCAGATCGAGCCCGGCGGCAGGCGTCTCCTAGGCTTCCGAGTGGTGCAGGGGGACGGGTCCACGCTGCTGCTCAATTTTGGTCCGCCGGAGAAGCTTAATGGAGACCTGAAGTCACTGTTTCAGCCTTAGTAGGGGAGGGATCTTGCGGCTTAATAGTCGCGGTTCAGCAGGTGGTCCGAAAGCTGGCGCAGGTGAAGGGCTGCGTCACCAAACACATCCAGTGCCCGATGAGAAACCTCGGTGAGGCGGTGAGCCTCGGCGCGGGAGCCCTCCAGGCCCATCAGCGCGGGATAGGTGCTCTTCTCTGCTTCGACGTCCTTGCCGGCACTTTTGCCGAGTTTTTCGCTCGTCTGCGTCACGTCGAGGATGTCGTCGATGATCTGAAAGGCCAGGCCAGTCGCCATGCCGAACTCATGCAGCGCCTGCATCTGCTCCGCGCTGGCATTCGCGCTCATGCCGCCCAGTTTCACGCTGGTTGTGAGCAGCGCAGCGGTTTTGCCTTCATGGATGAAGCGCAGATCCTCAAGCGGAAGCTTTTTGCCCTCGCCTTCCAGATCTGCCACCTGCCCGCCTACGAGATGCAGGCTGCCGGCAGTGCGTGCGAGTTCCAGCACCATCACCGCTGTGGGGTGATGCGCCGCCATCGGCGTCTTCGTTATCAGTTCAAACGCCAGCGCCTGCAGGGCATCCCCCGCCAGGAGGGCGATAGCCTCGCCATAGACCTTGTGGCAGGTCGGCACGCCCCGGCGCATGTCATCGTCGTCCATGCAGGGCAGGTCATCGTGAATCAGCGAGTAAGTGTGCAGGCATTCGACGGCGCAGGCATTGTAGATCGCATCTTCCGCCGTGCCGCCGCAGGCTTCCGCCGCGGCGAGGCAGAGGATCGGCCGCAGCCGCTTGCCGCCCGCGAATAGGCTGTGCCGCATCGCTTGGTGCAGCGTTGTCGGCCGCCTGCCAGCATCCGGGATGACACGGTTCAGCGCAGCATCCACAAACTGGCAGCGCTGGGCGAGGTATTCTTTGAGATCGGACATGTTCACTTTGAAGCCGCGAGTCTCCCCGAATTCAAGTGGGATTAATGGGCGCTAGCGCGCCAGAAGCTCCTCGCCGCGATAGACCACGCGCTCGACCATGCCTTGCAGCGTTTGGTCAAGGAAGGGCGTATTGATGCTTTTCGACTTCATGAACTCGCGGCTGAAGGTGGTGGTGCGGGCGGGATTGAAGACGATGAACTCGGCGCTGCCGCCTTCCTTGACGGGCACGGGCGCGAGTTTCATGACGCGGCGGGGTTCGGCGCTGTAGTGCCTGACGATGAGCTGCCAGCTGAGGATGCCGTGGGCGATGTAGCGGTCGTAGAGCGAGACGAGGGCGGTTTCGAGGCCGGTGATGCCGAAGGGGGCGCTGGCGAAGTCCTGGTTCTTCTCAAAGGGCGTGTGCGGGGCGTGGTCGGTGGCGATGACGTCGAACCAGCCTTCTTTGAGGCCCTGGAGCAGCGCGGCGTTATCCTCCGGCGTGCGCAGTGGTGGGTTCATTTTGTAGTGAGTGTCGTAGTCGCCGATGTGCTCATGGTTGAACATCAGGTGGTGCGGCGCGATCTCGCAGGTGACGCGGATGCCGCGATCCTTGGCGCGTTTGATTGTCCCCATGCCTTCGGCGGTGGTGACATGCTGAATATTGAGATGCACGCCGGTGTATTCGGCGAGGCGGATGTCGCGTGAGATGCAGATCTCTTCGCTGATGCTTGGGATGCCCGGCAGGCCGAGCGAGTAGCTGATTTTGCCCTCATGCATGCAGCCCTTCCCGCTGAGTTCCTTGACCTCGCAATGGCTGGCCAGCGGAATGTCGTGATCGCGCGCGTATTCCATCGCACGGCGCAGCACCTGAGGGTTGTGCACGGGGAAGCCGTCATCCGTGAGCATGACGCAGCCGGCGGCTTTCATGCCGGCGATGCCCGCAAGCTCTTCGCCTTGGCGTCCCTTGGTGATGGCGCCCGAGGTGTAAATGCCCGCGCCGATGCGCGTGCGGCGGGCGCTTTCGAGCACGCTGCGCACGACGCCTGCGTTGTCGATGGCGGGCGCGGTGTTCGGCATCATGACAAAGCCGGTGACGCCGCCATTGATCGCCGCCTCGGCACAGGTGGCGATGTTCTCCTTGTCCTCTTGGCCGGGCTCACGCGCATGAACGTGGATGTCAAACAGGCCCGGCAGCAGGATGCGCCCCGTGCAGTCAATGACTTCCACATCTTCAACCCCGCTGATGCCCGCCGCCACACCGATGATCTGGCCGCCCTCGACGAGCACGTCGGCTGTCTGGAGCTGCGGACTGTCTTCGCTGGCGATCTGGGCGTTGCGGTAGAGGCGTTTCATCAAGCCATGATGTCAGGCATGATTTAAGGCTGTGCAAGCCTGTGAAATGAGATCGTCTGAGGTGGGGGCGGCTTCAGGAAGCACGACAGGCCCTCCTACTTCTTCCTCACGTAGAGCAGGGCGCGGTCGTGCGTCAGCAGGCAGAGGTCAAGCCGGCCATCACCATTGAGATCGAAGGCGGCGTAGTCGTGGGGCTCGTTTGCGAGGCCGGTTTTGCCCCGGAAATGCGGATCCGTCTCGAAGACGCGGAAGTACAGGGCGCTTTCCCATTTCTGCGCGGCAGCAGGCTGGAAGATTTCGATCACGCGGCTTTTGGCGGTGTCCAGCAGGGCGATGTCATCGACGTCTTCCCCTGAGAACGAGGCGGCGATGAGGTCAGAGGGCGTGGTGTCCTTCAACTCGCTGTCAAAACTGGCCACGGTGTCGAGCTTGAGCGTGGTGCCGTCCAGAGGCGCGATTTGAAAACTGCTTTTGCCGAGCAGCAGCAGCCGGGTGCTTTTCTCCGCATTCATGATCACGCACTGCTCAGGAGTCATGGCGGGCAGCGCATGGGTGTGATCCGCGCGATAGACGCGGTCGGCGTCTGCGGTGAGTTCGTACAGTTTGCTGTGGGTGGCGTCAATCAGCAGCACGGTGACCTTGCCATTCTTGCGGGAGACCAGTGCGCTATGCAGTTCGGCGGCGGAATCAGGGGCGTTGAACTGCTCCACGATGTTCGCTTTGCCATCGGCATCGACCTTGAAGGCACGGGCCAGTTGCTGATGAGCGATGATGATCTCCGCTTTGCCGTCGCCATCGAGGTCGCCTGTGGTGAGAGCGGCGGGGGTGAGCTTGCTGACAAAGGAATCCGGGATGCCTTCGACGCGTTTGTACGGTGCTTTGGCGTCGGGGGTGCTGAGCAGCAGTTGCAACGGGCCGAGATTGGAAAACAAGGCGAGATCGCCACGGCCATCCTGATTCGCATCGACAACACGGATGCCATTGATGCGACCGGTTTTGACCGTCAGTTCCTGAGTGGTGGCGGTGAAGCCTTTGGCTCCGACCGTCTTGCGCAGCGTAACGAGCTGGGGCTTGGATTTGATCTCTGTGACGCAAAGAACGGCTGAATCGGTAGTCAGCGTGAGCAGCGTTTCGCCTTCTTTGGCTTGATAGATGATCTCGGGATAGAGCAGGCGGTTGTCCTGCCAGTGGGCGACGCCGATGGACTGCTCGCCGGGGCTGAGCACCACGAGCTCGGCTTTTTTGTCGCCATCCACATCGGCGATCGCCAATGAATCCACACCGCTGAGAATGGGGAACTCACGCCCTTCGGTGAAGGTGCCACTGGCGCTGCCCTGAAACAACCAAGCGCGCGCGGCTTTGGGCTCTGACATGACGATGTCGGCATGCCCGTCGCCGGTAAGATCGCCATATGCCACGGCACCATTTTTTGATTCCGTGGGCGGCATGGCGTAGCGGATGGTGGCGGCGTGTTCGGCATCGGGTTCGGCGGCACCTTGAGTGAGCTTGGCCACTTCCACCCGGTTGGTTTCATCCTGGATCCAGGCGATGCCGGTTTTCTTTCCACCCAAGCGGACGGGATGCAGCCAGTGGCGCGAGACGGGGATTTCGAGACGCCACTCCTCGCCAAACGTGGTGCCCTCATGCTGCAGTCGGACGAGTAGCGCATCACCATCCGGGGCGGTGTAAAAAAGATCGGCGCGTCCGTCGTCATTGAGATCGGCGCTGCTCAGTCCCGCACAGCCGCCTTCACCGAGGGCGTAGTTCTGCGGCTCCGCCCACTCGCCGGGCTTGGTTTGCAGCAGGACCATCAAACGCGTGTTGGTCAGCAGGGCGATGTCATCGCGGCCATCGCCGTCCAAATCGCGAGCGACGAGCACTTCGGTGTCGTCTGCGGTGGAGTCGAGGGTGAATTCGCGCCTGGCGGCCCAGGTGCCTTTGTCATCCTGCATGCGCAGCACGAGTTTGTCCTCATCGGTGATGAAGGCGATGTCTGCCTTCTTGTCACCATTCCAGTCACCTACGACCAAGGAAAGCGCGGCATGGCCGATGACGAGAGGCTGCTTGTCGTAGCGTGAGACTTCAAGGATGGGGTTCCAGCGATCCTCGCGGGCGGATTTTTCCGCAGAGCCGGACTGCACGCCGTCCTTGCGCTGCAAGAGGAACTCAATGCGCGCCCGTGAAGCATTCACGATGGCGAGGTCGGTCAGACCATCGCCATTGAAGTCAGCGGCACGCGGGCTGGAGGTGTTCCAGTCGAGTTTCACGATCTCCGGGCCGTCGAAATACAGTGCGGGCTTGTCAGCAAGAACGCTGGTCGCAAAGAGCAACGGCAGGAAAACGAGGCGCATGGCGGGCGAGGGGAGGTGAGAGACTTACTTGGCCTCGACGGGCGTGGTCAGGTAGTGAACCTGAATGGCGTCCGGGTGCGAGTAGCTGGCGCTGAGCAGGCTGCCAAAGTAGCGCTCAAAGGTTTCGTTGGAAGGACGTGCGCTGGAGTCAAACCAGCTGCCGGCAGCGGCGGCGACCGCTTCATCAGCTGACGGTGACTTTTTGCCGGGGCCTTTCTTCTTCGCTGCTGCCTTGGCTTTGGCACCGGTTTTGCTTTCGAGTGTGGCGGCGGCGGTGGCGATCATGTTCATGAGGCGGCCTGCATCCGTGACACCCACGCCGCTGTAGTTCTTGGGAACGAGCGAGAGGAGGTTCTGCACATGCGGATTGTCCCAGACGCTGGGGCCGGAGGGGTCCTTCATGCGAGCCAGGACTTTTTTCAACGTGTCCTGTCCGCCAATGGAGATGAGCAGGTACTTGCCGGTGTTGCAGTAGGCGACTTCGCTGGCGGCATTGGCCGTCTGTGTGGTTTTGAGCGTGTTGATGTTGAAGCCGAGGTAATCACTCTCTTCAAACGCCCCGAACCCGGCGCCCACGTAGCGTTTGAGGCCTTCGAGCGCGCCACCGAGCTTGTCGGCATCCTTGATCTTGAAGCCCATGACCTGGCTTTCCTTGGTGCCATTGCCATCTTGCACCTGAATGACTTCATCGGCCAGACTGCCGAAAAGGTCCTCACGGATCTTGAAGCCCAGCTGGCTTTCAAGCGGGGGAATCTGCATGGTGACCATCATCGCCATGGGGCCAAGTTTGCCAATCATGCCGAGCAGTGCGTCATACACCGTGCCGAAGTCCATGCGTGAAACGCTGGCGGTCAGAATGCCGGCGGGGATGAAGGCGGGCAGCGTTACTTCGTTGCCGGTGCCGCGCATCAGGGAGAGCAAACCGGTGGGCTTCAGGGGGTGCAGGATCGTCAGGTCCATGCGTGACTCAGTGTCCGTCAATTCTGCGGTCAGGGCGAAGGCCTGCAGTTCCTGCGCGCCGAGCATGTCCATGATCACTTTGGGCTTGATGTCGAACCCACCTGCAGCCTTGCCATCCGCTTTCTTTTTGGCCTCTGCAGCGGTGAGCGCCTGCTCGCCCAGTTCGAGCAGCTTCACGCCGTTGAAGTAAATCAGCATGTCACCGCCGCCGTTGGTCACCTGGCCGATGCGGGTGAGATGTTCTCGTGCGAGGCCTTGAGGGGCGCCCGCATTGTTCTTCAGGGCACCGATCATGTATTCCATGAGCGCGTGAGTGTTCGCCTCGATCATCACGTCCCCGACCACCGCCCAGGCCAGGACCCAGGCTGCATCCGGAGCATCAGACAGGGCTGCGATCTGCACGCTCACGCCGTCGATGTCCTCGGTTCTGAGCTTGATGTCCTCGTTCTCCTTTTTCTTGGATTCCACTTCGGCGAGCTTGTGGGCTTCGATCTCCTTCTGCTTGCCGGCGATTTCACACAGCGAGACGTTCGGCGGATTTTTGTCGAACTGGGTGATGTCTCCGATCACCAGATAGCTCACCAGCGCACCCGGATAATCCTTGAGCGTGTCGTACATGCCGCTGCCATAGGTGTCCTTGAAAAACTTGTCCCACGGGGCATCGCCTTCTTTGCGCATGGGTTCCATCCAGCGTTTTGCCTCGTCGTCCTGCATGAACTTCGCGTAGCTGCTCTTGTCCCAGTCGGCCAGCAGCTCGGGGGTGTTCTTGATGGCGATGACACCGACGGTGTCCTTCGGCATGAGATTGTACCATTGCTCCAGCCGGTCGGCGGCGGAGGCGCGGAGGATGCTGGCAAGCAGCAGTGAAATGAGGAGGGTGGCGCGTTTCATAGAAGGTGGTGCTGAGAAGTATTCGACAGGTACTGAAAAATCAGCCGCCTGTGGTTACAGTTTCAGGCTTAATTTTTTCCAAGGGTGGTGCTGGCGGGGGGAGATAACGGAAGCCGCTGTTGGGATTGCGCGGATCGAAAGCGAAGGCCTCGCGGTTTTTCAGGAAGAGCTTCAGCACGTTGGCGGGAATCGAAAAGCCGAGGCCTTCGACGCCCACACCCGCCGCCTTCATGTTATTCACACCCACGACCTCTCCGCGTGCGTTGAAGAGCGGCCCGCCGGAGTTGCCAGGGTTGATCTGCGTCGTGCTTTGAATGTACCAGCGGCCGCCGCTTTCACGTGCACGGATGCTGACGATGCCCTTGGAAACCGAGCGCTCCAGCCCCAGCGGGCTGCCAATGGCAAACACGTCCTGCCCCTGAGTGAGTGCATCGGAGTCGCCCATCGGGACGAAGGGCAGCTTCTCCACGTCTGTATCGTCGATCTGCAGGATGGCGAGATCGAGGAAGCCGTTCATGGCGATGATTTTAACCTTGGTGAACTGCTGCTTTTCCAGGCCGTCGGCCTTTTTGCGATACACCACCACGGTGATCTCACGCTCACCGGCGATGACGTGCTGATTGGTGATGACGTAGCCGAGCCTGTTGATGATAAACCCGGAGCCGAGGCCGGAGGCCGTCTGAATCTGCACCACGGACTCCGCCACGCGCTGCACATTTTTTTCCACCGTCATGGCTTCGCGTGAGGGCTCCACGTAGTAGATGTCCTCGCCCTGCACAGCGTCGGTTTTGGCGGCTGACGAGGCGGTTTTTTCAAAGATGGAAATCTCCGAGTGCGGCACAGACAGGACGGTGTGGCCGAGGTCCAGCACTACGGCGTCTTCGCGATCCTTGAGCACTTCGCCGCGCAGTTCGGCACCGTTTTTGAGCACAATTTTGACGTTTTCCGCTGACAATGGGGAGGCTGCAAGGCAGGCAGCCACAAGGATTCCGAAGCTCAGGTTGTTTCGCATCACGGATTTAAACTCTAGCGGACGAGTTTGCGGATACGAGTTCTTTTTGCATATCTTGACTCAACGAACGTCCGCGCATCTCATGCGCTAATGCCTGCCAACGCTCTCATTTCCGCCGCTCAGACCCTGCGCGAAGCCCTGCGCCCGCTGCGTTTCGCCGCTCCGGTCGAGTATGTCTATCAACCGCTCGATTACGCTTGGGGACCGCATGAGGTTTACCTGCGCCGCTTTGGTAGCAGCAAAAAACGTGTCGTCTTCGTGGGCATGAACCCCGGCCCCTTTGGTATGACGCAGACCGGCGTGCCCTTCGGCGAAATCGCCGCAGTGCGCGACTGGATGGGCATCCAGGAGTTCGTGGGCAAACCGGAACGCGAGCACCCGAAGCGGCGCGTCGTCGGCTTTGACTGCCCGAATTCCGAAGTCAGCGGCAGACGCCTATGGGGTCTTTTTGCCCAGCGCTTTGGCAAAGCGGAGGCCTTTTTCAAAGACCACTTCGTCGCCAACTACTGCCCGCTGGTCTTCCTCGAAGACAGCGGCCGCAATCGTACACCGGACAAACTTCCCGCCGCCGAAACCGCCGCCATGGAAGCCGCCTGCGATCTGCATCTGCAAGCCGTCATCGCCGCCCTGCAGCCCGAGTGGGTGATCGGCGTCGGGGCCTTCGCGGAAGCGCGTGCCCTGCGCGCCAAGGAAGCCATGAGCGGCGACTACAAAGTCGGCCGCGTACTGCACCCCAGCCCCGCCAGCCCCGCCGCGAATCGTGACTGGGCCGGAGCTGCCACGAATCAGCTTGTGAAACTGGGCGTGTGGGAGTGAGAGCCGGAAAGGTCGTTCTCCGGCATGCAGAAACGCGGTGCGGGTGATGCACGTGCCAACACCCTCCGCCTCAATCTGATCGCCCTCGCCACGCTACAGCTGAGTCTGATGGGACAGAGACCAAGGCTGCCGCCAAGCTGCAAAAGAAAGACCATCCCACCACCTTGGAATCGCTCGTCTTCCGCACCCTCTTTGCACGCCGATTTGGCAAACCGGAGAAAGACTGTGATTTGGTCAAAGACATCGTCAAACGACAGCGTGGCGATGGTGCCTGGAGCTACATCCTCGGCGGCAATATGAGCGATGTCCTCGCCACCGAACAGGCGCTGTACGTGTTGCAGGCACCCACCCACGGCGCACGCCATCGCGCGTGCCCAGCATTGGCTGCTCCAGACTCAGCGCGCTGATGGGAGCTGGCCCATCGACATAACGCACATCAGTCAGGTTGATCGCAGCGGCCCCGGCAAGGCGAAATCCTTCAAGGATGCCACAGCGATCTACACCTGCTGGGGCACTTAGTGGGCCACCCTGGGCCTGCTGCAGGGAGTGCCAGTGAAGTAGGCTGCGCCCTCGCTCGGCACTTGCCGCGCGCAAAAAAATCGCCTATTCCTCGCACCTTATGTCAGCCATCCCAGCCGAGTTCCCAGGAGTCACCGCCGTCACCAAAGCCAACGTCTATTTCGACGGCAAAGTCGTCAGCCACAGCATCTTGTTCCCTGATGGCAGCAAGAAAACCCTCGGCCTCATCTATCCCGGCGATTTCCATTTCGGCACCGCCAAGGCGGAGCGCATGGAGATCGTCGCAGGTGACTGCGTTGTGAAACTCGACGGTGGTGATGCGAAGGCGGCTTACACTGGCGGTCAGTACTTCGATGTTCCCGCCAACAGCGGTTTCGACATCATTGTCAGCTCCGGCATTTGTGAATACATCTGTTCGTTCCTGGATTGATCCGGCCGCACAGGCGGTCGATCTCTTCACACATTCTTAACTCGCCCGTCAGGGGCATTCACTGGAGGCCCGGGAGTTTCCGGTGAACATCACGCCGTCATGAGTGACCCAACAGACAAGACCGGCCTGCAAAAGCAATCCGCCACCACCCTCGTCATCGCGGCGCTGGGGGTGGTCTTCGGCGACATTGGTACCAGCCCAATCTACACGCTCAAGGAATGCTTCAGCCCGTACAGCCCGCATCATGTGGCCGCGACGCATGAGAATCTGCTGGGTGTCGTCTCTCTGGTGCTTTGGGCGCTGATCGTTCTCGTCTGCATCAAGTACCTCGTCTTTGTGCTCCGTGCGGACAACAAGGGGGAGGGTGGCGTGCTCTCACTCATGGCGCTGGCATCTCATGGCATGCCGGAGGCGTTGAAACGCCGTACTGTGATCGTACTGCTGGGCCTGTTTGGCGCGGCGTTGCTGTTTGGTGACGGCATCATCACTCCGGCAATCTCTGTTCTCAGTGCCGTCGAAGGTCTCAAAGATGGCGGATTGCTCGGCAAGCCGCCGACGGAGTTAGCGGAGACATTGCGGTGGGATGTACACATGGAGTGGCTCATCATGGGCATCACCATCGTGATACTTATTGTCCTGTTTTCGGTGCAGTTCCTTGGCACGGCGCGCATGGGGCGCTTTTTTGGTCCGATCACCGGTCTGTGGTTCTTGACACTCGCGGGGCTCGGAGTGTCGCACTTGATTCAAGGGCCGGAGATTCTCGTGGCGTTCAATCCCTGGCATGGCTGGCAGTTTTTGACTACTGGTGGGCACAAGTCGTTTGTAATCCTCGGCAGTGTGTTTCTGGCCGTCACGGGCGGTGAGGCGCTATATGCCGACATGGGCCACTTTGGTGCCGGGCCGATTCGTCGGGGCTGGTTTTCGCTCGTGCTGCCGGCGCTGGCGCTGAACTACCTCGGTCAGGGCGCGATGCTTATGCATCAGCCTGAACTGGCGCAGGCTCCTTTCTTCCAAATGGCTCCTGCGTGGGCCATTCTGCCGCTCGTGCTGCTTGCCACTGCTGCGACGGTGATCGCTTCGCAGGCGCTCATCACCGGCACCTACTCGCTGACTCTCAGCGCCGTGCAGCTCGGCTATCTGCCGCGTCTCAGCATCCGGCACACTTCGGCGCATGCCCGGGGTCAGATCTACATCCCGCTGGTGAACTGGCTGCTCATGCTGGCCTGCATCACCCTTGTACTGGCTTTCCGCAATTCGACGAATCTCGCAGCTGCCTACGGTGTGGCTGTGACGATGACCATGCTCATCACCACCTTCCTGTTTTATTTTGCCGCACGTCATCTGTGGCGCTGGTCGCTGCTCAAGACGCTGTCGCTGTGCCTCATGTTCGCCGTGATCGAGATCGCCTTCCTCAGCGCAAACCTGGTGAAATTCTTCGATGGTGGCTGGTTCCCACTCGTGGTCGGTGCGGTCATCTTCACAATCATGACCACGTGGGCCACGGGCCGCCGCTTGGTGCGTGACGCAATGGCCAAAAGCGCCCTCAGTCAGGAAACACTGTGCCAAAGCATCAAGCGCAGCCCGCCTGTGCATGTGCCCGGCACCGCCATATTCATGACGAGCACCCATGGGCGTGCGCCCATCGCCCTGCTGCACAGTTTGAAACACTACCAGGCCATCCATGAGCGCGTCATCTTCATGACCTTGATCACCGAGGACGAACCCTGGGTGCCGCCGAGTCGCCGTGTGGCAGTCGAAAACATTTCCAGAGGTTTTTGGCGCGTGACAGGTCGCTACGGATTCATGCAAAAACCCGATGTGCCACGCCTGCTGCGCCTGTGCAGCAATCAAGGTCTCGAAGTCGAGGCGCAAAAGACGACCTTTTTCCTTGGCCGCGAAATCATCGTTTCAAGTTCAACACCCGGCATGGTGAGATGGCGCGAGCACCTCTTCGCTTTCACCAGCAAGCTGGCACAGCAGCCTGCGACCTACTTCCAGATCCCCGTGGGCCGGGTGATCGAACTCGGGCAGCAGGTGGAGATTTAAATTCTGCGCTAACGCTTTCTTAACGCCATGCCTGCGGCTGTTTACTGGCGGGTGATGTTTTTGCAGGGAAGGTGTCTCAAACCAAGATACGTCATGTCTTCCGCCAAGAGTCCCAGCAGCCAATCATCCCCCCTGCCGATTCCATTGGCGGAGGTGGGGCAGTATAGCTGCGGGCTCACGCTGGTGTTTGTGCTGGCCTCCACCTGCTGGGTGCTGCTGCCCTACACCGGCGATCTATTTGCCGCGCTGGTCTTTCTCATGGCCATCGTGGTGGTCGGCACATGGTGGAATCGTGGGCCGGTCCTGATGATGGCGGTGGTCAGCGCCTTGGTGTGGAATTACTTTTTCATCCCGCCGCAGTACACGCTTCACATTGAGAAGCCTCAGGACGTGGTGATGTTCAGCCTGTTTTTCATCGTGGCGCTGAGCATGGGGCATCTCATCACGCGGCTGCGCGCACGCGAGGCCACGCTGGCGCAGCATCATCAGGAGCGTGAGCACCTGCTGGCGGAAAAACATCGCGCTGAATTGCTCGCGGAGTCCGAGCGCCTGCACCGCACCCTGCTGGACAGCGTGTCGCATGAGCTGAAAACACCCATCGCCATCATCCGCACCGCATTGGACGGCCTGGGGCAGGGGAACCCGTATGCAATAGAGATCAACACCGCAACCCGCCGCCTGCAGCGGATCGTCGAGAGCTTTCTGGAGATGACACGCGCGGAGTCCGAGGCGCTGGAGCCGCAGCCCGACTGGTGCGAGATCGGCGATGTACTGCACACCGCCACCGCACCGATCCAGCAGGAACTCGCCGCACATAAGTTGCAGATCACTGGCACAGAAAACATGCCCCTGCTCAGGCTCGACAGCCGACTGCTCGCCCAGGTACTCGGCAACCTGCTGCACAATGCCACGCGCTATGCCCCTGCGGGCACCGCCATCGAAATCCACGCAACACTTGCCAATGGCACGCTGGAACTCCGTGTCCGCGATCACGGCCCCGGCCTGCCGCTGGGGTCGGAAGACCACCTGTTCGAAAAATTTTACCGCGCTCCCGACTCACCCGCTGGCGGCACCGGCCTGGGCCTCGCCATCGCACGTGGCTTGATGCTTGCGATGAAAGGTGACATTGAAGCGCACACCCATCCTGAAGGCGGTGCCGAATTCGTACTCCATCTTCCGGTGAAAACCCGCAGCGCCGCATGAGCAAAGCCCTCATCATCGACGACGAACAGCAGATGCGCCGTCTGCTGCGCATGGTGCTGGAGTCACGTGGCTACGAGGTCTGTGAAGCCGCCGATGGTCAGCTCGGCCTGCAGGATGCCGCGTTTCATCGTCCCGATGTGGTGCTGCTTGATCTCGGCCTGCCCGGCATGAACGGCATCGAGGTGCTGAAGCGGCTGCGTGAATGGAGCGATGTGCCCGTGCTCATCCTCAGCGTGCGTGATCAGGAAACCATCAAGGTCGAGGCGCTGGAAAATGGCGCGGACGATTATGTGACAAAACCCTTCGGCACCGCCGAACTTCTCGCACGTCTCACGGTCATTCAGCGCCGCCGTTTCACCCGCCAGAGCGCCGAGATTGTCGTTGGTCCTTTGAAGCTTGATCTGCTCCATCACGGGGCTTCGCTGAATGGGGCGCCACTCAAACTCACACCGACCGAGTTCGCGCTGCTCAAGGTGCTGGCCGAGTACTCGGGGCGCATCGTCACGCAGAACCAGATCATGAAGCTAGTATGGGCCGGCCAGACCAGCGACCCAAGTGAAGGACTGCGCGTGCACATCAATCACCTGCGTAAAAAACTTGGCGAGACCGGTCCGCGCATTGTGAACGAGCCCGGCATCGGCTACCGCTTGGAAGAGGTTTGATGCTGCTTCCGTCATGAGGTGATCAAGCCTGGGCATGAAATCAGGCTTTTCGCTCGGGTTGCCCTGTGGTTAATGGCTGGATGTCTTTGTCTCCGATCCATGCTGACACCCCACCCCCTCTCATGCGCAGCGCCTGGCTTGTCGTGGGACTGCTGTTTCCAGTGGCACTGCTGAACTACTTGGACCGGCAGATGATCGCCTCGATGAAGGTGTCTGTGATGGGCGACATCAAGGACATCGGCAGTGAGGAAAACTGGGGACACATGCTGGCTTCGTTCAAATGGGTCTATGCCATCTGCAGCCCCATCGGCGGCTACATCGCGGACCGCTACAGCCGCAAGCTGACGATCTGTGGCAGTTTATTCGTGTGGTCGCTCATCACCTGGCTCACCGGGCATGTGGGCAGCTTCAATGAACTGTACTGGGCGCGTACGCTGATGGGCATCAGCGAGGCGTTTTACATTCCTGCGGCGCTGGCTTTGATCGCTGATTACCACACCGCTGGGACGCGTTCGCGTGCCATTGGCGTGCATCAAATGGGCATCTACTGCGGGGTGATGGTGGGTGGCTTTGCCGGATTCGTGGCAGATGAACCGGAGCTTGGCTGGCGCTTCATGTTCGACTTCACCGGACTGGCTGGCATTCTCTATTCCATCCCCCTGCTGCTCCTGCTGCGCGATGTACCACGTCAGGCGGACACTCAGGAGGCGCTGAGCCCTACTGCACGCGGCGGGGCGATCGGAGAGCTGCTCTGCAATCGCAATTTCATCCTGCTCGTATTCTACTTTACGCTGCCCGCACTTGCCGCCTGGGTTGTGCGGGATTGGATGCCAGCGATCCTGCAAAAGGCATTCGATATCAGCCAGGGCAAGGCGGGTGTCTCCGCCGCGCTCTACTGGCAGGGGGCGGCGCTGCTTTCCGCAATTCTTGGCGGCTGGCTGGCAGACCGCTGGATGCGGCGTAGTGACCGTGGTCGCATCTACGTCAGCGCCATTGGCATGATGCTCATCGTGCCCGCCATGTTTGGCGTGGGGAACGCACCCGCCTTGAACTCCTTCGGGCTCGCCATCGCCTCGCTGGTCCTGTTTGGCATCGGCTGGGGTTTCTTTGACTGCAACAACATGCCGATCCTCAGCCAGATCGTGCGGCCGCACATGCGCGCCACCGGCTACGGCCTCATGAATTTCGTCAGCATGATGTGTGGCGGGCTGGCCGACTGGGGCTTCGGCAGGATGCGCGACATGCACGTGCCGCTCAACGTCATCTTCGGCGTCTTCGCCATGATCTGTGTGTTTTCTCTCGTACTCGTACTGCTGATCCGTCCACGTCCCGGGACGTGAGTCTCCTACTGCGGCCTGCCGCCACGGTTCAGCTCCTCAAATACTTCGAAAAACGCAGCCTCAAGCGCCTGCCAGTCGGCCACCTTCGTGTCCCAGCCGCCGCTGATGCGCACAACGCGCTTCAACTCCTCCGCACTGGCCCCAAGAGCTGTCACCACAACGGAAGATCCCTCCTTGCCCGAACTGCAGGCCGAACCCGTTGAGATGCTGAAACCGCGACGCGACAGTCGCGTGAGCCATTTCAGATTGTCATGCTCCGGCATCACCATGAGCACGGTGTTCCAAAGGCGTGGCGCAGACTCGCTTATCACCCGCAGGAGTTCGAAGCGCGCACGCAGTGCCGCGATGAAGCCATCACGCAGCTTGCTTTGCGTGTGTTCGATCTCACTTAAACGCGGTGTGACAGTCTCCAAGGCCGTCACCATGGCCTCAATGGCCGGATAGTTCTCCGTGCCCGCACGCCGCCCGTGTTCCTGCGGCCCACCACGGATGAAGCCGAGTCGTGAATCCTCTGTGGGCAGCACCAGAAATCCGCAGCCCTTGCCGCCGCCGAATTTATGTGCGCTACCGGTGATGAAATCGCACTCGCCAAGGTTCGCGGCGTCGAGCTTGCCGAGCCATTGCGCGGCATCCGTGTGAAACAGGACATCCTGCTCGCGGCAGAGCGCGGCCAGTTCACGCCAGGGCTGCAAGGCACCGCTTTCGTTGTTCGCCGCCATCACTGAGACAAGTGCGGGACGCTTGGAAATAATGAGTTGCTTAAGCTCGTCAACTTCAACCACGCCAGCCGCATTCACTGGCAGTTCCATCACGTTCCGACCCCGCGCAGCTTCACGCACACTCGGATGTTCAATGGCGGAGATAACAACGACGGCGTCTGCTGGCAGCGAGGTAAACAAGGCGTTGTTCGACTCCGTGGCACCCGACGTAAACACGATGCGTTCAGCCTCCGCGCCCATCAGATTGCCCAGTCGTTCACGCGCGGATTCAAGCTGGTGGCTCGCCAGTCCGGCATCGCGATACAGGCTCGAAGGATTGTGCCAGTGCTTCTCGCTGGCCCGCAGCCACGCATCACTTGCAGCAGTATGCAGCGGCGTGGTGGCGTTGTAATCAAAGTAGCCGTTCATGCAGCAGTCTTGAAACGAGAAGGCAGCGGGATGTGCAGCAGCATCAATATGAATGCGAGACCGAGGTAGGGCAGCCAGGCATCGCCCTGCCCGTTCGAGAGAATGCCATTGACGAATCCCAGCACACCAATGCCCTCGCTTAGCGCAAAAACGACGACATTGCCTACCACAAAACGTCCGCGATGTGCCGGATCATCCAGGCTTAACGCACCCGTCGCAAAGCCACCGAGCAGCAATTTGCGCAGGAAAAAACTCAGCAGCACCGCACTGCCAGCCGCGAGGGCAATGATTTGCCCCATGGACTTGGGGCTGTCATGGGCGGTAGCGAAAGTCATCGAACTCAGCATGAGGGCATAAAGGCAGATTGAGCCTAAAAGTGCTCCCCAGATAATCAAGACAACGAGTTGGACCGGTTTCATGGTGACATCTCCACACGTTGCGCATGGGTGTAAACATTCATCGTTTCACCCCGCAGAAAGCCGATGAGCGTCTGGCCCGCCTCTTGCGCAAAATCAACGGCGAGGCTGCTGGGCGCGGAGATAGCCGCGACGAGCGGGATGCCACCTGCCAGCGCCTTCTGGATGATCTCAAACGACACCCGCCCGCTAACCAGCAGGATGTGCCGATCCAACGGCAGCAGGTCGCGCTGCAAAGCGTAGCCGAGGATTTTATCCAGTGCGTTATGGCGTCCCACGTCCTCACGCACCACGATCAAATTACCTTCGAGATCAAATAAACCGCTCGCATGCAGCCCTCCAGTTTTGGCAAAGGTTTCCTGCGCGGCACGCAGCTTCTCGGGCAGGCTGGCGATCAGCTTGGGCGAGACCTTCCAATCTCCCTTCACGGCGGGAAACTGCTGAAACACGCTCTCGATGCTCGTCTTGCCGCACAGGCCGCAGCTTGAAGCGCTGAAGACATGACGGGTCAATGAGTCCCAGTTCACCACCGCGCCACCAAGCAGAACATCGACGATGTTGCCATGCTTGTTGTTGGTGCTCGGACATTGAGAAACTTCCAGAATGTCACGCATGCGCTGCACCACGCCTTCGCTGACAAGAAACCCGGTGGCAAGTTCTTCATCATGACCCGGCGTGCGCATCACCACGGCCACGGATCGGCCCTCCACGCGGATTTCCAGCGGCTCCTCGCGCGCGGTGACATCACCGACCTCGCTGGTGCCGCCAGTGGTGCTCACCTTGTGCACCTGCACAGCGGTCATGGCTGAATTTTCCGCGCTCATTACGAGGACTCCATGAAATCTGCCGGCAGCACTCCTGCTGGAACCCGGCGTGGTTCGGCAATGAGGCGCACCATCTTGTCGAAGACATCCCGCCCACGAATGATCTCGATCTCCACGCGCATGAAGTAGAACGGGATGTCGGCGACGGGCAGTTTGGGAAAGCGCACAAAATCTTTTTCTGTGGTGACCATGCAATGCACATCACGTCGCACGCAGCGATCAATGAAATTTTTCAGATCCGGTCCGCGAAAGCGGTGATGGTCCGCGAAACGAGCGACAACTTCGACCTTGGCACCGAGTTTGCGCAGGCCGTTTTCAAAGCTCTCTGGCACAGCGATGCCGGAAAGCGCGCCCACAAATTTATCGCGCAATCCGTCGATGGGCAGATGCTCGCCGGTATGGATGTTTTCGAAATGCATCGCGCGATGGCGGCACTCGATGATTTCGGCAGCACGATTGTAGCGGCGGATCTGCTTGATGACGTCCTCACTGTCGCCGTCGGACTTGGTGATGAAGATGTAGCTTGCGCGGCGCAGGCTGCGCGGTGGCTCGCGCAGCGTGCCGCGTGGCAGCATGTAGCCGTTGTTGCCGAACACCGCCGTTTTATCGATCAGCACAATGTCGTGGCGGTGCTTGAGCTTGAGGTATTGCAGCCCGTCATCAAGGATGAGCACATCGGCACCGAAGCGTTGAATCGCATGCGCTCCGGCCTTCACACGGTTTTTGTCCACCACGACTGGGATGCCCGGGCAGTTCTTCGCCAGCATGAAGGGCTCGTCACCCGCATTGTGCGAATCGAGCAGCACGTTCTCACCATCGGAGACGATGCGCGGCAGTGGTTCTGGCGGTTTGGGAATAAAGCCCAGGCGCGCGGCCATTTTTTTCGAGAACGGCAGTTTTTTCTGCCTCTTGCTCTTGTAGCCCCGGCTCAGAATACACACGCGCCGTCCATGCTCATGCAAGGCTTTTGCCAGCATCTCCACCACCGGTGTTTTTCCCGTGCCGCCCACGGTGAGATTGCCCACGCTGATGACCGGTACGCCAAGGTGGTGGTCATGGATGTACCGGTGCCGGTATAAATAAAGTCGTGACCGCACCACCGCTGAGTAAATGCCGGAAAGGCCACGGAACACTACCCGCAGCAGCGAAGCGCGGATGCCACGGCGATTGTTGATCACCACGTCGATGATGAAGTTTTCGATGTCTTCCAGAGTATCTCTCACAGAACGGCATTGGAGGCGGGAAAGCGCACCGCGTCAACGAGACGCCTTGCAGTTTGCAGGGGAGTTTCGTAGCCTCGCAAAAAATGAAATTTATTTCCTGGGTGTTGTTAGGTCTGGTCATGGCGGTGAACTCCGTTCAAGCACGCCCGCTGGCCGAGGCTGCTGCACAGTTCGGCAAGCACCTCAAAGCTGGGTGCATCGTCACAGGCGAGAGGGCTGGCGAGGATGTGAAATTTGCGATCTCTGGTGTGGCACCCGAAGCGGAAGGCATGCCGCCGGAAAAACTGGTCTTCGAGATTGGCTCCATCACAAAGGTGTTCACGGGACTGCTCCTGGCGCAGGCGGTGGTGGAGAAGAAAGTGACCCTGGATACGACGCTCGGAGGGTTGCTGGCAGGAAAGGTGAAGATTGTGGATCCCCGCATTGCAGCGATCACACTAAAGCAACTGGCCACTCATACCAGCGGCCTGCCACCGCTTCCTGGCAACATCGCTACTGGGGCGACCGGGGAGGATCTGTTTGCGAACTATGATGAGAAACTGCTGCTGAGCTATCTCTCCACCGCCAAACTTGAAGGCGAAGCTCCTTTTTCATGCAGCTACTCGAACTTTGGTATGGGGCTGCTGGGTTATCTGCTGGGCGGGGTGTATCAAATGCCGTGGGAGCAGGTGGTGGTGGAAAAAATCTGCCTGCCGCTGGGCTTGAACGATACCGCTGTGAATCCCGACCCCAAACTCCCCATGGCTAAACCGTATGCCAAAGACAATAAAGAGGGAAAGCCGTTGCACTTCGCCTCTCTGGGAGGTTGCGGCGCATTGCGCAGTACGGCGGCCGATTTGATGAAGCTGGGGGCTGCCATGCTGCATCCAGACAAGACGCCATTGCGGGAGGCCTTTGTGCTCGCTCTGGCGCCCCAAGCAGACGCGGCGGGCCATGGTGGTCAGATAGGACTGGGTGTGTTTTTGGGCAAATTCGAGGGGGATGCAACCCTGCATCATGATGGCGGCACCTATGGTTACTGTTCAGGATTGCAGGTGATTCCTTCCAAAGGAATCGTCCGCGTCGTTTTGGTGAACAACGCGGGGCTCCCTGGATCGATGGTGATTGCGGCCACGTCCGAGGCCAAGCCGGTGGACCCAGCGACGCAAAAAGAAATCACTCTCCCTGCGGAGATGCTGAAACAGTACCCTGGAGTGTATGAACTCGACCGCGAATCACGCTTCACCGTGCTGCTGCGTGAGGGCCGACTGTTCGTGAACCTGACCGGACAGCCGTTTGCTCGTGCATTTGCCAAAGCGCCGGACCGCTTCTTCTACAAGGTCGTGGCGGCTGAGATCGCCTTCAATCGCAGTGAGGGTGTAGTCCAGTCACTAACGCTGTTTCAAAATGGCAACGAAATCATCGCTAAACGCAGCAGTGCTCCGGTGCCGGAGTTCAAACTGCGCGCCGCCAAAGAGCTGCATGCCTACGCGGGGGAGTATGCCTTGGTGGGAGCAGGGCCGCTCACGGTCACCGTGCAGGCAAATACGCTTTTTGCACAGCTCGAAGGACAGCAAGCGCTGCCGGTGTTTGAAACCACGACCGATCGCTTCGAATACGATGCGGTAAAGGCCGCGCTCGTTTTCACGCGTGATGACAAACAGCAAATCAACGGCCTCACGCTCCTGCAAAACGGCCTGGAGGTGCCTGCGCCCCGTGTCAAGAGCCCGACCAGTGCCCCGAAGCCGTGAGGCGGTTCTCCTTCTCGGCCAGCGCCAGGATCGTTTGGAAATGCGGGCTCTTGTTTTCACGGTGCACCACGCTCGTCTCGATTTTTTTGAATCCAGCACTGCTGAGCATGTCATGCAGATCGCTCTCAGAAAAGCCGAGCCAGACGTCGGCGTAGAGATCACGGGCCTGCTCAAACTGATGCTTCAAGAGATCCAGCACCACGATGCGGCCACCCGGGCGCAGGATGGTCAGCGCGGCTTTGAGTGCCTTCTCCGGATTCTGCGCGTGATGCAGCGCCTGGCTTAGGAAGACCAGATCAACACTCAGCGGCGGGATCGGTGGTGCTTCAATGTCACCCAGACGAAATTCGAGGTTCTCAAAACCGTGCTTCTGGGCCAATTCCGCGCCATAGGCCACCATCTTCTCGCTGTTATCCACCGCGATCACCTTTTTCGCCCGCTCGGCGAGCAGTTGTGAAAGCGTGCCTTCGCCTGCGCCCAGATCTGCAATCACCAGCGGTGGCAGGAGCTTGAGCAGGGTCTCGCCCAGACCCTTCCATGAACGGCCAGGAATGTAGTGGCGGCCAAACTTGCCCGCCAGCGCGTCGAAGTATGCCTTGGCCGTTTGCACCCGCTTGCGCAGCACGATTTGCAGCGCCTCAGCGTCCTTGGTCACCTCCCGTAGTTCAGCCCCCGCAGCCTCCAGCAGCGCGAGGAAATGCTCATGGGTTGGCTGGTCCTTGGCGGCAGGCTCTTCGAGCTGATACAGCCGGTTCTTGCCACTGCGGCGGTCATTCACCAGCCCTGCCGCTTTCAGTTTGGCAAGCTGGGCTGAGATGTTGGACTGCGGCAGTGACAGCACCTCCTGCAGTTCCGCCACGCTCAGCTCTTCCTGCTTGAGCAGCAAAAGCAGCCGCACCCGGGTGGGGTCGGCAATGAGGCTGAGCGATTTGAGTACGGAAGCCAAAGTACACTCATCGTATCAACGTATGATGATACATCAATGCCAGAGTTTTAGCCGGGTATTCAGAGCTTTGAGGCCGCCCAGATTCCAGACTTGCTCTGCTGGGCCCGCCGCCGCAGTTCCTGCAGCTCCA
>NZ_JAQSEA010000075.1 GCF_029946185.1 Prosthecobacter sp.
AGCCCCGCGAGGTTTTCCGCGAACTGCTGAAGGAAAAGCAGATTGAGGGAGATGAACTCACTGCGGTGTTTGATGAACTGCTGGCGATGAGAGAACAAAAAATCACTGCCTGATCCATGCGCCTTCTTGCCGTCCGACTTCAGAATCTCAACTCGCTCAGCGGAACGCATGAGGTGCGGTTTGATGAGGTGCCGCTGAGCGCGGCGGGGGTGTTTTTGATCACGGGGCCGACGGGCGCGGGGAAATCGACTTTGCTGGATGCGATGACGCTGGCGCTGTATGGCCGCGCGGCACGGTATGGCAATGACCGGGCGGATGAGATGATGAGCCGGCACACGGCGGAATGTCTTGCCGAGGTAGATTTTGAAACGGGCGGCGAGACGCTGCGCGCCATCTGGCGGCTGCGGCGCGCGCGTGGCAAGGCGGATGGGAAATTGCAGCCGGTGGAGCGTCGCCTGGCCAATGCCATCACCGGAGTTATCCTCGCCGAAAAGGCCGGGGAGATGGATCGCATCATCGAGGAAAAGACCGGTCTCGATGCCCAGCGATTTTTGCGCTCTGTGCTGCTGGCGCAGGGGCAATTCGCGGCCTTCTTGAAGGCGAAGCCGAACGAGCGGGCGGAGCTGCTTGAAAAGATCACGGGCACTGAGATCTACAGCGATCTGTCGGTGCTGGCCTTTGAGACGCACAAGGCAAAGGACGAAGCCGCCCGCACGCTGAAGGAGCGCCTCGGTGCGGTGACGGTACTGGATGCCGAAGAACGTGCGAATCTCGAAGTCAATCTGGCCGAGGCCCAAACGACTGCCGAACGCCTCCATACTGAAAGCCAGGCCGCGACACAACAACTGCGCGATCAGCGTGAGCATGCAATCATCGTGACGGAGATCGGGAAGCTTACGGCATCGCATCAAGCGTTGGAGCAATCGCAGGTGGACCTGACTGCAGAGACTACCAAAACCAAAGCAGCGGCTGAAGAGTCGAAGCAGCAGCGGACAAAGCGCGAACCGGTGTGGGAACAAGCGGCGGGCCTGGCAGCGCAGAACGAGCAGTTTGAAAAGCAGCTCGGCGAAAGCCGCGCAATGTATCAAACGTGGGCAAAGGAACAGAAAGAGGCTGCTGCGCGACGCGAAGCTGCTGAAAAGGCGCTCACCACGCATGCCGATGCCACGCAGGCACTCGAAGCGTGGCTGCAGCAAAACTTGAGCGATGCAGACCTCGGCGAGAGCTTGCCGAAGCTGCGCGTGGCTGTGCGTGAATGGCGTGGCGCATTTGAAAATATCACCGAAGGCCGGAAGCGTCATGCCGAGGCGCTGGCACTCAATCAGCACCTTGCCAAAGCGGAGTCTGCGGCGGCGGCTTTGACGAAGCAAGGCACTGAGGGAACCGCCAAAGCGAAGAGGGATCGTGCGGAGCTGGAACGGCTCACGAAAACCCTCGAAGCTCAGCGTGTGGTGGCGCGGCATGCCGAAAAGGTGGCGGGCTTTGACGAGCATCGGCATGATTTGAAACCGGGCGAGGCCTGCCCGCTCTGCGGAGCGCTGGAGCATCCGTTTGCGCTCACGGAAACGAATTTTGAATCGCAGCTTCAAGCCGCGCGCAAGCTTCTCAACGGCCTCGAACAGCAGCGGGAAAAAGCGAATCGCGATCTCACGATTCTGGAGCGTGGGCTGGCGAAGAACGAGGCGGAGGTGACAGCGGAGCAGAAGCGCATCACGGAGATCAAGAAGCGCGTCGGTGAACTGGAGGCTCCGACGGATGGCGTGCTGGAGCAGTGGAGCACTGAAGAGATTCAGAAGCGTAGCGCGGTGCAAAGCTGTCTCGTGGCCGCCCCCCTGAACGACCTATCTCTGCCTCAAGACGCAGAGCGTGAAATCGGCGCGCTGGAGCAACGTGCAGCGATGTTTGCGAAGAAGCGTGACGAGGCAGCTCAAAAACGCAGCGAACGGCAGAAGATCGAAAGCGAGATCCAGCTCACACAGCAGGAGCAGGCGACGAAGACGATGCGACTCGATGAATTGAAGGCTGAAGGTGTGACGCTGCGGACGAAGGCGGATGCCTTGAAGGCGCAGTTGAGCGACCTGCTCGGCGGCAAAACTCTTGGTGAAGATCGTCAGCAGCATGAAGGCCGCTTTGCGGTGGCGGAAAAATCATGGCGTGACGCGGAGGCGAAGCTGAACACGCTGCACACGCAGATCGCGGCGATGATGGCGAAGCTGGAACAGCTTGAAATACGCAGGCAGCCGTTTGCGGGAAAAAGTGTGCTCGATGATGCGGCACTGAGCGAGGTGGAGGCAAACGCCAAGCGATTGAGTGATGCCTTTGCGATCAAGCGCACGGAACTCGGCTCGCTGGAACAGCAGATCCGCAGTGATGACGAGGCGATCAAGCGTCGCGCGTCAGGGGGCGCTGAGTTGCAGGCGGCGGAAGCCGAGGCGCTGCGCTGGGGGCGGCTGAAAGAACTGATCGGCTCCGCTGATGGCGCGAAGTTCTCGCGCTTCGCGCAGTCACTCACGCTGCGCCAGCTCATTGGTCTGGCGAACGAGCATTTGAAAACATTGGCGGAGCGTTACCGCCTCATGGCTGCGGAGGGTGATGAGCTCGACCTGCGCATCGTGGATCTGTATCAGGCCAATGTGGACCGACCGATGGAGAGCCTGTCGGGTGGCGAGAGTTTCCTGGCGAGTCTCGCCCTGGCACTGGGCTTGAGCGAGCTGGCAAGCCGGCATCACCCGATTGATTCGCTCTTCATTGATGAAGGGTTTGGTACGCTGGATTCTGAGACGCTGGAGGTGGCGCTGAGTGCGCTGGAAAATCTGCGTTCGCGGGGGAAGACGATTGGTTTGATCTCACACGTCGATCTGCTCAAGGACCGGCTCAGCACGCAGGTGCGCGTGGTTCGCGGGGCGGGCGGCACGAGCCAGATCGAGGTGGTGTCGTGATCACTTTTTCTCGAAGACGACCTTGCCGCCGAGCCAAGTCTTGAGCACCTGGGTTTTCACGAGATCGTCGATGGGGCAGGTCAGCGGATCGCGATCAACGAGGATGATGTCGGCGAGCTTGCCGGGCTCGAGGCTGCCGGTGTTTTTCTCGGCCTTGAGGAGAAAGGCATTGTTGCTGGTGTAGAGGCGGAGGGCTTCTTCGCGGGTGAGTGCATTCTCGACGTGGATGGGCTGATCCAGCTTGCGGGCTTTGCGGGTGATGGCAGTCCACATGCCAAGCCAGGGATTGTAGGGATTGATGCTGCGGAAGGAGCCGACTTTCTGCATGTGATCGCTGCCGCCGCCGACGATGACGTGCTGATCAAAGCAAGCGCGCAGGGGTTGAAAACGTGACATACGCTCTTCGCCGAAATGGCCCATAAGCGTGCGACCGTCCATGTGGAGCCAGATGGGCTGGAGGTCGATGCATACGCCGAGCTTCGCAGCCTTGGCGATGGAGTCGGGATGCATGAAGTTGCAGTGCGTGACGCTGCTGCGTGCGGCGCGGACACTTCCTGCGTTCTGGGCATCCACCGCTTCGTAGGTGTCGATGAGCAACTGCACGGCGGCATCGCCGACACTGTGCGCGGTGAATTGGAGGCCTGCGGTGGTGACTTTTTCGACGAGCTGTTTGAGCCGTTCAGGCGTGATTTTTTGCACACCGCGATATTGAGGATCACTGATGCCGTAGGCTTCGCTGATGCCCCAGGGCTCAATCATCCATGCGCTGCCGGTGAGCATGCCGCCATCGAGGTAAACTTTGGTGCCGATGATTTGCAGCATGGGGTCTTCCTTGGTGAGCGGGTGCTGGATCACTTCATCGATGGCTTTTGCGCAGGCAGGCCAGAGGCTCATGCTGGAAATGCCAGGGGAGGGTCGCATGCGCACGGTGAGTTCACCCTGGGTGAGCATCTTCTGATACAACTCGATCTGTTTGAGACTGGAGTCACGGTCCGCAACGGTGGTGAGACCCACAGAGTTGTAGTCTTTGAACAATTCGACCGTGCGTCGATAGACATCTTCCGCCGTGGGTTTTTTAGCGGACGTTGGAGCCTTCACATTATGACTGAGGCTGCGCAGCAGGCCCGTCGGCTCGCCACTGGCATCCACCTCCATCACGCCGGCGCTGCCTTCTTTCACTTTATAGTCGCGGCTGTAACCGCCGAGCTTGAGCGCGAGGCTGTTGAGCATCGAATCTGGTCCGGTGGAGAACACGACGGGGTTGGTGGGCGCAATGCGGTCGAGTTCTGCACGAGTGGGGTAGCGCTTTTCTTCAAGCCGCGTGATGAAGATCTGACGGACGCTGATCAACTCGCCGGGTTGGGAAACCTTCACGCGGCCACTGAGGTAGGCGAGCACATCCGCGATGGTTTCCATGGTGGGAATCTCGTGATCAAACTCCGTCATCGCAGCGCCGGGATGCACGTGGGAATCCATGAGGCCGGGGAGCACGGATTTACCAGAGAGATCCACCACCGCGCTGGCTGCGTCCTTTAGTGCGAGGATTTCGTCATTGCTGCCGACGGCGGCGATGCGCCCGTCCGCATTGATGGCGATGGCTTCGGCGATGCGGAATTTTTTATCGACAGTGATGACTCTGCCGTGATGGAGGATCAGTGAGGGCGCGGCGTGCAGGGAGACAGATGTCAGGAATGCGAAGAGAGAGGCGAGTTTCATCGGCATACCAACGTAACGAAAAGCCAGTTTGTTCTTCTCTGAACGGTGGGCCCGTGCTTGGTTGCCTGCACACCATGGCCATATCCAATATCGAAAACAAAGAAGCCCAGATCTGGGTTTATGACGAAAACAGCCGGTGTCTAAGCAGCATGCCCAACAGCCGCGTTGAACTGGCTGGCTTCACCTCGGATTTTTTTGTGACTGTGGAAGGCGGCTGGATACGCACCTATGATCAGGACTGTGAACGCCTTGGCAGCCTGAGCGCCATTGGTATTGCCGTTCGCAGTGTCTCCGGCGGCAATTTCACGATTTCTGAAGCAGGCGATGTCAGGACTTATGACCGCCGCTGCAAGGAAATCCGCCAGCGTAGAGCCTGAGATTTACACCCACATGGCCTGCAAGCGTTTCACGCTCACGGGCTGGGCGGTGCCGAGTTCCTGGGCGAAGATTTGCACGCGGTATTCCTCCATCATCCAGCGGAAGGTTTCGTGCTGGGATTTGGGGGCGTGGGTCTGCCAGCCGTCGAAGTCGGCGATGAGATTGTATTTATCGATGTCTTTGGCGGGGCTGGCGATGCAGCGCTCGTTGCGTATCTGGATGGCCTTCAAATAGCGCGGGAGATGCTGAAGCTGCTCGTGGGGCGTTGAGGCGAGGAGATCGGCGGGAATGAGGCGGGCGAGATCCTGTTCGAGGCCGGGGTAGCGTTTGGGCTGCGCGAGGAGCTTGACGCGTAGGTCGTGGATCTGGGTGAAGAGCGTTTTTACGCGATGGGTGACGGCGGGGAGATCGCGGCGGACGGTTTCGCAGAGCTTGAAAAACCGTTTCTCCGTGAGCGGA
>NZ_JAQSEA010000076.1:0-26045 GCF_029946185.1 Prosthecobacter sp.
TCAGGGCTGGCACCTCCTCAAGAACTGCCTCCTGCGCGAACGCCTCCAGCCGTGGACGCAGAGAGGGGAATTTGTCGAGCGGCTCATAGTGGTGGCTGAAGCCGTAGTCCTGGCACTTCAGCTCCTGCATCAGCCTTTCAAGCGAGGCTTCATCCCCCCATTTCAAAAGCAGGTCGTCAATGCCGTATGGCAGCCTTGGCGCTGCCAGCAGGCGCGGTTGCAGTCGGCGTGCCGCCTCACTCCAGCCTTTGCGAATGATCGTGTCCGTAAGCATCGTGTTCGTCATCACGCGGTCAATGATGCTTTCCCGTTGTTCTTCGGTCAGGTATTCGTCCAGCAGGCTCCTCGGCGGGTAGTTGCTCCAGCCGGGCCACAGTTCAGAAGGCAGCTCCAGCATCAGCGGAAGATGATTCTGCAGCAGCGGCCGGAAGGCATCCCCCACTTCTTTGAGCGCAGCCTTCTTATACGCCACCTCCGTGGCTTTGGTGATGGCAATCAGATCATAAAGGTAGCGCCGCGCCTCGGCTTCAGTACTGCCAGTCACCGGCGCCTTTAAAGTAGCCAGACGTTCTTGAAAGGCTTTCACCTCTCGCCCCACATAGATCTCCTGACGATACAGCTGGCGCGGGTCTCTTCTGGGCGGATGATCCGCCAGCACGATGTCCGGTGATTTCCAGGTCCATCCGGTGGTGCCCAGATAACGACTGCGCAGCAGCATGATCCTGAGCTGAGACACATCCACTCTGGCATCCTCCCCATCTGCATAGTTCAGCACGTTGCGCCAGCTGAGGTGTTTGGCCAGACGGCTCCAGCCTGTTCCTCCAGCGCGGGCTGCCTGCTGCTGTTGAAATGCTGGCTCCACCCAGACAAGCTGCCGCTGCGGACAATAAAGCAGCAGCGTGGTGTCATCCCACGGTCCTGTTTGAGGATGCCTCATGCTGACATGCAGATGCACGCTCAAGCCTCCGAGACTGGGCACGCCTTTCTCATTTTCATTTTCATTCACCTGCATGATCCGCACGGCTGTACCGTCAGACTCGCCATTGGCGCCAGCTTGCAGTGGCAGATCGAGTGCGATTTCACGCTGATACCAGTCGATCTCAAAGTCGGTCGTGAGTCTCAGTGGCTTTTTAGGATCTGGCAGCGGCTCCTTAAACTCGCAGATGTAATGGATCTGATTGGTGTACATTCCCCAGGAAGTGCGATCACTGCTCGTGGTGAAAAGAGTGCCGGCCGGAAAGAAATCACGCAGCACTGTGTCCGTCGCCATAAGCGTTTGATAGGGCATCTGAAAGCTGGCGTTCCGGCTGCGCCTGCTCAAAGGCGGTATCATCTGGCTGGATTTGTCGTCCTGAACAATCAAGGTCGACTGCGACCGCAGCATGACCGACACTTGGGGATCAGGAGTCTTCGTCCGTATCGGCAGATTGAACTGTCTCTGCCACTCTGCCGCAAAGCCCGAGAATTCAAGCGCCCTCAGATCCATGTCCACCTTCAGTTGGGGTGCCAGTTCGTTGGCCCGCGCCTGATTTTGGGGTGAATCCTCATCATTCCACGGCCACAGCCGGGCCAGCATCAGACACACCGTGGCCATGCCCAGCATCACCAGCAGGCGCCACCGGAAAGTTCTCACGCCGCCTACCTGATGCCGCCATGCCATCCATAGCAGGCCCACGGCAAACACCAGCATGGCCGCTGTCAGGCCCGCAGGCTTCTGTTGGTAGCTCAGCGAGGCGTTCATCCACTTCAGCCCGGCAAAATCCACCACCCGGTCCGCGATGAAATACCCTGCGGCGAGACACCCCAGCGCCGCCCAAAACTCCCCACGCCGCCACAGCGCCGTCATCGGCAGCACCCACACCGTGCCCCTGACTGTCTCCACCGCCTTCCCCCAAGTCCCCGCCATGATTTCCGGCACCGGCCGATGCGAAAGCAGCAGGTAAAGCGCATTTTGCAAAACCACCGGCACCACGAGCAGCAGCAGCCAGAGCGCAATCCGCGCATGCCAATACGAACGCATCGGCAAAGGCCGCGTGCTGATGAAACTGCGATCACTCCCCGGCTTGTCCTCCGGGCACGATCCCATCAGCGCCATTCCCGCCAGCATCAGCACCGTGGGCAGATAGCTCAGCCACCCCGGCACACCCACCCCCGCCCTCAGCGGCAGCAGCCATTCCAAATTCACCCCGAGGTCCAGCGCCAGCAGCACCAGAAATGCAAACCAGCGCGGCCACAGCCAGCGGAACTCTTTGCGAAAGTGATGAAGTGTCAGGTTCATAACTCATTTCCCCTCCAGTCGGTAAGCACGCGCCAGCGCGACAAAGATCTCCCGCAGGCTCATCGGTCGCACCTCGTGATGCGCCGCCCCCGGCATCGTCTCACGCAGCGCCGCAGCAAAAGACTCCTCGTTCCCAAACCGGCTCGCCGTAAATCGCAGCGTCCTACCCGCCTGCTCCGCATGCAGCCAGTCACCCGGCAGATTCACCGGTACTCTACCATCATCTGGTAGCACCACCTCCACCGCACGAAACCGCGCCTGCAAGCTGTCGCTCGTTTCATCCAGCGCCAGCTTCCCGCGATTGATGATCGCTACTCGATCCGCCAGCCGCTGCACCTCCTCAATGTCATGCGACGACACAAACACCGTCCACCCCTCCTGCTCCGTCAGCTCCAGCAGCCCACGGATAAACTCATCCCTCACCAGCGGGTCCAGCCCGCTGAAAGGTTCATCCAGCACCACCAGCTTCGGCCGATACGCCAGACTGCTCAGCAGCGCCGCCTTCATCCGCATCCCACGCGAAAGATCCTTCAGCTTCGTTTCGAAGGGCAGATCAAACTGCGTCAGCAGCTTCTTCTCAAAGCCCACATCCCAGTTCGGATACAACGGCCGGCAATAGTTGAAGAACTGCTTCACCGTCATCCACAGCGGCAGCTCCATGTTTTCAGAAACATAGCCAATTTGCGTGAACTGTGCTGGCCCCAGCTTCCGCGAATCCCCACCCAGCACCTCAATCGTACCTCGGTCAGGCCGATGCAAATTGAGGAGGCACTTGATCGTCGTACTCTTGCCCGCACCATTGGGACCTAGAAACGCCGTCACCTGCCCCGCTGGCACCTCCAGGCTCAAACCCGCAACTGCTTCCGTCTTGCGAAAACGTTTATGAAGATCGGTGATCGTGATCATAGGCTTTTAAGATGCTGAATGATTTGGTTGAGTGTGAGATTGAGTTCAGCCGCCTCCTTGAGCAGCGCCCGGCATTCCGGCGTAATTTGAGCCAGTCGTTCCGCGAGGTCCGGCTGATCCGGCACCGTCACGACCATCCCGATGCCAGGCCGTGAATTGAGCCATCCCGCATCCTTCAGCAGCAGCACCACCTTGTGCGCCGTCGTCGGGCTGATCCGCAGCTCCTGGCTCAGCGTCCGCACACTCGGAAACGCATCCCCAGCCCTCATCTGCCCCGTTAAGAGCGCCTTCCGTACAGCCCCAAGAATCTGGTCAGAGACCGGACTCCCATCCTGAAGCTGGATCGAAAAAGGCAGCATACCTGTGGTGTTCTTACTGTAACAGTACAACTGTTACACTGACAAGAAGAATTTGCCTGCCCTTGTTTTTGGTCATGGAAGGTCACCCCGTCAAAGCCAGCTGCCATGCAGGCCAAAGCCTATCCTAGCACTTCCCTGAGTTGAAGTCCGTTCATGCTCGGGTTTTGAGTTCCATGAGGTCTTTGCATAAGCGGGCGGCGTGCTCATAATAGGGCATGAATTTGAATCTCAAAAACCATTCGGTCGCTGTCATTGGAGCCGCGCGCGGAATTGGGCGGGCTATTGCGGACGGGTTTGTTGCAGAGGGTTGCAGCGTGCGCGGGTTTGATCGCGATAAGGCGGCCGATTTCATCACTGCGGGGGATGTGGCCAGCTATATGGCGTTACAGGATTTCGCTGCAGAGTTTGAGAGCGTGAATCATGTGGTGTTTTGTGTGGGCATCGGCTCCGGGAAATTTGGTTTTCCTTTTTGGAATCTGGATCCTTCTGACTGGGCGCGGGTGCTGGAGGTGAACCTCATTGGCGCGGTGAATGTGGCGCATGCGTTTGCTCCGAAGCTCATCAAAAGCGGCGGTGGGTCGATGCTGTTTCTCGTTTCCGTCGCGGGACAGATGGGATCGCAGACGGATCCGCCGTATAGTGCGTCAAAGGCGGCGCTGATTAATTTTACGCAGTGCGCAGCGAAGGATCTGGGGCCGCACAATGTCCGCGTGAATGCGCTGGCACCGGGCATGGTGAAGACGGAACTGAATCACTCCATCTGGGCCGCGGGGCAGAAGAAGCGGCCAGAGTCAGAGTGGCAGAGCTTTGATGACTGGGCTGCGGAGAAGATCAAGAAGGTATCCCATCTCGGCCGCTGGCAGATGCCGGAGGAGTATGCGGCGATGGCGACTTTTTTAGCGTCGGATCATGCGAAAAATATCACCGGGCAGACCATCAATATTGATGGGGGGCAGGTGATGCATGCTTGAGGGGGGAAACCGTCAAGAACCGGTCAAGAAGTCAAGGTGGTCAAGCAGGTGGAGGGCACGAGAGTTGACGACGTCTTGACCATTCCTTGACGGCTAAACGGTGTTTTACTCGTAGAGCCTGAACAGCCCGCTGTGATCGAGATCACCGAATCCCTTTTCGTGGACGAATTTTTCCCACTGGGCGAGGGAGTTTTTTAGCGTCGGAGAGTCGAGGCCGACGGAGTCGGCGAGCTGGGACATGAGGCGGACGTCTTTGAGCTGGAGGGTGGCGCGGCCTCCAGGGGCGAAGTCCCGGCGGACCATGCGGTCGCCATGGAGATCGAGGATGCGGCTTTCGGCGAAGCCGCCGAGGAGGGCTTTTCTTACCAGGGCGGGATCGACGCCGGAGAGTTCGGCCATGCGCAGGGCCTGGGCGACGGCGTCGATGGTTTGTGCCACGATGAGCTGATTGGCGAGCTTGGTGACTTGACCGCTGCCGGCGGCGCCAAGGTGGGTAATGTTTTTGCCCACGGCCTGGAAGAGGGGCAGGGCGCGCTGGAAGTTTTCTTCATTTCCGCCGGCCATGATGGTGAGGGTGGCGGCCTCCGCGCCGACCTGACCGCCGGAGACGGGGGCATCGATCCAACTCACCCGTGCGGCCCATTGTTTGGTTTCGGGGACGCCGGTGGTGCCGAAGTCAATGATGAGTGCGTCGGGGTGCAGGCCTTCGATTAAGCCATCGGCACCGAAGACGACCTGCTCGACCACGTCGGTCATGGTGAGATTGATGCAGATGATGCCGGGGCCGATTTCGCGGGCGAGATCTGGCAGGGTGGCAGCACGGCGCATGCCGAGGGCGACGGCGGCTTCTGCGGGAGCGGGGCTGCGATTCCAGACGACGACGTCGGCTCCGGCTTCATGGAGGTGGCGCGCATTGGCTCGGCCCATGTTGCCGAGTCCGACGAATCCGATCTTGTGTCCTGCGAGTGGCTTGCTCATGTCGGGACGAACTCACATCAGGCGGTGCCTGATGGCAAACTCCTTCCCAACCCACACATGAAAATCATCATCACCGGCGGCGGCGGCTTTCTTGGCTCGCAGCTTGCACAGAAACTTCTGGAACGCGGCACATGGTGCGGCAAGCCGATCACAGAGATGGTGCTGCTGGACGCTTTTTTTCGTGGGGAGCCGACGGATGCGCGTGTGACGCAGGTGCAAGGAGACATTGGCGACCGGGCGACCGTCTTCGCGGCGACCGGATCGAAATTCGACGTGATCTTCCACCTAGCCTCGATGGTGAGCGGCGAGTGCGAGGAGCGCTTTGACGATGCGATGCGGGTGAATTTGGATGGCGGGCGCAATGTGTTTGAAGCGGCGCGTGCGGCGGAAGGTAAGCCTCGGGTGGTGTTTGCGAGCAGCGTGGCCGTTTATGGCGGCATGGACATGTCGCAGATGATGTCCGACCTGACGAAGCAACTGCCGCAAACGACGTACGGCATGACGAAGGCGATGTGCGAGATGATGGTGAATGACCACACGCGCAAAGGTCACTTTGATGGACGCAGTGTGCGACTGCCGACAGTGATCGTGCGTCCGGGCAAGCCCAACGCTGCGGCATCAAGCTGGGCGAGCGGAATGTTTCGTGAGCCGCTGAATGGTGAGGCATGCATGCTGCCGATCCGGCGTGAGCAACCGCATCCGATGACGGGGTATCGGACGGTGATTGAGTCGTTCATTGTGCTGAGTGAAGTGCCGGAGGAGAAACTGGGCAAGGATCGTGCGTATGTGCTGCCTGCACATCGGGTGACACCTCAAATTGCTGAGAAAGTTATTATGGAAGTGGCGGCGGAGCGTGAAATCACCCTAGGACCGATTGTGGATGCCTTTGATGCGCGGATTCAAGGCATCGTCGATAACTGGCCGCAGCAGGTGGATGGCGCACGCGCGGAGGCGATTGGTCTGCCGCGTCCTCCAGAGCTGAAGGTGATCGTCGAACAATATCTGGCGGACTTTGGAATGAAGTAAGCTTGCCGCCACTCTGTATTGCGGTAGCCTCGAAGCATGAGTGAGATACGACCCTTTGCGAATGCGCCCGAAATACACCTCAACCCACGCTTCGCTCTCATGGGCCTCGGGGCGCTGTTTTTGCTGGTTGGCGTCTATTCCGGGATCTATCAGGTGCCAGCGGAGTCGGTGGCGGTGGTGCAGCGTTTTGGCGGATACTTAAAGACGGAGACCCCCGGTCTTCATATCAAGCTGCCCTGGGGCATTGATCAAGTCACGGAAGTGGAGATTTTGCGTCAGCAGAAGCTGGAGTTTGGCTTTGGCACGCGGGGTGCGACCAATCCGTACCAGTATGCTGATTCTAATAATCAGGAGGAAGAAAAAACGATGGTCACCGGCGATCTGAACACGGCGATGGTGGAATGGGTGGTGCAATACCACATCAGCGATCCCGTGGCGTATGTGTTCAACTTTCGCGAGCCGGTGCCCACGCTGCGCGACCTCTCCCAGGCGGTGATGCGTGAAGTGGTGGGTGATCGCACCGTGGACGAAGTCCTCACCATTGGCCGACAGGAAATGGAGACTAGGTGTGCAGAACGCCTGCGCGAGCTGGTGGCGGCGCTGAACATGGGCGTTCGGATTGATCAGATCCAGCTGGGCAACATCAATCCCCCTGACGATGTGAAGTCGAGCTTCAACGACGTGAACCGCGCCAAGCAGGAAAAGGAATCCTCGATCAATGCGGCCAGCGGGAATTACAACCAGATCATTCCCAAAGCACGTGGCGAAGCGGAACAAAAGATCAAAGGTGCCGAAGGCTACGCGGCAAAACGCATCAATGAAGCCGAAGGTGATGCGGCCCGGTTCAAGTCTGTGCTGGCCGAATACCTCAAGGCACCGGACGTGACCAAGAAGCGCCTGTATTTGGAAACGATGAGCGAGGTGCTGTCCCAAGTGCCCGGCAAGATCATCCTGGATGACAAGGCCTCCTCGTTCCTACCGCTGATGAATCTCCGTCAGGCGACCCCACAAACCACACCTGCACCTGCCACACGATGAAATCCTCCCTTCTTTTGATAGTTGTCCTCGCGCTGGCCTTCGTGGCGAGCTCCGGTTTGTACACCGTCAGCGAGACGGAGCAGGTCGTGATCACCCAGTTCGGCAAGCCGGTGGGGGAGTCGATCCGTAACGCGGGTCTGCACTGGAAGACGCCTTTTGTGCAGACCATCAACCGCTTGGACAAACGGGTGCTGGAATGGGACGGCCCTTCGGCCAACATGACGACAAAGGACAAGGTCATCGTGGTGGTGGATGCGTTTGGGCGCTGGGAAATCAGCGACCCGCTGGTGTTCTTTCGTCAGCTCACGGATGAGCGCCGCGCGCTGTCTCGGCTGGATGACATCCTGGCGAGCGAGACACGCATCGTCATCGCGAAGCATGAATTCATTGAGGCGGTGCGCACCACCAAGGACAGGAAAGCGGTGCGTGATGAGAGCAATATGACCACGACGGGCAGCCCGCCTTCGACGGCGGACACACGCCTGGGGGTGCTGCCGCCCATCACGTACGGTCGCGTCGAGCTCGAGGCGGAGATTCTCAAGAATGCCATCCCGAAGATTGAGGGGTACGGCATCCGGCTGCTGGATGTGCGCTTCAAACGCATCGATTACGATTCGACCGTGAGCCTGTCGATCCACCAGCGGATGATTTCGGAACGTGAGCAGATCGCGAAGCTGCACCGTGCTGAAGGCGAAGGTGAGGCGGCGAAGATCAATGGCGAGCGTGAGCGTGATCTGGCGACGATTGAGTCTGAAGCGTACCGCAAGGTGCAGGAAATGGAAGGGACGGCGGATGCGAAGGCGACGGAAATTTATGCGAAGGCGTATAACCAGACGCCAGAAGCCGCACAGCTCTTTGATTTCCTCAAGACCATGGAGACGTACAAGATGCTGATTACCTCTGACACGACGATGATCTTCACCACGGAGAGCGAGCTGTTTCGGTATTTGAAGTCAAGCAATCCGCAGGCGACGAAACCGGCGACGGGAGTGAGCGGAGAATTCACGCCGCTGCACAAGCTGCCGACGCTGATGGAAGTGGGCCGGTGAGCTGGCAAGGCTTCATGTTTCGCATTTGCTGAACCCGAACCGGCCTCCTTCTTTCCAAGGCTGCGAAGGACAGAAAAGCCGGGACTACGGAACGGCTTTGGGTGGCTTTCGAGTGGCTTTTGTGGGCGTATGACCGACCGCGCAAGCGGTAGCTACGCTCGCTGCGCGACCGCAGTCGATATGGGTCGGGCGATATAGCGTTTCCCAAAACGGATTTCCGGATAGCGGCGCATGGCCACGCGTCTGCCCAGCGCTGGTAGGGCTGGCTGTCCTCAGCCAGTCGCCGTCGACCTGTCCTTCGTAGCTCGACGCAGGAGAGCGAAGAAGGAAGCCCATGATCTGCGATCAAGAAACAGCCTGATCAATGGAAATGAGTTTTGCGAACCGCTATAGGGCGGGCGATATGCCATAAATCCACCCATGGGATCAGATTACTGTGCGGCGGCGGCGAAGCAGGAAGCTGCAGAGGCCCAGCATGAGAAGGAGGCTGCGGGCGGGCTCAGGAACGACGACGATGACGCCGTAGGTGGTGAAGGCGCTAGTGTCCCATGAGAGGCCGGGATCGAGCGACACGCCTGAGAGGTCCAAATTCGCCGTGGTAAAGCTGCCTGTGCCTGCGAGCGAGTCCATCATGCCCACCGTGCTCCAGTCGAGGAGCTTGAAGATGTTGCCAGCGTTGAGCGTGGCGCTGTGGTTGATCACTTTGATCGTGCCGCCTGCGGTGGTGCCGAGATTGAAGGTGCCGTTGGTCAATTGGATGCTGTCGTAATCTCCCGACTGGTCCCAAGTGGTGGCGTAGGCCGTGCCCGAAGTATTCTTGTCGTTATTCAAATAGGTGAGCGCGTCGCCTGAGAAGTCGAAGGCCGCATCGACCTGCGAACTGGAGGTTAGGCTGAGCTGAATCTGGCCGCCATCTTGGACGTCCAGCGCCGTACCAGCTGCGGTGAAGGTCAGGGTTTGATTGCTGGTGTCTGTGACCCCGACGCCGGGGGCGAGGACGGCGCCGCTGCTGATGACGGTGGCGCCGGCGATGCTGCCGGAGCCGGAGAGTGTGGCTGTCGCGCTGACCGTGACGATGCCGGAGCCGGCGAGAGCGCCGCTGGTGCCATCTCCCACCTGCAAGGTGCCTGCAGTCACGGTGGTGGCGCCGGTGTAGGTGCTGGTCTGGGTGAGTGCGAGGGTGTGGGTGCCGAGTTTTTCCAGGCCCACGCGGTTTGCGCCGCTGTTGGTATCGGCGATGACACCGCCATAGGTGAAGCTGCCGCCGGTGGTGTTGGTGGTATCGAGACCCAGCGTGGAACCATCTTTGAAGCCGCCGGTGGGGGTGCCGAGAGACTTGAGGAGGTCCACATCCGAGGCAGTGAACTCACCGGTGCCGCCGACATTGAAGGCGGCGGTGGCACCGCTGTTGACAACGAGGTTGGTGGCCGTCCAGCTTGCGGGGGTGTTATTGTAGAACGCTGTCTCCAAAAGGAACTGGAGAGTGCCAGCCGTGACCGTGGTGGTGCCGGTGTAGGAGTTCACGCCATCCATGTAGAGCGTGCCGGAGGTGGTCTTGTTGAGGGCACCACCGCCATTGAGTTCAGCGAGGTTTTTGAGTGTGCCTGACTGGGCATTGAAGGTGATGGCATTGGCCGAAGCACCGATGGATTTGCGGGTCATGTCGAGTGTGCCGCCATTCAGCATGACGGCGGCATTGCGCGTGCCTGCGCCCGTGCCTCGAACGATGTCGCCCTGCACCGTGAGCGTGCCGCCAGTGACGCTCATGGTGGCGTTAGCGGTGCCAGCGCTGGCATTGGCCAGAGTCACGGCTGTGGCACCCGTGGTGGCAAGCGTGACATTCCCCCCTGAAACATTGAGGGCGGTGGTGGTCGAACCCGTGCCAGTGTTGCTGCTGCCCATAATGAGCGATTGGCCCGTGCCAGACCCGATGGTTACGGTGCCGCCAGTCACGTTGATGACGGCACTCACCGCTCCAGTGCTGGTGTTGCTGCCCAGAGTGACGGCCGTGTCCGTACCGGACCCGATGGTGACGATGCCACCACCGAGGTTGATGACGTTCGTGCTGTTGCCCGCGGCGGTCTTTGAACCCATGATAAGATTGCCAGTGGTCAGGGTTCCTGTGTCGAAGGCAAAGAGGTTTTCCATCGGGCCGGTTCTCGTGACCTGAGTGCCGATGGTCACTGTGCCGAACAGCAGATCCGCCGTATGGCCGGTGACATCAAAGGTGTTGCGATTACCCGCAGGCAGCAGCGCGCCAGTGGCACCGTTTATGGAAGCCATGTTGAAGGCGGCAGCGGACACGCCGTCAGCAGCGCGAATGGTGAGCGTTCCATTGGAGTCCTGGAATGTGATGGAGCCCAAATCGCGTGCGCCCGTGCCGATGTTGACCGCGTCAACGTTGAAGACGTTGGTCGAGGTGCCAAGTTTGAGCGAATTGATCTGCCCGGCGTTGCTATTGTAGGAGCCGCCGCCGCCTACGGTCAGCGCGCTGGCGGTGATGGTCGTGTCCTGCGCCAGGATCAATGTGCCAAATCCGGTGCTGTTGGTTCCAGAGGTGCTGCCGACCTGGAGAATTCCGCTGGTGGTGTTGAGGGAGACATTCATGGTGGCCAGGGCACTGAAGTCCGCAGTGGCGTTGTTCGTGTTCGAGTTGCCCACAAGGAAGGTGACACCCGTGCCAGTGGTGTTGATGACATTGAGGGCACCTTCTCCCACGGCGGAGAACAGGGTCGTGGAATTTGTCGCACTGCTGCCCAAGGTCACCGTGCCGCCAACCGTGAGGGTCTCCCCGGCACCGATGAGGATCTGATTGGTTTCTGCCGCTGTGTTGGTCTGCACGAGCAGGTTTCCCGCAAAGGTGGCGCTGGCGTTGGAGAGATCCAGAGTGCCTGCGGTGGTGATGGTGTTGGCGCTGCCGAAGTTCAAGGCACCCGAGAGGTTCTGGTCTGCGGTGAAGCGCAGGATGCCGTCGTTGATGCTGGTGGCCCCGGAGTAGGAGTTGGCGGCGTTGAACTCCCAGGTGTTCGCTTCCGTCTTGAGCACGGACAGGGTGCCGAGACCATTGTCCACCGGACCCAGGCCATTGTTCACCCCGACTGCCGAACTGCCCTGCAAAGTCAGTGTCTTAGCCCCGGCAGTGGTGCCCAGAGCTCCGCCGAGCACCAGTGCTCCCGTGCCATCCGCATCCAACGTGGCTCCGCCGGTGGTGCCTGACAGGCCGATCAGGCGGTCACTCGTGCTGCCGGCACCGGTGTAGTTCAGAGTGGCGGTAGTACCGGTGGTGAAGCCGATGTTGATGGTGCCGTCTGCCACTGTCGCAGGTGCGCCCAGAGGGCTCGGTCCCGCGCCCACATTGTTGATGGAGGCGATGCTCAGCGTGCCAGCCTGGATGGTGGTCGGCCCGGTATAGGTTGCCGCCGCAGTCAGGGTCAGCGTACCGAGGCCGGTCTTGGTGAATCCGCCGACGCCCGTGCCAAGACTGCCAGCCAGAGTGAGGTCGTTACCGTTGGTGTCCAGCGTACCGCCGCCATTGAAGAAAGTGATGCTGCGGGTGGAAAGGTCGTCGCTAGAATAGGCGGAGGACAGGCGCAGGGTGCCGCCCGAAAAGACCAGACCGCCGGTATTGCCACCGATGTTGTCAAGATCGGTAATTTCCAGCGTGCCTTCGTTGATCGTGGTTGTCCTGCTGTCACCGCCCGCAGTGTTGGTGCCGCTGAGAATCAGGGTGCCGCGACCCGATTTCGTAATGTCCGCCGTCGAAATCAGCGGAGATGTCACCGTCGCCGTCAGGGTGGCCGTCGTCGCCACTGAAGAGGGATTGACCACAAAGAAGACATACTCGTTGCTGCCGCCGACCGCGATCCCGCCGTCAAAACCTCCCAGCGTGATGCTATAAGCAGTGCTTGCCGTCGCCGCCGTATTGAGCGTGAAGAGGAAGGCACCACTGGTATTGGTAAGTGTCTGCCCGGCACCGCTTCCCGTGAAGCTGATGTCGTTCAGAGTCGCTTTGTTGTCGATGACGAGCGCGTTAAGCGTTTTTCCAGCAAGCCCGGTGAGATCTGCCGAGAGCGACTCGCGGACGTTGTCTGTCACGCCCGCTGCCGAGTAGGTGTTGTATTCGGTGGTGAAATCGAGGGGACGCAACCCGGCACCGCTGACGTAGGTGACGAGAGAATTGCCCATGTTGGTGGCGGCCAAAGCGCCGCTGAGAGTCTCACCGATGGCCCAAGTCACGATGTTGATGTTCTTAGTGCTGACCGCGCCACCACCGCCGACGAGAGTGGCGATAAAGGCGGTCTGATTGGCGGTGTTGCCGATGCGGAACTGGTTGCCTTGCGTATTCGTGGTGCCGAGGTTGGTGCCGCGAACATCGAGTGTTGCATCATTGGTCCGCAGCAGGTTGGCCATGATGATGTCCGAGCTACCGCTGGCCACCGTTGATTCGAGTGTTGCGTAGCTGGCTCCCGATCCCAGGGTGATGACCCCCACGGTTTCATCCAGGGTCGAGCCCTGGTCAGTGTTGATGTACAAGCCACGTGGGAGGAGGTTTCCGGCGATGCCGCCATCGGCCGAGTTCAGGGTGATGGGCGTGGCGTCGGGGATGCGGGTGCCGGAGCGGGTGGTGCTGCTGTCCACAAAGCGCAAATAGCCGCCTTTATTGATCTCAATGCTGGTGGCAGCGAGCGCAGCGACTCCGGAGAGAATGACCCCGCCGCCGTTGATTTGCAGCGCTCCTGTAAATCCGGAGCTGATACCGGTGAGGGTCAGGTCAAATAGAGCGCCATTTTTCACCAGGGCTCCCGAGCCTGTGATAAGTCCGGCATAGGTGCTGGCGGCGTTTTGATTGAACGTCAGCGTGTGGCTGCCAACATCCACGGTTGCCAGGTCATTCAGACCTGCGGCGGCAGACCCGCCGGCCAGACGACCGATGGTTTCATCTGCCAGGAGTTGAAGGATGTTGTATTGATCATCGGCGAGAGTGACAAGGGAGGTGTCGCCGATGGCGTTGCCGCCGCTGATCTGCAGGGTGCCATTTTGAATTTCCGTCGCGCCGGTGTACGTATTGCTGCCGCTGAGCAGCAGGGTGCCCACGCCGGTTTTCGTGACCGCGTGGCCGCCGAGGATGTTCGAAGAGATCTCGAAGGTCTGAGGGCTGTCCTGAGTGACGATGATCTCCAGCACACCGGAGATCAGCGTGCCGCCGAAGATGCCGGGCGTGCCGGAGGTCACATTGTCGGTGACGAGGATGCCGCCGCTGGCAATGGTGAGCACCCCTCCCGAGGCGATGTTCACCGCAGACCCGCCTGCCGCGTTGAAACGAAGGCTGTTGATATTCGCCTGATTGAGCGTGCCTGTGAAGCCGGTGGTGTCATCGGTGATCTGGTCTCCTGGCAGCCAGGTCATGACATCGTTGCTGATCGTGGATGCCAGCGCGACAATGTTTCCACCGGCAACATTGGTGGCGTTGGTGGCAAACCACGTGCCGGTGCTGTCGGTCACGGTGGCAAAGCCGCTGAGACCTAGCAGGCCGTGAGTGCCGTTGGTCGTGCTCGTGGTGATGCCATGCGTGGCGCTTTGGGGGCCGGAAGACAGGTCAAAGCGGACGGTGCCATCTTGAGAGCCGTTGGCACGGGTGATGACACCGAGATTAAGCACCGCATTCTGCCCTGCACCGCCATTGATGGCTATCGTGCTCGCCCCACCACTGCCCAGAGTGTAACTGGCCACGGTCTGGCTCGTCGCGGCACTGGCGCTGCCATTGATCGTGAGTGTGCCGCCGCGCATGTCCAGCGCCGTCGCTGCATTGATCTTGTTCGTGTTGCTGATCGTGTAGTCCAGAATCAAATTCCCCGCATCGAGCCGGATCGTGCCGGTGAGACCGCTGTTGTCCCCGCTCAAAATCACATCTCCCATACCACCCTTGAAGAACGCTCCGCCGCCAGCCAGATTGGCCGCCACGGCACCCCGGTAAAGGCTGAGACCAGCACCCGCCGTGGTACCGGTGACAATCATGGTCCCGGAGCCGATAATCTCCCCTTCAAATCCATTGGCGATCTGGCCCACGTCCAGACGCGTCGTGGTGATGTCGAACGTTTTAAGGTTGAGCGTCGTCACGGCTCCGGCCGTTTCGAAGCCGACCAGAATGCCCTCCAAGCCCAAGGCGGTGCTGCTCACGTCATTGGCATTGAGATTCACGGTGCCGCCATTGCCCACGTAAACGAAATTGCTGCTACCGGTGACGTAGCTCAAAACACCGGTCGAGTCCAAGTTGAGCACGGTGCCAATACCATTGATTTTGACGTCGTCTCCCACCACGACCGTAGTTCCGGAGAGGGTCCAGTTGCCAGACGAAACCAGCAGATCCGGGGCAGTGGTGTTCTGGATGATTCCGCCGGTGATGAAGCCTGCCGATGTGGCAGACCCCGTCAGCTGTACCTGCAGGGCTCCAGCAGTAATGGCTCCGGTGTAGGTGATGGTGGCACCGTTCGTGCCTGCTGCGTTCAAGGTGGATGACGCGGTAACTGTGATCGCGCGGTTGGTGGACTGGCTGTTGGCCACACCATCGCCAATGAAGCTCAAGATCCCGCCGCTCAGAGTGATGCTATCGGTGCCCTGGCCGAGATTGCTGGGGCCACCGCCGTTGTTGGTAACGGTGCTGAACTGCAAGGTGCCAGCCGCTACCGTGAAAGCCGAAAAAGTGTTGGTCCCGGTGAGTTCCAGAATCCCGGCTCCCGCTTTGGTCAGGGTAGCCACTCCGGCACCACTGTTGCTCAGCACACCGGATAGCACCGCCTTGTCAGTGGTGACGTCGGTGTTGTCATTGACCTGAATGGTCCGTGTCACGGCTGAGGCTGTGCTATTGAGATCGAGGTCGTGGGTGAAGGTGACCACGCTGTCTGCCGTGGTGGAGCCGAAGAGCAGCGCGCCCGCGCCGGAAACAAAGAAAGGTGTGCTGTTCCAGACCAGAGGGGTAGGCGCACCGGCGAGGGTGACGGTCAAATCACCACCGCTGGCTGCGAAGCCACCGCTGGCCCCGGCGACCCACTGCACCTGGCCGTTGCCGGTGCCGAGAGAGCGGGTGAAGGTGTCATTGCCTTCATAGACACCGTTGTTGAGCAGAAGATTGCCAGTGCCAAGATTCCCCGTGACTGAGCCGGCCTGAATCGAAATGGGGCCGGTAAGATTGTTGGTGCCGGCGATGTGCAGGGTGCCCGTTCCCAGCTTGATGAGGCCGCCGCCGCCGTCGTTCTGCAGCGTGACGTTGGCACCGATGATCATGTCGGGCTCGGCATTGGTGCTGTCGCCAACGGTGAAGGTGCGGGCGCTCCCGCCGAAGTCCAGGATGGCTCCTGCGCCGCCGTCAATGGTGGCGACGAGGGGATTGTTCGTGTTAAGGAAGGTGACGGTGCCGCCCAGCGTCAGCGTTCTGCCTGCGCCAATGAGCAAGTTCGAGGTGGAGCCTGCTGCGCCGCCGCCCATGATGAGGTTGCCGACGGTCTGATCAAAGGCAGGATTGAGCTGCACGGTGCCGGCATTGACGGTGAGGGCCAGGCCTGAAAGCTGGCTCGCACCTGAAAAGACTAGGCTGCCGGCGGTGTTGTTCAGGGTGGTGAGGCCGGTGTAGGTGTTGCTGGCGGTGAGGGTCAGCGTGCCGGAACCGGTATAGCTAAGGCTGCCGGCGAATACGCCGTCCACGATCTTGCTGTTGATGGTCACATTGCCCGTGCCATTGATGGTGAGGGCGCGCGCGGTGCCACCACGATCAACCAAGACAAAGAAGTCTCCGTTAAAAGTGGTAAGCCCAGTGTTGTTGACCGTCAGCGTGCGGGCGGCGCTGCCATGAACCTCGGCATTGCCGGTGAAGTTTAAATCTGCGGAACCGGCGATGATGCCGGTGTTGTTGAGCTGCAGGTCGCCCAAGGTGGTGGTGAACCCGCCAATGTCCAGATAGCCCCCGGCGATGCCGCTGAGACCCAGCTCGATGTTGGTGCCGGAAGGCAGCGCGTCTGCCACGCCCAGAACCAGAGCGCTGGTGGCCGTGGTGCCGCCCGCCACGGTGATGCTGCCGCCAAAATCCACCACCGACGTGCTGGTCAGGGTGAGAGTGCCCTCACCCAGCTTGGTCAGCCCGCCGCTGCCGCCATTGCCGATCGCACGCGCAACGCTGACATTGTTACCATTGGTGTCAAAGACCGCGCCGCCACTCAGGAAGGTCAGCGCCCGCGCAGTGTCCGAGGGGTCGAACGCCGCCCCTTCAGCCCAGCGGATGCCGCCGCCGTCAAAGTTCACATCCCCCGTGCCGAGCGCGTCAAGGGTGGAGATTTCAATCAGCCCCTGATTGATCCAAGTGCCCCCACCGTAGGTGCTGGCGTTGCTGGTCAGTTTCAGGATGCCATTGCCGCTCTTGACCAGCGCCGCAGCCACCGTTGTCATTGGAGCGTCAAGGGTCACGCCGGTATTGGCGGCCACACTGGGGACAAAGACGATGTACTCGGCCGTGCTCGTGGTGATGGTGCTGAAGTTGGTGAGGGTGATGCCCTGCGGAGTGGTGGCACCGCTGCTGGTGAAGAGGAACGCGCCGCTGGCCACGTTCAGTGAGGCTCCCGCGCCGTTCAAGGTCATGGAAGCCGTGGAGGAGCTGTTGTCCACCAGCAGGGAGTTCATGTTCAGATTGGCACCGTTGAGGGTGAGATCCGACGCCGAGGAATAACGCACGTTGTTGGCCACGGTCACTCCGCCGCTGGCCACGAGCTGCTCGTATTCGGTGTTCAGAACAAGAGGGCGGAGTCCGTTGGACCCGTAAGTGACGAAACTGTTGCCGGTGGCTGTGTAGAAGCTGGTTTCCGAAGTGGTGTTGGTCACGTCGGTCTGACCGATCATGTAGGGAACGATGCTCCAGTTGGGCGTGTCGGCGGTGGTGCTGCCGCCGCCGGTGCCACCGATGAGGTTGATGGTGGCGCTGGTCACGCCGGTGATGGTGATGCGGCCGGTCGGAAGAGCGGCTGCGCCACCCAGGCGCGTACCGGCCACCAGCACGGTGGCATGGCCCGGCCGCGCCAGGCTCGCCATGGTGAGCACTCCGACGGAAGCCGTGCTGGTGTCAGCGAGGTAGCTGTAGGCGAAGATGCTGTTCTGCCCGTTCTGCAAAGTCACCTGGCCCACCGTTTCCGTGCGGCTGGCATTCTGGTTGGTGCCGACGATCAGCCCGTTGGCGATCGCGGTAAGTGCAACGCCGTTGAAGGTGTTCGCGGCGGTGTTGGAAAGCGTGATGGAGGCGGTGTTGCCGATCAAGTCGCTGCTCGCGGCCTGATCCTGATCGGAAAGCAGGTAGGAATTAAAACCGCTGATGGTGCCAGCACCATTGAGGGTGATCGTCTTCGCCTTGGAGAAGACATCCTGGGCGGTGCTGTTGCCATCAAGCCGGATACCACCCTGGTTAATGATGAGAGCGCCCGTGAACGAGGAGGCGCCGCTGTTCGTGGTCAGGAGACCCCAGCCGTTCTTGACGAAGGTGGAGCCGTCTCCGCCAGCGAGGTTGGCAGTAAGGGTCGCCGCCGCGCGCATGTCATTGATCAGCATGCCCGTCGCTCCCAGTTGCACCAAGCCGTAGCTCACACGGAGAGTGTCATTGACCACGCCGCCCGCCAGACCGCCGATTCTTTCCGTTTGGTCGCTCAAATCCAGCATCGTATCGACGCCGTAGCTGGTCGAAAGCGTCACCACCGTGAGATCCCCGATGGCGTGGCCGCCCAAAGCCCGGACCGTGCCCGCGCCAATGTAGAGCGTCCGGTCAGAAGCATCATTGTTGCCACCCAATACCAAGGTGCCCGCCCCGGCCTTGGTGATGCTTGAATCCGTGATGCTGGAACTGATGGTGAAGTCGTCAGCGGTGTTGTTCTGCGTGATGACCAGATTGCCCGTTGTGATGCCCGCCAGCAGCCCACCACCCGTAATCCCCCCCGCGCCTGCACCCTCCACGACCAGGATGCCCCCGCTCGCAATGGTCAGCTTGTTCCCCACCCCAATGGTCACCGTCGAGGCATTGGCCGACTCGAAGACCAGGCTGTTGACGCTCAGCGTGCCCACCGTGTTGAAGTAGCCGTTCAGGTCGGTCAGGTTGTCCCCCGCAGCCCAGGTCGTCAGGTCATCCTTCGCCACTGCTGCCACCGCGACGATCTCCCCGCCGCTGACGCCCGCGAAGCGGTTGTTGACCGTGGCCCAGCCGGCCAGCACATCCCCAAACCCATTGCTGGCAGAGGTCAGGACATGGGAGTTGGCCGAAAGCGAGAGATGGATAACGCCGTTGGCGTTGCGGGTGATGGCGCCCACATTCAGCGTGAGGCTTTGCGTCCCGCCCTGATCCAGTTCAATGGTGGAGCTGCCCGCGCTGAGAATCAGGCCATTGAGATTCTGGGTGGTGTCTGCAGAAGCATTCCCTTCCAGTTGCACCGTGCCGCCAGTCATGGTGAGGGCCGCGCCGGCATTGAGTTTGCCGTTGTTCTGCGTGGTATAATCCAGGATGAGGGTCCCCGCGCTGATCGTGGTGGCTGCGGTTCCATTGAGGCCGCTGTTATCGCCGCTGAGAGTCACGCTGCCGCTGCCCGTTTTGGTCAGCGTGGCGGTCCCGGCGAGATTGGCGGAGATGCTGCCGCGGCTCAGCGTGCCCGTGCCGATCACGGTGAGCGTGCCGGGGCCTGTGATCACACCGGCATAAACATCGGCGATAGCACCCAAGGCCAGATTCGGCACCGTCAGGTTGAACCCGTTCATGTTCAGGGTATTGACCGCCGCCGTGCCGCTGACATCCCCCATGATCAGCGTGCTGGTGGAAGCGAACGTGATGGCATTGTCAGCTCCCAAGTTCGCCATGGCACCGCCGCGCAGGTAAAAGTTAGGGCTGGTTGATGGGCTTGCTCCCCAGGTAAGCACGCCCGTCGAATTCAGATTCACCACGACCGAAGCGCCCGTGTTGATGAAATCATCCGTCAGCGTGGAAGACGTGCCGCTAAAGGTCCAGGTGCCGCTTTGAGGCTGAATGTCTGCCGAGCCACCCGACATGGCGATGCCGCCCGTGATGAAACCCGAGCCTGTGCCAGTGAGCAGCAGACTGCCACTGGCAACCATGCCGGTGAGATCAATGCTGCCGGCATAGGTGATGGTGGCGCCATTGGTGCCGTTTGCCGCCAGATTGCTGAGGGTGGCGAGGCCGAAAAGGGTGCGATCCGTGGACTGACTGGCCCCGACGCCGTCTCCCACAAAACTCAGGATGCCGCCATTGAGGGTGAGGGTCCCCTGGCCCAGGTTGTTGGCTCCACCGCCTTCGTTGCCGATGGTGGTGAATTGCAGCGTGCCTGTGGTGACCGTCAAGCCGCCCGCAAAGGTGTTGGCACCGCTGAGATTTAGGACGCCGTTGCCGGTCTTGGTGAGGCCGCCGTTGCTCAGCACGCCGGAAAGCACCGCCACGTCTGTGGTCACGGTGGTGTTATCCACTGCTGTGACGGTGCGCACTGCACCATTTAAATTAATGTCGTGGGTGAAAGTGGTGACGCTGTCTGCTGAGGTCGAGCCGAAGATGAGCGGTGCGGCATTCGGCACGAAGCTGGAGGTACTTCCCCAGACGAGAGTCGAAGGTGCTCCCGCAAGGGTGACGGTGAGGTCGCCGCCGGCTGCGGCAAAACCACCCCCGAGGGTCAGCCATTGCACCTGATTGCTGCCCGTGCCCAGCGAGCGGACAAAGAGGCCGGAGGTCTGATAAACACCGCCGTTGAGAACCAGATTGTTAGTCAGGGCATCCAAGCCCGTGATGGCACCCGCATTGATCTGATAACTACCGGTGAAGTTGTTGTGGGCGATGCCGGAGATGTCCAGCGTGCCGGTCCCGGCCTTGGTGAAGACGTTGCTGCCAGTGAGGCTGTCGATTGACCAGATCATGTCTGCCACCTGGGTGATGTTGTCCGCCACGGTGACGGTGATGCCAGCAGCGCCCAAGTCCAGGGTGCCGTCGCCAGTGATCGTGGATGCCAGGGTGGTGGTGCCGGCAAAGGTAATGGCTGTGGCAGACAGAGTCAGACCAGAGGCGACATTGAGGGTGGCGGTGGTGCCAGCCACATTGCCCATGGTGAGGGTGGTCACCGACTGGTTGATGCTTTCAATGGAAAAAGAGCCGGCGTTGACGGTCAGGGCACCGGACCCCAGTTTGCCCGCGCCCGTCACGAGCACCGTGCCGTTGACGTTGTTCAGGGTGGTGTTGCCAATCGTGGAATTGACGCCGCTGAAGATCAATGTTCCATCTCCTGTGTAGCTGAGGCTGACACCGAAGGCAGTTGAAGTGGTGATGTTGCCATTGATGGTCGTGTCACCCGTGCCGTTGAAGGCCAGGCTGACGCCGGCAGTCAGGGCATTCAGAACCATGTTCCCATTGATGGTGAGAGTCTCGCCGCTGGCGATGCCATTGGTGATGGTGTGGCCGGCTGTCGTATTGGTATAGTTCCAGGTGCCGTTCAGGGTGAGCGTGTAGTCTCCCATGAAAGCGAAGGTGCCTCCTGAGGTGGTGCTGGCCACGGTCAAGTCATTGCCGAGTGTCCGGTCAGCACCATAGGCGAACACGGTGCCATTGCGCATGTTCAGGATGCTGGTGCCGAGCGCGGTGTTGCTGCCGATGCCCAGCGCTCCCGCACTGGCGTTGGTGGTGCCAGTATAGGTGTTGTTGCCGCTGAGGATCCAGGTGGCACCCTGATCCACATTGACGCTGAGATTGCCGCCATTATTGGCCAGCACGCTGGTGACCATGTTGCCCTGAGTGTTGCCGCCGCGAAGGTAGAGGATCTTGGCCCCTGCGGCCATGTCGTTGACGACATTGGTCAAAATGAGAGCGCCGGAGCCATCGGCGAGGATCTGCGTGCTGCCAGTGGTGGTGTTAAGGCGGATCATGCGGTCACTGGTTTCACCCGCACCGATATACTGGAGGATACCAGCCGTGGTGCTGGCATTGCCAAGGGTGAGGGCACTGCCCGTAGTATTCGCATTGGTGGAGTCTCCGATGCTGGAGGCGCCGCCGGGCGTAGCGCTGTTGCCCAAGGAGGTGACCACCAACTGACCAGCAGTCACCGCTGTGGTGCCGGTGTAGGTGTTGTTACCGAGCAACTGCAGTAAACCTGTGCCTGTCTTGCTGATGCCGCCAGTGCCGGAAATGCCGCCGGAGATGGTGGCGAAGTCGGTGAAGGTCGTAGTGTTGTCGTTCACCTGGATCGTGCGCGTTCCCCCGTTGAGGTCGATGGCGTTGCGGAACTCGACCTCCCCGAGCGCGGTGATGGAATTCAGCACCAGGGGACCGGTGCCCGTACCCGTGGTTCCCATGAAGCCACCGCTGCCCCAGGTCAGAGCCGTAGGCGTGGCCAGTCCGCCAATGGCGACCACCAGCTTGTCAGTCGTGGCCGCGAACCCACCGCCGCCCGTGGTCAGGGCGCTGTTCCATGAAACCGTATTGACCCCTGCTGAGGCTGAAGGCGCAAGATCCCGCGTGAAATTTCCGCTCGATTGCAAGATCCCGGAGGTCGTGGTGCCGCCCAAAATCAGCCCGCTGGCATTGGGCAGTGTGCTGCCGTCCTGGGCCATCAGCATGCCATCGGTGATCGTGGTGGTGCCCGTATATGCATTGTTCGTGTTCCCGAGAATCCACAGGCCCGTTCCTAGCTTGTTAAAGCTGGTGATGTTGGCTCCGGTGCCACTGTCCTTAATTTGCGGATTAAAGATGTTATCACCGGACGAGGTGCCGCTAAGCTGGAACAACTGCGGTTTGGCTGCCGCAAACGCGAACGGATTGGTGTTGCTGAAAATCAGCGTCTGATTGTTGACCGCGTTGTTGGTGATCGTGGCCCCCGTGCCTGCCAGGGTGAAGAGGCGGTCAATGCTCACGGAAGTATTGCCAGTGTAAACCAGACCACCGGTGGTGCCGCCAAAAATCAAGCTGCCTTGGTTCGCTGCCAAGCTCGAACCATCGCCGCGGCCGATGCTGCTGTCATGGCCGATATCCGCCAGATAAAAGGCGCTCAGGGTCCCCGTAGTCCCGTTGCCAGCAACCCCGATGGTGGTACTGCCGGTGTAGTTGCTCAGGCCATTGAAAATCTGGGTGGAAGTAGTCCCCATCTTGACCACGCTGATCTGGCCGTTCACCTCGTCTATGGTCCCGTTGAACACCCCCGCGCTTCCTGCAATGGCAAAAATGGCCGAAGTCGCGCTGGTATTGGTCACCGTGCCCGTACCGCTGAAGTTGCCGATCGAGCTGCTCGTGGCTGATTGCGAAACATTGACGCCGTTCAAGTCTAACACAGTGTCCTGGCGCATGAAAAAGTTGACGGAGTTGGCGCTCAGTCGTCCGCCGGTAACGAGCTGGATCGTGCCTTCCTGCAACTGGGTGATGCCTGCCGCGGTCTGGGCGTTCAACCCGCCGATGACCAGCGTACCTGCACCGGTCTTGATCAGGCCGCCAGTGGTGGTCGCCGTCACGGGTGCGTTCAAGAACAGGGTGTCCGAAGCGCCGTCCACGCGTATGACGAGATCCCCCGCGCCCCCGGTCGTCACACCCGTCCCGGCGATGGTGGCCGGGCCGCCGGTGACGAGAATGCCGCCGGTGGTGCCTGCCGCTCCGGTACGAATGGTCAGCAACCCGGTCTGGGTGACCACCGGGCTGGCGGTGCCGTCGATCTTCAAGGACAATACCGTGGCGGCCCCCGTGCTCGTGTTCCCCATCACCAGATTGTGGCTGTTAGCCGCAAGCGCCGCCCCGGCTGTGACAAAGCCTGCATCGGTGTCATAGACTGGCGCGCGCAGGATGGCGTTCACCGTATCCGGTGCGTAGGCGAAGTCCGTGCCATTGAAATAGCTGGAACTGTTGAGCAGCCCCACCGCAGGGACATTGGCGAACACCACGCTGCTATTCGCGCCGGTGACGTAATTCACCGTGGCATTGCCTGGGCCAAAGTTCAACACCGTGCCACTGGCAAGCGACACCTGTGTGGCACTCATGACCACCGCAGTAGTGCTGGAGATGCTGACGATGTAGGCTGCGACACTCCCATTCAGAAGCTTCATCCCAGGGGCCAGTCCTGCAGTGCTTGCCACCGTGAGGGTCGTCGATCCCGTGGCCGACAAGGCAGTTGACAGCGTGGTCGTGGAAGACTCCGCCAACGCGGCAAAGGTCAGCGTCGCTGTACCATCCGCACCCGCCATCACCTTGACGGTTCCCAAGCCTGTGCCCGGCACCAGGGTTCCGAGTGTCTCCGTAGTGGCTTGACCGGCCACACCGACAAACTCCAGCGTGCCACCCGCCGTCTGGTTGAGTGCGTAGGTGTCCAAATTGAAGATGACGGCATTGGCGTCCGGGACGATGTTCGAGGCCGCATTCGTCGCCTGCAGTTTCAGCACACCATTCGCAATGCTCAGCGGTCCCGACCATGTGCCGCCCGCTGTTGCGGTGGAGGCTGCGGGGATGACGTTCACACTGTATGTCCCAGCAGGAGCCGTGGTCGTAGTGACCGCAGTGCCAATGGTGAAGTGCGTGTTGTCGATAATTCCGGTGATCTGCTGCGTCGAACCCGGCAGCACCAGCGTCTGTCCTACCACCATTCCCGCCGTCGTCCCGCTCGACAAGGTCAGCACCGTTATCGCGGTGGTGCCAGGCGCTGCGATGGTGACGGTTTTCGACACCCCCGTAGTGACTGCCGTCGGTTCTTGCAGCACCCAGGTGCCGGAGCCGATCTTCATCAAGCCGGTGGTATTGGTGCTGGTATTATCCAGCAGAAAGCCGCTAAAGGTGTTGTTGTCCTTGTTGCCGCCGCCCAGAAAGAGCGTCTTGATCCCCACGCCACCGGCACCGACCGTACCCGTAAATGTCAGCGCCCCCGTGCCATCGGCAAGGATGGCACCTCCCCCGGTCGTGCCACCCAGACTGAATGGTTTGGCGAGCGTGTCGGCCGCGCCGGTGTACTGAAATGCGGCAGCCGCCGTCGTGGAACCCAGGAGAATGCTGCCGGTGGCCGAGTCCTTGTTGATGCCGCCGAGGTTCACCACGGAGAGCGTGCCTGCCGATATCGTGGTGTTGCCGCTGTAGGTGGAGGCGGAGCCGGTGACGGTCAGGGTGCCGGTGCCGCTCTTGATCACACTGTGACCAAAGGTGGCGGCTGTGGCGATGATGCTGCCAAAGATCACGGTGTTGCCATTGCCACCGATGGTGAAGGTGCGGTTTCCGGTGTTGTTGATGTTATTCCAAAAATCCCCCGTGAAAGTCAGCGTGCCATTGAGGTTGTTCGCAAAGGTGGTGTTGCCATCCCCGGTGATCACCGGCGTAGCGCCAATCGACACCCCATAGCCATTGCGTCCATTGAAGGTAATCGACTCGCCGTCATCGTAGGTCAGCGTCCCAAAGCTGGCCTTGCCATTGAGCACCGAACTGCCAATCGCGTGATCCACCACGATGATGGGAGAGCCGCCACCACGGTTGTAAATGTTTTTCCCAATGTTGGGATTGTCCATCCGCAACTCAAGAATGGTACTGTCGCCCGCCAGATCCAGCGTGGACAAAGTGCCCGTGCCCGTATTGCTGCCAAACGCCGCGACGGACTCGAATCGCATGGAGCCCGAATAAAGCCGGAAGGTGCCGGTGTAACCTGTGGCATCCGAGGGTGAGACAATTAGGGTGCCACCGCCCGATTTTTGAATGCTGCCGGTGCCGGACAAGACGCCGGTAATGGCATAACTGCCAAGACCTGAGAGATTGGCCACACTGCTGCCGGCACCCACGGTCAGGAAGATGGTGCCTGTGGTGCCCGCCAGAGTGACATCGTTCAAAGTCAGTCTGCCACCAGCGGAACTGATGCCGGTGGACAGCGTCCCGCTGCCGTTGGTCAGCGCACCAGCAAGGGTGTTGTTCCCTACGCTCAGCAGCGCTGCTCCAAAAGCGGGCACAGGGCCTAGCCCCTGCAGCGAGACATCACGCGTCAGCGTCACCCCGGAACTGTACCCACCCTCGAGCAGGATTGCCCCGCCGGTAAAACCACGCGTGGTGGACCCCGTCACAACAATGGTGGATGAATCCGCGCCCAAGGCCTCGTTGCTGTTGATGGAGAGTGTGCCGTTGCTGATGGTCGTTGTGCCGGTGTAAGCGTTGGCGGCATTGGTCAGACGGATCGTGCCGCCGCCTTGGATGGTGAGACCGTCCACCCCTAAAATCTGGCTGTCGATCGTCGCTGTCTCAGCCAGAGCCGCACTCAAGGTGGGATCGGTTCCCGCCAGCGTGAGATCCCCCCCTGTCAGAAGGAAGCCGCTGCGGAGAAAAGAAAGCTGACCGGCGGTGATGCCCGAGCTGAGCGTGATGGTATTGAGCGTGGGCAGCAAGGCGGCAGGCGCGGAAAAAATGGCGGTGTCCACACCGGTGTTCGGC
>NZ_JAQSEA010000076.1:26055-60247 GCF_029946185.1 Prosthecobacter sp.
CAGAGGCCGAGCACGGCACCGTCCCACCAATTGGATGTCGTTAAATCCCACTCGCCCGCTCCGCCAAGGCCGGCCCCATTCACATTGTTGCCAGCAGCACTGGTGTCGGTATCCCAATAGAAAGCAGCTGCTTGCGCAGCCCCCAACTGACACATCAGCAGAGTGAAAACAATGAGTCCGCACCTTGCGGGAATGCTGAACAGTTTACTATGGGCCTTCATGAAGCTATGAATGAAATAGACGCTCTTAAATCACCGGTGCAGTTCACCGCGCATGTGATCAGACTGGTTATGTTGGAAAGATTAGTCTGAGTGAACTGCATTCTTTGGAACAGCCCAAAGTGATCCTTACCTCAACACTTGGAGGAAAGTTTAGCATGTTGGAGCTTTAACTTTATAAAGTAAGTGGCTATTCCTTTACCTCTATTAAGGGGTAATCTTTGTTACGGCTCTAAAAAGGAAGGGCGCTCCAACGACAAGATCTAAACCCAGCTATTCCGAAGATACTTTTACCACGCTAGCACGGTAATTTATGTGACTCTTTTTTATAGTCTAATCCTTAGGAGGAAGGCATTAATGGCCAGCCGCAATCTAGCGCGACGCAGAACCTTTCCTTTATCGCAATCATAACTGGCCCCGACCACGCAACTCAGCGCGTTGAACGGCGGCGGCGAAGCATCAAGCCGGAAAAGCCAAGCATGAGGAATAGCACACGCGAGGGCTCCGGAACGACGACGATGAGGCCGTAGGTGGTGAAAGCCGATGTGTCCCAGGACAGGCCGGATGCAGCCAAATCGGGAAGGCTGAAGTCGGTGCTGGCATTGAAGCTGCCGCTGTAGCCAGCCCAGTCGATGAGATTGAACACATCTCCCAGCTGCGGACCCGATGTGGAGTAGCCTTTGTCGAGCACGGTGATGGTTCCGGTTCCAGTACCAAGGACCAATGAACCGGCCCCCAGATTGACGAAATCATGGTTGCCGGGAGTCGCGCTGTTCCAAGTGGCCAGACTTGAGCTGCCGATTCCTTGAAGGTAGGAAAGGGCTGTGGTCGCGGTGCCGCCCAGGCCATCGTGATAGGCTCCACTGTAGTAAACACCTGACGCCTGGGTGGTAGGGGCGGTGATTCCAAGCTCGATCCTGGCACCGTCATTCACGGTCAATGTGTTGGTGACTGCGGTGAACGTGAGCGTTTGATTGCTGGTGTCCGTGTTGCCGGTGCCGGGAGCGAGAACGGTGCCGCTGTTGAGAACGGTGCTGCCAGCGATGCTGCCAGAGCCAGTGAGCCTGCTGCCCGAGTTGCTGACGGTCACACTGCCAGTGCCGGTGCCTGACCCGGAAGTGTTAGCTACCTCCAGCGTACCGCCGGAAACGGTGGTGCCACCGGTGTAGGTGCTGGCCTGATCCAGGGCGAGAGTGCCAGCGCCCAGCTTGGCAAGACCGACTGAATTGGCACCTGCATTGGTGTCTGCGATGGCCGTGGAATAGGTGAAGCGGCCGCCTGTTGCATTGGAGGTGTCGAACCCAATTTTTGAGCCATTTTCAAAGCCACCAGTAGCGGTGCCGAGAGGCTGGATGATGGCGATGTCTGAGGCGGTGAACTCTCCGGCTCCGCCGACATTGAAGGCGGCTGTGGCACCGCTGATGACAACGAGATTTGTGGCAGTCCAGTTTGCGGCGATGTTATTGTAGAAAGAGGTTTGTTGGGCGAATGCAAGTGTGCCAGCGCTGACCGTTGTCACGCCGGCGTAGGTGTTGGTGCCGCTGAGAGTTTGCGTGCCTGCTCCGGTCTTGGTCACGGTGCCGCTGCCGCTGATGGAACCGCCATAGGAGAAGCTGCCGAAGCGGTTGTACACCAATGCGGCGTTATTGATGATGCTCTGGCTGTTGCTGATCGTGCCATCGTTTCCGCTGGTGCCATCTCCCAATTGCAATGTGCCGTTGCTGATGGTGGTGGTGCCTGCGTAAGTATTGGCACCGGTCAGGGTCATGGTGCCGCTGCCCTGCTTGGTCAATCCACCGGAGGTGCTGCTGATGACGCCACCATAGGTGGTGGAGGTGTTATCGCTGCCAGCATTGAGGGTCTTTGCTCCCAAGACCACGCTGGCTCCGCTACCGCCGGCCAATGATGCGATGGTGGCGGACGTGGGAGTCACACCACTGATGTCAAATATTCCGCCTGTGCCGGTCACGGTGATCGCGCTCAAAGTCGCGGTGCCGGTGGTGCTGAGTGCGAGGGTGCCGGTGCCGACGGTGGTGGTTCCCGAGTAGGTGTTGACGCCTGTCAGAGTCAGCGCTCCTCCATTGATGGCGAGGTTCACTTTCTGGGTGCCGCTGCCGACGACGTTCTGAATAATGCCCGCATACAAGGATGTGCCCGTGAGAGTGAGTGTGGAATCCGACGTGGTGGAACTGTTGCCGATTGTTGCCGTACTGGCGCCTTTGACGATGCCGACCAAAGACTGGTTGAAGCCCCCAAGATCGAAAATCCCTGCTGCCGTGGAGGCAATGGTGAGTTTGGCTGTGGTGGCAATGCCGTTGTTGGCACCGATGGCGATTGTGTCCTGGTTGTTGGTGATGCCAGTGTAACCCGTGCCACCACCCGAGAAAACGACGGTGCCGATGCGCGCGGTCACTTCCACCGACGAAGTGATGACGCCTGTCACATTCAAAATTGTGCCGGCCGTGGGTGCAGCAAAATGGCCGCCGGCGGCAGCGACATTGTTGATGGTGATCGGCCCGGAAACGGTCGCCGCTCCAGCCGTTGTTCCCGCTTCAATGAGGCCTCTGCCACTGGTGGCGTTGTTGGCCCCGATGATGATGGCGTTGGTGAAGTTAAGTCCCGTGCCAACGACGAGTCGAACGCCCGTGGAATTGAACGTGAGAGTGCCGCTGCCCAAGGCGCTGGCATTGTCAGCTTGAATGATGCCGTTGCTGAGCGTGGTGCCGCCCGTGAAGCTGCTGGCCGTGTTGAGGATGAGCGTTCCCGTGCCGGTTTTGATGAGTGACAAAACTGAGCTGGTGCCGGTATTTTGAAGCAGGCCACTGAAGGTGCTGGAGGCGTTGTTGCTGCCGACCGTCAATGTGCTTGTGGTGCTGTCGGCCAGATTGTCCACGGTGCCAGTGCCACTGAGCCCGTTCACGGTGTCGCTGAAGCCGTTCATGTTCAGGAGGCCGTTGGTGGTCACGAAATTGCCTTTGCCAGTGCCATCCGGAAGGACGTTGCTCGATCCGAGCTGAAGGGTGCCGCCACCGAATGCGAAGGTGGTGTCACCAGCATAAGCGTTGGTGCCCTCAAGAATGAGTGTACCGCTGGTTGATTTGACCAAGGCCGCGCCCGCATTGAATTCGGTGAGGTTTTTGAGCGTGCCCTGCTGGAGATTGAAGTTGGTGACCAGATTGCCGCTCGCACCAATGGTGCCGTTGGTCATGTCGAGGATGCCGCCATTGAGCGTGAGAGTGGAGGTTTCTGATCCCGTGCCATTGGTGGCAGCAATGTTGCCGTCCATCGTCAGGATGCCCCCGTTGATGATGATGGAGTTGGACACCGCATTGAGGGCGTTGACGGTGGTATTGCCCATGGTGAGGTTCCCCGTCACACGAAGGCTGCCGCTGTTAAGATTGATCGTGGCGGTGCCTGTGGTGGCAAGGGTGGCCGTTGCAGCGGCATTGTTGACGGCCATGTTCAGGGTGCCGATGGTCGTCGTGGATCCATTGATGTTGAGCGTGGCCTGCGTGCCACTGGAGGCCGTGGCACCGCTGACGCTGAGGGCCCCCATGTTCAGGGTCGTCACAGCGACGGTCCCCAAGCCGCTGATGCTCAGGGTGGAAATAGCACTCCCTGAAGATGTTGCCGCAGAGGTGGAGTTGACGCTCATGTTCACGGTCGTGAATGTCGCCGTGGTTCCAGCGGTGGTGCCGCCGAGGGTCAGATTGCCCGTCACATTGCCGGTCGTCAGACTGGATCCTCCCCGGCTCGCGAGAGTTACCGTTGTTGCAGCCAGCGTTCCAGTGTCAAAGGTCAACGTTCCCGTGGTGTCTGAGGTGGTGGCACTGGCCGTGGGTGCACGCGAAGCGATGGTGAGAGTGCTGGCCAGAATGTCCACGCTGTTTCCAGCAAACAAAGCGTTCGCTGTGAGAACGGTGTTAGTGCTGCCCGTGGTGTTGACCAAATTGATCGTGGTGGCCCCTGTGCCGTTGAGCGCGCGAATTTTTAACGTGCCTGCACCCGCGGCAAAGTTGACCACACCATTGCTGCGGGCGACGGTAGTGCCCGTGGATACGCCGCCGATATTAAAGATGTCGGCATTGATGGTGGTGACGCCGGTGCCCAGAGTGAGAGTGGTTGTTCCTCCATGAGTGGTGGACGCACCCACATCCACCAAAGCAGCGGTGATGGTGCTGGTAGGAGCGAGCAAAACACTCACCGTGTCCGAGACACTGCCAGTATCCGAACTGCCGAGACGGAAGGCACCGCCGCCGAGATTGGCAATAAAAGTGCCGAGCCCGGTCATATCCAGAGTGGAGGTGCTGGCGACGGTGCCGCCACCGCCCACGCGGAAGATCGCGCCTGGCGAAGAGACGCTCCAGGTGCCCACGCCTGCGGTGACACCGGTGACGGTCAGCTTGGAAATGGTCGTGCCCGCAGTGGTCGAGGCACCGACAGAGACGTCATTGTTGGTGTTGAGCGTCATACCCGAACCGATCTTGATGACATTGCTGGAAGCGGAGTTGGTTTGCGAGATCAAGCCGCCGCCAAAGGTGGCGCTGACGCTGGTCAAATCCAAAGTGCCCACGTTAGTGATGGCGCTGGAGGTGCCAAACACCAAGGTGTTGGTGGCCGAGTTGAGATTCTGCTCCGTATCAAAAATCACCGTCCCCTGATTGATGACCGTGCTGCCGTCGTAAACATTGATCCCTGACAAGCGAAGGGTGCCCGCGCCAGATTTGGTGATGCTGAAAAGAGATTCGGCGTCATCGATCACACCGGCGATGGTGAGTGTTTTCGCGGTGACGTTGATGGTGGAAGAGCCTTGGAGAGTCACGGCTCCGGTGCCGGTATTCAAATCGTTGGAGCCGATGAAGATGGAACTGCCATTCAAGTTCAGCGGATTGTTGCTGAAGGTCATCGCAGCGCCCGAAGTGTTGTCAAACGACCCGCCGCTGATGGTGAAGGCATTGGCCCCGATGGCCGCAGCTCCGCCGATGTTCAAGGTGCCGACGGTGAGATTGACACCGCTGCTGATGGAGTTCGTACCGCCCAAGTTCAGGAGGCCGCCTGTGACGTCCACCGAGCCGGTGATGGTGCTGTTGCCATTCAGGGTCGTGGTGCCGCCGGAGATGCTGATGCCGCCGCCGAGGGTGTTCGTTGCGCCGCCGAAGGTCGCTGTGCCAGCGGTCACCGCGAGACTTCCGCCAATGCTGACACTGCCACCCACTGTCAAGGTGCCTGCCCCAGCCTTGGTCAGTGAACGATTGTCTCCGCCGTCACCGATGGAACCGCCGACGGTCAGCGTGCTGGCGGTGGTGGTCAGGATGGTATTGGCACTGAGGGTCACACTGCCCGAGCCAAGATTCAGCGTGTTGGTGCCGGTGAAGGTGAAACTGCCATTCCAGATCATCGGATTGTTGGCCGTCAGGCTCACTCCAGAAGCTGAAGTGTTATTGATCGTGGTAAGGGCATTGATGGTGAAGGTGCCGGTGCCCAGAGCATTGTTGGCATTGATGTTCAGCGTGCCGCCGGACAGTGTGAAACCACCGGCACCCGTGTTGCTGGTGCTGTTGAGGGTAAGAGCGCCAGCGCCAGCCTTGTTGATCAGAGCATGGATAGTCACAGGGCCGCTGACGAGCAGGGACGCCCCGGTGCCGTCTACATTCCAAGTCTGACTCGCCACATTAGCGCTGGAGGCCACCACCGGTGCCGCGATGGTGATGTTTCCTCCATTGGCACCGACGAGAATACCGCCGGAGGTGCTGCTGGGCGCGAGGGTGAGGGTGCCCGAGATGCCCTGGTTGATCGTCACCGCAGTGACGCCTGTGGGGGCCGCGATGAATTGCAGACCATCAATGGTATAATTGCCATCGAGTGTGGTGGTGATGGTCGGGCCCGTGGCATTGGTGGCACTGAAGATCACAGTGTCGGTCGTGGTCGGCACGGTGGTGTAGTTGGTGTTACCCTCGGGATTCGTGGCCCAGTTGGTCAAGGGGCCGGCGTTGGTGGTGGCCCAGGAGGTGGTGGCCTGGCTGCCCGTCCAGTAGATGGGCAGGTAGGAGACCACATCGAGGCTGATCAGCGTCGCGCTGGTGTTGAGGGTGTAGTTATAACCGACCGGAGCATTGCCCAGCGCAAAGGTCGCGAGATCCAGTCCGCTGGCGGCTGAAATGAGATTGTAGCTGCCCGCACCGAATCCAGAGAGGTTGAAGAAATCGAGCGTGATGGTGCCGCTGACCACGGCAGCCACGGAGCTGATGATTTGATCGCTTACGCCAGAGGCTCCCAGTTCAAAACCAAGGCGAGCCCCGCCAGCCACTTGAAGAACACCCGTAGCGAATGTGAGAGCCTGCGCGCTGTCGTTTTGGAAACTCATTACTCCGGTGGAGGCGACGGTGAGCGCATTGATGCCGCCCGTGCCAAACCCGGCCTGCAGCTTGCCATCGTTCACGATGACCGCATTGGCACCGCTGTTCCAGGTGTTGGTGCCGGAGATGATGACCGTGCCAGCCCCGGTCTTGGTCAGGTCACCGGTGCTGCTGCTGCTGATGCCACCGGAAAGGGTGAGAGCACCGGTGGCGCTGGTGGTTTCGAGGGTGCCGCCGGAAGAGCCGAGGGTGAGCACACGCGTGGAGGTGAGATCCACGGCACCGGAACCAGAGTAGCTAAGCGTGCCGCCATTGATGCCGACGGTGTTGGTGGCGGAGGCATTGCCCAAATTACCACTGGTGGAGAAGGACAGTCTGCCGCCATTCGCATTGACTGCGCCACTGAAGGTGCTGGTGGAATTGAGTGTGACGGTGTCTGCCGTCGTCTTGGTCGCGCCCACGCTGCCGGAGAGAATGGCATTTACGGTGCCGCTGCGCAGATCGAAATCTAACGTGGAAGTGAGCACGCCGGTGGTGCTGGTGATGAGGCCGCCCTGCAGACTGACCGTGCCGACGGTGTTGGAGAAGGTCGTCAGATCCAGTGTGCCGCCGTTCACAGTCACATTTCCAGTGCTGGCGAGGGTGTTGTTCGCGCCAAGAGCAAGCGTGCCGCCGGAGACGGTGGTGCCTCCCGTGTAAGAGTTTGCGCCTGACAATGTCAGCGTGCCTGTGCCAATCTTGGTCAACCCGCCGGAAGTGTTTGCCGTGGCGAGCGCACCCAAGGTGATGGATGCGCCAGTGCCGCCGCCGCCGGTCAGTGTCAAAGTGGGAGTAGTGCCGCTGACATAGGTGCCGGATGAAGTGACCACCACACCGACCACTGCTCCGCCGCTGATGAGCGCATAACCTGCGGCTGGAGTGCCGCCAGGCATAAGACCGGCACTGCTGAAGACGACTGCGGGCGCGCCAATGTAGCCACTGCCGCCGACGACCATCATATCAGCCTGCGTGACGCCGACACCGGTGGCAGCGGTCAGCGGCTGATTGAGAGCGCTGTTGAAGCCGTTGCTGTCAAAGACCAGCCCACCGTTGAACGATGGAGCACCGGAGACGGCGCTGTTGTCGATGGCACCAAAGAAGGTGGAGGTAAAAGTGATGCCAGCACTCGACACCGGCACCCAGTTGGAAATCCCTGCGGTGGTCTTCAGGGTGCCGCCGGCAAAATTCAGGTAGGCGTTGTTGGCACCCGCTGCATTCACGCTCGAAACGATGCCCGTGCCTACACTGAGTGTGCCGGCGGCCAGATTGACAAAGCCGACGTTGCCACTGCCATTGGTGGTGTTGTTGCCGAATCGTACGGGTTGTGCGCCGGTGATGACGGTGCCGCCCGCCAGATTGAGAACGCCGTAGGTCCCGCCGGTCACGGTACTGTCCATGAAGATGGCGAATGATGCCGTGGAGCCGGTGTGATCAATCACGCCGCTGTCGGCGACAGTGATCTGTCCCAAGCTGTAGCCGTTGATGAACCATTCCGCATTGGTATGGTCGAGAAAGCCGGTGCCACCCACATAGACCACACCCGCGGAGGAGGTGGCAGGGTTCAGCGCATTGCCGAGGCTGGAGGATCCGTTGACGTCAAACCGGTTGCCGGCGATGAAAGTGCCTCCGGTAAGATTGAAGTAACCGTAGGAGCCCGCTGCTTTGGCCACATATTGAATATTGCCTGTACCGGGCGCAATGGTGACTGTGCCGGCCGTCTGATTGTATACCGCCGCACCACCGGCAAAGTTGCCGCCGGTGATGGCGTACAAGGTCATGTTACCGCTCACGTTCACAATCGTATTGTTTATTGTGGAACCATAGACCAGCGTGGCGGTGGTCGTGTTACCGGTGATGGAACCAGTGACGTTGAGAGTGCCGTTGTTGACGGTGGTGTTGCCGACATAGGTGTTTGCGCCGCTCAGCGTGAGTGTTCCGGTGCCATTTTTGACAAGCGCCAGATTGGCGACACCGCCATTTTGCAGCACGCCCGCAAAGGTGGTGGAGGTATTGTCGGCACCCAGGGTGAGGGTGATGGCTGTCACCGCGCTTCCATTCTCAACGACAGCGCCCGCAGCACCCGCGAGTGAAGCGATGGTATTGCTGAAGCCGTTGAGCTGGAGTTTGCCGGCGGCACCGATGACCACGGCGGAGTTTGCGCTGAAGGCAGTCGTAGAGCCAGCACGCAACATGCCGCCATTGATCGTGGTAATGCCGTTGTAGGTGGAGGCATTGGCCGTGGTGAGTTGCAGAATGCCGTTCCCCAGCTTGGTCAAATCGAAGCCATTGCCAGTGACGCCACCTGACACGTTCAGCACTGTCGTGGCGTCTGCAACGGTCCAGCTCTGAGCAGCGGCGAGAACGAGCGCGGCGGAGATGGTCACCAATGCAGGAGCGCCCGTCTGGAGATTGATGCCGTTGGTCGAAGCCGTCGGTGTGAGCGTGAGGGAACCACCCGTGCCGGCAGCGATCGTGATCGCATTCAACGGACCAGCCCCCACGTTGCTGTTGAAGGTGAGGTCTTTGATAGTAAAAGCTCCATCAAGCGTCGTGCTCAGGGAGATGCTGGTCAGGCCATTGGCACTGAAGATCACGCTGCTGTCCGCCCCGGGAGTGCCGAAGATGTTTGAAGTGCCTGCAAGATCGGAAGTGAAGTTTGAGATGGCACCATTGAATCCAGTCCAGCTATTATTGGCCGCTCCTTTCCAATAGAAGTCTCCGGTGGAAGCCGCCGCCGTGAGCTGGACGAGGCTGTCTGTGCTGGAGAACGAAAAACTGTAACCTGCCATCAGGGAAGAAACGGAACTGAGACCATAGGCAGCACCACTTAAACCGCTGGTTGCCGAAATGAGCGTGTAGATGCCGGGGCCAAAACCAGTGAGGCCCGTGAGGCGGAAATTCACTGCATTGGCGGTCGTCGCCGTGCCAGTCAGTGAAAGGGAGTCGTAGTTGCTTGTGGAGCCAAGCTCAATGCCCAAGAAGGCTGTTCCTGTGCCCGCACCGAGGTTCAGGCTTGTCAGGTTCAGCGTCTGACCCAGGGTGTTAACGGTGTTGAAGGTGCCGCCGGCAGCCACGCTGAGGCTTGTCATGGAAGGAGTCGCGGCAGTCGAGCCCGTGATGCTCAACGTGCCAGCGCTCACGGTCGCGCTGTTGAAGTTCAAGTTCGCCGAACTCAAGATCAAGGCCGAGGTGGCGCTGTTCTGGATCACACCGGTCACATTGGAACCGATGTCGGCACTGATGGTGGTCGTGCCGGTTGCGGTGCCGGAATTGGTGATGGTGCCAATGTTGTTGAGGGCGTTGGTGCCGAAGGTCATGGTGGCCGTCGTGGCCGTGTTGTTGATGATCACATTGCCCGTGCCGGTGATACCGCCATTGAGCTGGGAGGTGCCGGTGGAGCCCGTTCTGCTTATGGTCAAATCATGGCTGTTCAGAGTGACCGCGCCGTTCCAAATCGAACTGGCAGAACCCGTGCCCAGAATGAGTGTGGCAAGACCGGCGTTTCCGGAGGCAACCGTGATGGACTGCTGATAGGTACCCGAGTTGGTCACCTGCAGGGTTGCGTTGGATGAACCCGATGAATCACCGAGGGTGATCACGTTGGCATTGTCGCCAAAGGTATTGGCATTGCTGCCGCCGATGACGGTGCCTGCTTTGATGGTGAGGCCGGAGTTCCAAAGGTTGACGACTGCGCCAAGCGTGAGGCTGGAGGTGAGGCTGTTTTGGATAACGCCGGTCACATTGGTGCCGATGATGGCGCTGATGGTGGTCGTGCCGGTGGCGAGACCGCTGTTGGTGATGTTGCCCGAGTTATTGATGGAAACGGTGCTGATGGTGATGACTCCAGTCGATGTCACATTGTTACTGATGATCACATTTCCCGTACCGGTGATGCCGCCGGAGATGGTGGAAGTGCCCGTGGTGCCTTCCTTGGCAATGATCACATCTCTATTGAGGGTGATGCCACCTGTCAGAGTCGGGCTGCCTGTGGAGCCGCCGAGAAAAATAGTGGCAGCACCCGTGCTGCCCGCTGCCACCACAACGGGGTTGGCATAGGTGATCGTATTGAAAAAGTTGATGCTGGCATCGAAGCTGCCGGAGGTGTCACCCAAAGTAATCACGTTGGAGCTGGCGCCGAAGGTGTTGGCGTTGCTGCCGCTGACGACTGTGCCCGCCTTGATGGTGAGGCCGCCGGTGAAGGTGCTGGCAGTGGCACCCAGAGTCAGGGTGCCGAGGCCCATTTTCACGATGGCGATGTTGTTCTCGTTGGTTCCCGCTCCGCCGATCAAACCCAAGTACGAGGTGTTCGTGTTTTGATTGATGGTCAGGGTTGAGACCGAGCTGTTTCCACCCACGAGGAAGGCCCCGGCAACGGCGCTCAGGTCTGTGATGGTTTGATCTGATGTGGTCGTACCGCCCAACTGCAGCACCCCGGTGCTGCCTAATGTCAGGCTGGCCGTGGTGGTCAGACGGTCTGCGCCGCCGTCGAGAATCAAGCGCCCCGCGTTGATGATGGTTGCTCCGGTGAAGGTGGAGGAGGCATTCAGCGTGAGCGAGCCCGTGCCGATCTTGGTGAGAGTTCCTGCGCCACTGTTACCGATGGAGTTGGCGAATGAAATGTTATTGCCATTGGTGTCAAAGGTTGCGCCACCCAAGCCAACCGTGATGGTCTTGGAGGAGGGATCATAAACTCCGGCAAATTGCAAGCCGCCGCCAAAGAAGTTCAGGCTGCCGCTGCCCAGCTTGTTGAGCGCGTCCGCCTGCACGAGGCCCAAATTGACATAGAGATCGGTGAAGGCATTGCTGGCGCTGCCAAACACGAGCGTGCCCGCGCCCGATTTCACGAAGGTGGTGGCGGTGGTGAGCGCGGAGTTCACTGTCAGTGATCCGGATGCATTCGTGACATAGGCGTAGTAAGGTGTGCCGCCGGTGGTCAGGGCGGTGAAGGCACCGATGATGTTGGCCACCGCATTGGCTGAAAGGATGGCACCGCTGGTGATTTGCAGCGCACGCGAAGGACCGGTGAGGGTGATCCCCGTCGCAGCATCAATCAGCAAAGAATTGATGGTGGTGGTCGTGCCGGCGAGCGTTGCTCCCGTGGTAAAGCGGACATTGTTCGTCGTCACGCTGGTGATCGCATTGAACCCGGCGGCTTCCTGAATGTATTCCGTGGCGGTGTTCAGAGTGCGCAGCCCCAGCGTGCCATCCACGAACGTGACAAACGAGTTGCCAACGTTGGTGGCAGCGACGGGAGCGGCAGCCGTGTTCTCGCCAATGAAGTAGGGATAGATGCTGTAGGTGGCGGCACCAGTTCCCGAGCCGGCAAGCCCGCCGCCAATGGCCCCGCCAGGATCAATGCTGAACACAATTCTGCCGCCCTGGGTGGCGACCGTGTCAAAGCTGCGGGCCAGGAGCAGCGCGGTGGAGAAGTTGTTGCGCACCAGCGGAGCAGCCAGGGTGAATTTCGGACCTCCTATGCGGGAGGCAGCCGTGCCGTCTGCTGAGATCGTGTTCTGTCCGGCGTTCAGGGTGAGAACACCCACGGTTTCCAGAGAGGCCGTGGTGCCGCCGCTGCGCGTTGCGTAAAAGCCAAGGCCACCTGCGGTGTTGCTCAAGGTGACCGGAGTCGCATCCGGAATGCGATTGATGCTGGTGGTCTGGTCATTGTTAATCTGCAGCGTGCTGCCCGATCCATTCAATACGATGGAGTTCAACGCCGCACTGAACTGAGTGACGTTGCCACTCAGGAGTAAAATGCCCTGATTGATCTGAAGCGTTCCGACAAAGCCGCTGCCACCACTGGCAGAGTAGGTCAGTGTCGATGCGCCGTTTTTCACCAACGTGGTCGTCGCACCTCCTGTAAAAAGACCCGAATAGCTGCCCGTTGCCGCTTGATTGATGATGAGAGTGCTGCCGGTCCCAAGCGCCACCGTCGCGCCGCCGTTCGTGCCGTTGTTGCCGCCACTGAGACTGCCCACCGCCTCAGTGGTGCCAGCCGCCAGGCTAAAGACGACGGGAGCGCCCACGGCCGCAAGAATCAGCGCCTGGGTGTCGCCGACAGCAAAGCCGCCGGAAGCGATAACCGTACCGCCCAGCAAACTGAAGGCTCCCGTCGAGTTGTTGTATCCGCTCAGCGCCAGAGTGCCTGCGCCGCCTTTGGTGATCAGAGTCGCGCCTGTGATCGTGGAGGAAACTGCGAGAGACTGGCTGAGACTGTCCGTGGTGAAGATCAGTTCGTTGCCCACATTACCGGCGATACGGCCGCCACTGATGGTTGTCACACCCGCGCCGGAGGTCTGGAGAATGCCGCCGCTGTCAATGCGCAGCAGGCCGCCTGTAGTTATCGTGATATTGGAGGCGCTGGATGAATTGAAACGCAGACTGTTGATGGCGGTCTCTGTGTCCAGCGTGCCGGTGAATCCGCTCGAGTCCGAAATGTTTTGCCCAGCCTGCCAGTTGGTCACGACGTCCTGAAGGGTGCTGGTCGCAGCAACGATGTTGCCACCTGAGACCGTGCCAAAGGATGTCACGCCACCACTCGTCACCGTCAACCAACCGCCGCCGGCACCAACCAAACCCGTGGTGGTATCGTTGGTGGTGGAAGTGATCACGCCATGGGTCGCGCTCTGAGTGCCCGAGGCGAGATTGATACGCAACACACCTCCACCCGCAGCTCGGGTGATGGCTCCGAGATTCAGCACCAATTCCTGGCCCGCGCCCGGATTCAAAAGGATGTTCGATTGTGCGCCGGCAGCAAACGTGGTGCTCGCGACGACCTGTGAAGTGTCCGCAGAAGCATTGCCATTCAACACCAGGGTGCCACCCAGCAGTGACAAGGCTCCGGTAGTGCTAATTTTGGCAGCATTGGAACCTGTATAATCCAACAAAAGAATGCCGCTGTTGAGTGTCGTGGTGCCAGTCAGCCCCGAGTTGTCTCCAGTAAGCGTGAGTGTGCCGCCCGCGCTGGTGCTCTGAACGACAAGGCCGGTGAACGTGTTGTCACCCGTGAGCAACAAATTGCCGGCACCCGATTTGGTCAGAGCGAATGCTCCGGTGATGGGAGCAAACACCGAAAGCTCGTACGCGCCCACTGCCGCAACATTGGTGCTGTCCCCAATGGTGAACGAACGCGCGGCGCTCAGTGTGATATTGCCCGCGCCAGTGCCGGTGATCACCGCGCCCAGCGGATTGCCGGTGCTGGTGTAAGTCACGGTGCCGCCGAGAGTGAGTGTGCCGGTGCCGAGATTGATCGCACCTTGGGCGATGGGGACAGTGCTGGTGCCTCCGAAGGTGATGGCGGCGGAAGTAAAATGATAGCCGTTCAAATCCAACAGAGCAGACAAAGCAGTGGAGCCGACGGCGATGGTCACCGTGCCTGTTATATTCAGCGCCTGATTTACTCCAAAGCGAAGCGTTCCTGCCCCGATGATCGTGCCACCTGTCCAGTTATTGGTACTGGTGAGAGTCAAAACACCGGTGCCCAGTTTGGTCAAAATATTGGTGGCTATGCCCGTGACGGCGCCGCCCGCCACCGAGCCTGAAGCAGCAAAAGTACCGGAGAACGTCGTCGAGGTGTTGTCACCACCGACCGCGAGGGTCTTGGCAGTGGTGTTCGAATTGAAGATGCTACCAGAACCTGAGATGGAACCCACCGTCTCGGTCTGACTGGCAGCCGTCCCATTGATGTCGAGACTGCCCAAGGCTCCGATGGTGACGGGCGCAGTGTCAGTAATGAAATTGGAGGCTCCACCCTGAAGAACCCCATTATTAATAAACACAGGTCCGGTGAAGGTATTAGTCGCACCATTGAGCATCAGTGTGCCAGTCCCGATTTTAGTTAATCCCCCAGCCCCCGAGACGACGCCCGCGAGTGTGAGGATGGTCGTGGCCTGAGTGACATCAATCGTGGCATTGCCGCCCTGCAGCAAATAAGTGTGCGCGCCTGCGGTCGTAGCGGCACCGCTGATGGTGCCGGTTACACCCGTGTACTGCAGAGTGGCGCCATCGCGCAGTGTCACGGCGGTCGTTGAACCGCTGCCGAGGCTGCCTGCACCGCCGGCGGTCACATTGCTGAAGCTCAGGGTGCCACCGTCCACAATAACTGTTCCCGTGAAGGTGTTGGTGCCAATAAGCGTGAGCAGGCCCGGACCGGTTTTGACGAGGTTCAGGGTACCGGCACCATTGCCGATGCCTGCATTTACGGTCACTCCATTGGTGATGTTGTACTGCTGAAAAATAAGATCTCCTCCTGCCACAGTCGCCTGTCCCAGGACCCCGCCGCCTGTGGCCTTGATGTTCCAGCCATCGGTGCCGTCAATGAGGATGGCACCCGGCGTCGCCGTAGTGCCCCCGCCCAAGGTCATGTTCAACGCACCCGCACCAAGATCCAGCGTCTGCCCCGTCCCGACACTGGAACTGAGCTTCAGTGTGCCTATGGTGGCAGATGCGGTGGTCTGCGTTTGGCTGGCCGTCAAAATATAGGCGGTGCCGGTTGCACCACCACCGGCCACGGGAAGGACCGTAGAAGGCACAAAACCTGACATCGCTGTCGAAGCCGATCCATTGTTGTACGCCCAGTTGAAGGTATTGGCAGTGCCATCACTGAAAACCAGTCGACCATTGATCGCCGTTGAGGCAATTGCCGTGCCGATTTTAAACGTAGTGGTGGCCGGGGCGACGATCAAGAGAGCTCCGCCTGAAGCGGTGGCTGTCAATGCTCCCGTTGTAAGACTGGTGCTCGTCCCCCCATTGGGTGTCAAAGTGATGGCTCCCCCTGTGACTCCCAAGGTCAAGGCACCCACCGTTTGCGAGACGAGCGTTCCGGAACGACCTATCATCTGGAAATCCCCGCCGGTGATTTGCAAAGGGGTCGCGCCAAGAAAGCCGCTGGTGAGAGCGCTGGCAGAAGTATCCAGAACGATCGCACCACCATTGACGATGGTGTTACCCGTGTAGGTTGACCCTGCGACACCGTTTGCGGGCTGAAGGGTCAAGGTGCCTGCACCGATCTTGGTGATGGCAATGTTGGCTGCGGTCGTGGGTGCAATTCTCCCTGTAAACGTGGTGCTCGTATCATTGCGTCCGATCGTCAAGATGCGTGCCGATGACGAGTTGGTCAGAAGCCCCCCACCACTCAGCGAACCCATGGTGAGTGCCTGCTGAACGTCCAGAGTCGCGCCCGTGGCAATCGTCACCGCACTGCGCACAGGCAGAGCGGCGGCTCCATTCAAGATCATTGTACCCGCATTGATCGTCGTCGCACCGGCATAGGTATTGGCACCTGAGATACGAACCGTCCCCGAGTCATTTTTGATCAAGCTGCCCCCTGTGCCGATGATTCCCGAAATATCAATCGAGCCCGTGGCAACCGCACCCGTTCCGTTGAGCGTGATATCGGAGAGTGTCGAACGTAAGGTGCCGGAGATCGTGAGGGTGCCGCTGGTTTCATTGTTGGTGATCGCCAGCGTGTCTTTGAAAATAGAATTGGCAGAAATGGTATCCGCACCGCCGCCCGTTTTGATGATCGCCGCAGAACCGGAACTCACATCGAACATCAAGGTGCCCGTTCCCACGGTGATCGCATTGCCTGAACCACTGCTGTCACCGATGTTGAGAGTGCCGAGGGTGACTGGCTGATTCAGACTGACCGTCTGCGCTCCATTGAGGCTCGCCGTCAAATTCGCGATGTCATCCACGGCATTGGGGAAATCAGAGGCCGGCAGCCAGTTGGCACCATCGTTCCAGGTGTAGGTTCCGGTGGCAGACTGGTTCCAATAAAATGTCGCTGCCTGCAACGGGGGCCCGATCTGCCACATGAGCATCAGAACAACCATCAGTATGCCCAAAGAACGGCGGAAAGGGCGTATGTAACTCATGTTTATAATTTTAATTAGCGGACCGCCATGGTAATGGTTACGGCCACATCAGGGCAAGCAAAAGCCGAGTAAGAATCTAAAGATTTATTACTTTTGCCGGTAAAATGAAAACGCCGTTTAGTAAATCAGCTGCATAAGATCCTGCGGACCCATTTGGCCTACGTCTGTGACCATCTTGGGTGGTGTTTGGTAAGATGTGTTCTTTCCCGGCGTTTCCCCGCCGCATGAGACTTCCAGCCCTTCTCGCCACCGCCCTACTTCTTGTCTTTTCTCAACTGCACGCCGCACCGCGGCCGAACGTCCTGTTCATGATGGCGGACGATCTCAACAACAGTCTCGGCTGCTATGGCCATCCGCTCGTTAAAACACCGAATCTCGACAAGCTGGCTGCCCGTGGGATGCGCTTTCAGAACGCTAACTGCCAGTACCCGCTCTGCGGTCCCAGCCGGAACTCGATGCTCACCGGTCTTTATCCGAACACCAACGGAATCCTTGGCAATGCCCAGCTTTTCCGCCAAACGATCCCTAACGCGGTCAGCCTGCCCCAGGCATTCCGGCAGGATGGCTACTTCGCGGCCCGTATCGGAAAACTTTATCACTATGGAGTGCCCAACGGCATAGGCACAAATGGTCACGATGACCCCGCCTCCTGGGAACTGGAACTCAACCCCGCCGGCTGCGACCGCTTGCTGGAGCACCCTGCTATCTTCTCCCTCATCCCCGGAAACTTTGGCGGCACGTTGAGCTGGTACGCCTCGCCAAGGCCAGACGAAAAACACACCGACGGCCTCCAGGCCAAGGATGCCGAGTGGGTCCTGGAACGCTGTGCGAAAGACAAGGACCGTCCGTTTTTCCTCGCCCTGGGTTTCTTCCGCCCACACACCCCCTATGTCTCCCCGGCGAAATGGTTCAAAGGTTACCCTGAGTCAGAGATGCCTGTGGTGCAGGGAGTTAAGGAAGATCAGGTCGACCTCCCAGCCCCGGCGCTCGGCAGCTATAAAAAGGAACAGGACAAACTCACCGACGACCTGCGCCGTCAGACTGTGCAGGCCTACTACTCCGCCATCAGTTTCATGGATGCGCAGGCCGGCAAGGTGCTGGATGCGCTTGACCGCCTCGGACTGGCTGAAAACACCATCGTGGTCTTCACCAGCGACCATGGCTATCACATGGGCGAGCATGGCCTGTGGCAAAAACAGAGCCTCTTTGAGGAAAGCGCCCGCGTCCCGCTGCTGATCGCTGCGCCGGGCATGAAGCAGGGCGTTGTAGCCAACACGCCCGTCGGACTCATCGACCTCTACCCCACGCTGACCGAACTTTGCGGCATCAAGGCACCTGAAAACCTCCAAGGCCAGAGCCTCGTACCCATGCTCAAAAACCCCGAAGCCAAAGGTCGCGGCTGGGTGCTCAGCCAGGTCGTACGTGGCGGCGGCTTCAAGCGCATGGGAGCCAGCCCGGCCAGAGGCGATGACGGCAAACGGATCTTTGGCTATGCCTTCCGCACCGAGCGCTATCGCTACACCGAGTGGGACGAGGGCAGGGCTGGCAAAGAACTCTACGACCACGAAACCGACCCCAAGGAGCTGACCAACCTGGCTGACAAACCCGCGCAGGCCGAAGTGCAGGCAAGACTCGCCGAGCAACTCCACGCCGCCGTGAAAACCACGTTTCCCCCAGATGGGAAGACGCCTGAAATTCAAAAGGGGAGTGTCATGTATAACCCCCAACTGGTGGACCCTTGAGAAAACTGCACCGTCAAGGGGTCAAAGATTCTCAAGACGGTCAGCCACCCCTTGACCTCTCCTTGACCTGCCTCTCCCCATCTTCTCTTCAATCTCTCTCATGAAACCGCTGTTCCTTCTGCTTTCGTCATTCATCGCTTGGCATTCGTCCTTTGCGGCCACGCCGAACATCGTCCTCATCAACATTGATGATCTCGGTTATGCCGACATCGGCCCTTTCGGGGCTAAAATTTCCACCCCGAACATCGAGCGCATGGCGAAGGAGGGGATGAAGCTCATGAGCCATTATGCGGCACCGGTTTGCACCCCTTCGCGTGCGGCGATGATGACTGGCTGCTATCCGAAACGCGTGCTGCCGGTTCCCCATGTGCTCTTTCCGGCGGCAGCGGTGGGTTTGAACCCGAACGCCATCACGGTGGCTGAAGTGCTGAGGGCTGCAGGATATGCCACCGCCTGCATTGGCAAATGGCATCTCGGAGACCAGCCGGAGTTTCTCCCCACAAGCCAGGGGTTTGACAGCTACTTCGGCATCCCGTACTCGAACGACATGGGGCCTGCGGCTGAAGGCTCCAAGAGCAATCCTGATCAACCGCTGCGCAAGGGGCCCGCCAAAGGAAAGGCGGGTGCGGGAAAGGCCGAGGCTGATCCCGAAACTGGCGTTAAAGGCGGTGCACAGCCGCCGCTGCCGTTGGTCGATAACCACAACGTCGTGGAACGCGTCAAAGCCGCGCAGCAGCACACCTTCACCCGCCGCTACACCGAACGCGCGGTGAAGTACATCCGCAAAAATCAGAAGCAGCCTTTCTTCCTCTATCTCGCTCACAATGCGGTTCACTTCCCACATTACCCGCACCAGGATTTCACCGGCAAATCGGGCATCAGTCTGCAGAAGGACTGGGCCATGGAACTCGATTGGTCAGTCGGCCAGGTGCTCGACACGCTGCGGGAATTGAAACTGGACGCCAACACGCTCGTCATCTTCACCAGCGACAACGGCGGTCCGCTTAATCAGGGTGCGGACAACAGCCCGCTGCGCGGCAGCAAAGGCAGCACGCTGGAAGGCGGCATCCGCGTCTGCACGATTGCGTGGTGGCCAGGGAAGATCGCTGCGGATTCGAAGACCAACGAGATCACCGCGCACATGGACTGGCTGCCGACCTTTGGCGCCTTGGCTCGCTGCAAAAGCGTGGGCGAGCTGCAGCTCGACGGCAAGGACATCTCCCCTGTGCTGCTCGGCCAGAAGGACGCCGCCGGGCATGATGTGTTCCATTACTATGCCGGATTCAATCTCCAGGCCGTGCGCAGCGGTGCGTGGAAGCTGCACCTTGGAAAAAACGAGCTGTACAATCTTGATGATGACATCGGCGAAGCCAGGAACGTCGCTGCAGATCATGCGGACATCGTGTCGCAGTTGCAGAAGCATGCGGAAACGATGAAGGCGGATCTCGGTGACAAGACCAAGGACGCCCCCGGTGTGCGTGAACTAGGCCGTGTGGAGCATCCGCAGCCGCTGATTAGCGCTGACGGCACCGTGCGAAAGGGCTTCAACAAAATCGCCAAAACACTGCCATGAAATCTATTCTGCTTCTATTTCTCGCCGCTGCTGCACTGGCTGCCGAGGCACCCCTGCTGAACGACGACTTTTCCGCACCCAAGCTGGCCACACGCCGCGCCTCACGGGGTGAATGGAAATTTGCCGACAACGCCGCGACCTGCACGCAGGACAACGAGGTGTACAAAAAGCACAAGGACCATGGTCCCATCATCTTCTATGATCTCGCCTACACGGATGCGACCATTCGTTTTGCGGTGAAACCGGATGCTGCGAACAAGGCGATTGTCTTCACTGCGAACAGCGCTGAGGGCCATGTGTTCCGTCTGGTGTTTAGTCAGGCCGGCATGGGCGTTCGCGCTTTTCCGCCGGAGGGGAAGGACCACAAGTCGATCTCACTGGGCCATGAAGCTGCGGCGAAGCTGAAGGTCGGGGAGTGGACGCACATCAGCGTCGAACTACGCGGGTCCAAGGCCACGGTCAAAGTGGGTGCTGTCACCCAGAGCTATGAGCATGCCAGCATTGCTCGCGCGAAGTCCAATCTCAGTGTGGGATTCAGTTTCGGCACGGTGAGCGTGAAGGGCTTGGCAGTGGAGAAGTAGGCCTGCGTTGGCGCGTTAGAGGCCGCCCAGCTTGCAGATGCGCTCCCAGTGCTTTTCTTCCACCGGAGTGATGGAGAGGCGGTTGCCGCGTTTCAGAGTAGTCAGGTCGGCGAGCTTGGCATCGGCGCGCAGCATGTCGAGGGTCACGAAGGTCTTGAAGTCGGCCTCCCATTTCACATCGACCATCAGCCAGCGTGGCTCTTCGCGTTTGCTGCCTTTGTCGAAGTACTCGGAGGAGGGATCGAACTGGGTGTGATCGGGGTAGGCCTCTTTGACGATCTTCACCACGCCAGCGATGCCGGGAACGTCGCAACTGGAGTGGTAGAAGAAGCCGAGGTCTCCCTCGGCCATCTGGTCCCGCATCATGTTGCGCACCTGGTAGTTGCGGACGCCGTTCCAAGGCTCAGTTTTCTTCGGGCGCTTCTTCAGGTGGTCGAAGGAGAAGACGTCGGGTTCGGATTTGAGGAGCCAGTGGTTCATGAGGATGACCTGCGCAATGCACGGAAAGAAAATCTAACCTGCCGGACTCACACCGTGATCAGCCGGTTCCGCGCCGTAATGGGCCAGCGTTCGGTGGTTTTGAAGCCGTCGATGACGTAGGCTTCGCCGTGCATGGAGACGGTGGGGCAGACGTGACGGGGGATGCCGTGGAGAGCCTGGCCGATGGTGAATTCGTGAGCGCGTTCTGTTTCGAGGACGAGGTGCTCTTCGCTCTGCATCACGACGACGGCATCAGGCAGTTCTTCGAAGCGGACGCGCGGATGCGGATTCTCGGGTGCCACGGATTTGTGACCGAGATCGAGGGTGATGCGGTTTTTTCCGGGCTTGCTGATGACGCGGGCCAGCAGCACGGCGGCGGGCTGGAACGGCAGGTCAGTGGGGTATTTGTCGCCGTAGCCGAAGTCCCACAGCACGGTGGTGCCGGGGCTGAGAGTGCGGTCCGGATAGGTCGCGTGGATGCCGAACGTGGGGGAACCGCCGGCGACGAGTTCTTTGACGATGATCCCTTCGCCCTGCAGACGGCAGCGGAACTGAAGAACGGGGGCGAAGGCGGCGTCACAGCGCTCGCGACGGACGTCGAGGCTGTCGTCGTGAATATGCCCGTCATAGGCGTGGATGCCGCGGAACTGGAGACGGGGCATGTCTTTGAGGACATGCGCGAGAATGGCCGCCTCATCTCCCGGCATAATGCCGGTGCGGCCCATGCCGCAGTCGATTTCAATATAAACCCCGAGCGTGACATTTTGCTGCTGCGCGGCGGAGGCGAGGAAGGCAATGGTCTCCTCGGCATCGACGATGCTGGAGAACTGCGTTTCAGGGAACTTCGCGGCCAGATCGGCCAGACGATGCGCATTGATCCCAACGCAAGGCATCGCGAGGAGGACATCCGTGGCTCCGACGGCGGCGCACATCTCGGACTCGGCGATGGTCGAGGTCTTGAACCGGGTGATGCCGAGGCGAATCTGCATGGCGATGACCTCGGCGGCCTTGTGCGTCTTCACATGCGGGCGCAGGCGCTTGGGATCTCCACCCGCAATCTCCAGCATGAGTGCCAGATTATGCTCAATGCGCTTGCGGTAAAACAGGAGCGCGGGCGATGGGATTTCAGCTTCGTTTTCGACGTGGAACCAGGCGGGTTGCATGGCCACACCGTGGCGAGGACCTCAGGCGCGGTCAAATGCGCGCATGAAGTAGATTTTTGAGAATTCCGTCAGGGGTCGCACGGCACCGCATGGCGCGCGCAAGCGCTGCCGCATGAGTTCATTGGGAGTCTTTGCAGGAGAAGTTCCGTTGAACTCATCCCGCAGCACAAAACGGCTGCTCTACGTGTTCTTCGGAATCCAGTTGCCTTCGCGATAATCGAGAGGTTTCTCTTTGTCGGTATCGTGCTCCAGCTTCACGGGTTGGAAGCCGCTGCAGCCAGGCAGCATCAGCAGAAGGGCGGCAAGAAGAAACAGGGAAGGTTTCATGCAGCGGAAGATGCGCCTTCCTTTCCAAGGAGCAAGCTAACAAATCAAAGGGATGAAATCCGTTCATGCAGCCCCCGCAGTGCGTGCTTGACCATGCCGCCACACGCCGTCAGCATCCGGGCACCATGATCCGCTCCTCCCTAGCCTTTGCTTTTGCCGCGCTCACCACCACCGCCATCGCGGGGGAAAATTTCCTCGTGTACTTCGGTACGAATACAAATGCGAAGAATGGCAGTAAGGGGGTTTACGTAGCCCGCTTCAATTCCGCTTCCGGCGAACTGACTCAGCCCAAGCTCGCCGCTGAGGCCGGCAACCCCGGATTCCTGGCGGTCCATCCGTCGAAGAAATTTCTGTATGCCTGCGGGGATGTCACAAGCGCTGATGGCAAAAAGGCGGGGGGGATCAGTGCGTTTGGCATCGACAAAGCCACCGGCAAGCTGGCGCTGATCAATCAGGCTGCCACAGCGGGCGCGGGGCCATGCCATGTCAGTGTGGACAAGACGGGCAAGCTGGCGACGATCGCGAATTACGGCGGCGGCAGCATCGGTTCTTTTGCGATCAAGGAGGACGGCTCGGTCTCTCCCGAAGTGAGTTTTTTCCAGCATGAGGGCTCAGGCGCTGACCCGAAACGTCAGGCAGGACCGCACGCGCATTCGGTGAACTTCAGCCCGGACAATCGCTTTGCCTTCGCCTGTGACCTGGGTCTGGACAAGGTGCTCATCTACAAGACCGACCCCGCCACCGGCAGGCTGACGCCGAATGATCCGCCCTTTGCCAAAACACCCCCCGGCGGCGGCCCGCGCCACCTCGCGTTTCATCCCAGCGGCAAGTTTGTGTTTGTGAACAACGAGATGGGCATGTCCGAGACCGTCTTTGCCTACGATGCGGAAAAAGGCGCGCTCACAGAGATCGAAACCGTCTCCACGTTGCCGGAAGCGGACCGTGGCAAGAAGGGCTTCAGCACGGCTGAAACGGTGGTGCATCCGAACGGGCGTGTGGTCTATGTTTCCAACCGCACGCATGACACCATCGCCGTCTTTGCCTGTGACCCTGCCACCGGAAAGCTCACGCCACTCCAGCATGTGTCGGCTGAAGGCGAGGTGCCGCGCAACATCTGCCTCGATCCCACGGGCAAGTGGCTCATCGCCGCGCATCAGAACAGTGGCACTGCAGCGCTGTTCAAGGTGGATCAGGACAGCGGCAAGCTCACCTTCACCGGCAGCAAAGTAAACGTCCCGGGCAGCATCTGCGTCCGGTTCCTCGCGCTTGATTAACCCGCCACCGCCTTTACTCTTCTCTCCCCCTCAAATCCCCCAGACTATGACCCAGCTCGATCAGCTCAAGCAGTACACCGTGGTGGTCGCCGACACCGGCGACTTCGAAGCCATGAAGGCCTACAAGCCTCAGGACGCCACGACCAACCCCTCTCTCATCCTCCAGGCTTCGCAGAAGGCTGAGTACAAGACGTTGTTCGACAAAGCTGTGGCTGATGGCAAATCCGGCGGCGTGAGCGCTGTGATGGACAACCTCGTGGTCGCCTTTGGCCTGGAAATTCTGAAAATCGTCCCCGGTCGTGTTTCGACAGAAGTGGATGCCCGCCTGTCCTTCGACACTCAGGCCAACATCGACAAGGCTCGCCAGTTGATCGGCATGTATGAAAACGCCGGTATTGGTCGCGAGCGCATTCTGATCAAAATCGCCTCCACTTGGGAAGGCATCAAAGCCGCTGAAGTGCTGCAAAAGGAAGGCATCAACTGCAATCTGACGCTGCTTTTCAGCCTGGCTCAGGCCGCGGTTTGCGCCGAAGGGGGCATCAAGCTGATCTCTCCCTTCGTGGGCCGCATCCTCGACTGGCACAAGAAGAGCACGGGCACGGATTTCGCGCCGACGGAAGATCCAGGCGTACAGTCCGTCACGCAGATCTACAACTACTACAAACACTTCGGCTACTCGACCGAGATCATGGGCGCCAGCTTCCGCAACAAGGGCGAGATCACTGAACTCGCCGGCTGCGACCTGCTGACCATCAGCCCCGGCCTCCTGGGTGAACTGGCTTCGAGTGAAGAAGCTCTCGCACCGAAGCTCAATGCCGCCAACGCGAAGTCCCTCCAGATCGAAAAGATTGGCAGCGATGAAAAAGCTTTCCGCTGGTTGTTCAACGAAGACGCGATGGCGACTGAGAAAACCGCCGAAGGCATTCGTAACTTCGCGAAGGACATCGTGAAGTTGGAAATGATGGTGGCGGCGGCTTTGGGCTGAGCCCACAAGCGTCAAGAAACGGTCAAGGCACAGTCAAAGAGGTCAAGGCGTTCGCGTCTTGACCACCTTGACCAATCCTTGACCTCTTGACCATTACTTGACTGTTCCCATGCTGACCAAACGCATCATCCCCTGTCTCGACGTAAAGGAAGGTCGTGTCGTCAAAGGCACGAAATTCCTGCAACTGCGTGACGCCGGCGATCCGGTGGAATGTGCCCAGGTTTATAACGCGCAGGGGGCGGATGAACTAGTTTTCCTCGACATCACGGCGAGCCATGAGGAGCGCAAAACGATGGTCGATGTGGTCGCACGCACGGCCGCAAGCTGCTTCATGCCCCTGACCGTGGGAGGTGGCATTCGGACCGTGGCCGACATGCGTGAGATGCTGCTGGCCGGTGCCGACAAGGTGGGCATCAACACAGCCGCAGTGAAGACGCCGCATGTCATTGACGAGGCCGCCAATGCTTTTGGCTGCCAGTGCTTGGTGGTGGCGATCGATGCGAAGCGCAACGAGCGCGGATCGTGGACGGTTTATACGCATGGGGGCCGAAATGCGACCGAACTGGATGCGGTGGAATGGGCCGCCGAGGTGTGCAGGCGCGGCGCGGGTGAAATTTTGCTGACGAGCATGGACTCCGATGGGACCAAGGCAGGTTATGATATCGCTCTAACCCGCGCCGTGAGTGAGGCGGTGTCCATTCCCGTCATCGCCAGCGGCGGTGCCGGCAATATCGACCACATGGTGGATGTGCTGCGCGATGGGAAGGCTGACGCCGTCCTCGCGGCAAGCATTTTTCATTTTGGTGAGTACACCGTGGGAGACGTGAAAAAGTACCTGGGGGCACATGGCCTGCCGGTAAGACTGTAGGAAGGCCAGGGCTTCCCTGCTTGGATGCCCAGCGCTGGTAGGGCTGGCTGTCCTCAGCCAGCCGCCGTCGAAGCCCAGGATCTTCGAGCAAGAAACAGCCCGCTAAACGGAAATGAGTTTTGCGAACCGCTATAACAACGGCAGCAAGGTTCTCATGAAAGTGGACACCAACCTCGACAGCGTTTTTGAAAATGACATTCTGACGGACAAATAGTCAGGTGTCACCTCTCACGCCTTCTCCACCTCATCCCATGGGATCTCGGAGAGTTCGGCGTTGGGGTTGCGGCGCTCGAAGTAGTTGATGGCCCATTGGTCGCTGAAGAAGACGACCCAGCGGTCGTCGCTGTCCTGGGCGGTGGTGACGCCGCTGGGGATGTCGAAGTCTTCGATGGCGCCGCCGTCTTTGGTGCGCACCCAGCGCAGGACGGTGTAGGGGGCGTTTTCGATGCGGCTCTGGGCGTTGTATTCGCTCTCCAGACGGAACTGCACGACTTCGAACTGCAGGGGGCCGACGGCACCGAGAAGGGGGACGCGTTGGCCGGCGTGGGGCTGGGTGAACTGCTGCACGACGCCTTCGCTGAGGAGCTGCTCCAGGCCGTCGCGGAAGCGCTTGTAGTGCGCGGTGCTGGGGTTGTGGATGTAGGCGAAGACTTCGGGGGCGAAGCGGGGGATTTCGTCAAACTTGAGCTTGGGATCGATGGCGAGGGTGTCGCCAATGCCGAAGCCGTGATTGCCGACGATGCCGACGACATCGCCCGCGTAGGCTTCATTCACGGTTTCGCGATCCTGGGCGAAGAGTTTTTGGGAGTTGGCGAGCCGAACGATTTTGCCGGTGCGGGTGTGGGTGACCTGCATGTCGCGCTCGAACTTGCCGCTGACGATGCGGACGAAGCTCATGCGGTCGCGGTGGCGGGGATCCATGTTGGCCTGGATCTTGAAAACGAAGCCGGAGAAGCCTTCGTCGGTGGGCTCGATGACGCGACCATCGGCGGCCATGCGTGCTTCGGGCGGCGGGGCGAGTTCGAGGAAGCCGTCGAGGAGCATCTGCACGCCGAAGTTGTTGCTGGCGCTGCCGAAGAAGACGGGGGTGAGCTCGCCACGGTCGATCTTGGTGCGGTCGTAGGCGTGGCCTGCGCCGTCGAGCATTTCGAGCTCCATCTTGGCCTGTTCGAGAGCTTCGGGGACGGTGTGCTTGGCGACGAATTCGTCATCGAGGCCGCCGACTTTTTCGGGGGCACGGTACGCGCCGTGGACGGTGCGCTCAAAGAGATGAACGTCGTTTTTGCGGCGGTCATAGACGCCACGAAACTGCTGGCCGAGACCGAGGGGCCAGTTGATGGCGCAGGCACCGATGCCGAGGACGGTTTCGAGTTCGTCGAGAAGGGTGAGGGGCTCGCGCGCGGGGCGGTCGAGCTTGTTCATGAAGGTGAAGATGGGCACGCCACGGCGGCGGCAGACTTCAAAGAGCTTGCGGGTCTGGGCCTCGATACCTTTACCGGCATCGACGACCATGATGGCGGCATCGACGGCGGTGAGGACGCGGTAGGTGTCTTCGGAGAAGTCTTTGTGCCCGGGGGTGTCGAGGAGATTTATGACGCTGCCTTTGTAGTCGAACTGCAGGACGGTGGAGCTGACGGAAATGCCGCGCTGTTTTTCCAGCTCCATCCAGTCAGAGGTGGTGGCGCGCTGGTTCTTGCGCGCGGTGACGGAGCCTGCGAGCGCGACGGCACCGCCGTAGAGCAGGAGCTTTTCGGTGAGCGTCGTTTTACCGGCGTCGGGGTGCGAAATGATCGCGAAGGAACGACGGCGGGCGATTTGGGCTTCGTAGGGCATGGAGGGGCGGTCTTCATGCCCCAAGGGTCGGTGGTACGCAAGCGGCGGTCACGCGACCGGGTAGTCAACGCTGACAAGATACAACCCACACGCCGGGGCGGTTTGGTTGCTTTGCGGGCCGGTGGGATCGGTGAGGAGGCGGGCGAACCATTCCTTGGGTTCGCGGCCCCGGGCGACGTGCATGAGGCTGCCGACGATGAGGCGGACCATTTTGTAGAGGAAGCCGTCGCCGGAGAATTCGAGTTCGATCACATCGCCCACTTCGCGCAGTTCGGCGCGATGGATGCTGCGGGTGGTTTTATCAATGCGGAGACGGCGCTCGGTTTCGGGCATGTCGCCGCGATTGGCTGAGAGGCGGACGAAGTTGTGGGTGCCGACGAGTTGTTCGCAGCACCAGCGCACGGCATCGAGATCGAGAGGGCCATAGATGTGCCAGGCGCGGTCGGCTTCAAAGGGGGAGAGCATGCGCGGGCACCAGATGCGGTAGCGGTAGGTTTTGCCGAGGGCGTCAAAGCGTGCGTGGAAGTTTGGGGAGCACTCCTCGACCTGCAAAATGCGGATGGTGAGGGGGAGGCAGGCGTTGAGGGCATGGGCCCAGGATTCGCAGCTCATGCGCAGGGTTTCTGGCACATCGCAGTGGGCGGTTTGTGCTAGGGCGTGCACTCCCGCGTCGGTGCGGCCGCTGCCATGCACGCGGACGTCGATGCGAGTAGCTCTGCGGAAGGCAGCGTGGAGTTCGTCGGTGACGGTGCGGCCGCCTTCGAGGCTCTGCCAGCCGCGCCATGGGGTGCCGCAGTAGGCGATGGTGAGGCGCAGGCGTTTGAATCCCGGCTCGGGGCCGTTATTCTTGCCGGCCTTACTTTCGACGTCGCTTCGGCTCATCGGTCCATTGAAGTTCGTAGGAGGCGTCGGGCAGGAGGAAGCCCTCGGGGCCGCGCTGCTGGTTCAAATACTCCTGGAGGATGACGACGGCGGCGAGCTGATCGACGATCTCGTTGCGCTCCTTTTTGCCGGTGATGCCAGCGCGTGACATGGAGGCTTCGGCTTCGACGGAGGAGAGGCGTTCATCGACGAACTCGATGGGAACCGAGTGCTGCAGTTCCTTGCCGAGGCTGAGGGCAAATTTTTCGACACGCTCGGCGGCGCTGCCTTTCTCCCCGCTCATGCGGTAAGGCATGCCGATGACGATTTTGGCGATGCGCTTTTCCTGCACGATGCGGGCGAGGGCGCGCTCGGGCTCCTGCGTGGCATCGATCGTTTTGAAGGGGCTGGCGACGATCTCGGTCTCGTCACTGAGGGCGAGACCGATACGCACGGTGCCGTGATCAATGGCGAGAATGCGCGGCATAAAAAAGTCCCTCAGCGCAGTTCCACAGGCAGACCATCCACGATCTTTTTGATGCTCTCGGCCTTGCTGCGGCTGGCGACGAGGAGCCCGTCTTTGGAAGCAACGACGATGAGATCCTGCACACCGATGAGGGCCACATGCTGACCGGTCTGGGTGAAGACGATGTTGTTGGTGGCCTCCTGCTGGGAGAGGGCGCAGTTGTGCTGATTGCCGCTGTTATCGGAGGTGAGGTAGCGGCCGACGCTGGTCCAGTTGCCGACGTCATCCCAGTCAAAAGTGGACTCAATGTTGAGCACGCGGGAGGCGCGCTCCATGAGGGCGTAGTCGATGGAGAGCTTGGGCAGCTTGCCGAACTGTTTATCAACGGTGGCGCTGAAGTCCTTCGAGCCGCGCAGTTCAGAGATGAAATCGGCCAGCACAGGGCAGTGGCGGCTGAGTTCGCTGAAAATGGCGGGGATGGTCCAGATGAACATGCCGGCGTTCCAGAGGAAATTGCCCTGGCTGATGAAGTGCTCGGCGAGGTCGGGATTGGGCTTCTCACGGAAACGGGCGACCTCCCAGACGGGGAGGTCATCAAGACCGCCGATGCTGGCGCGGCGGCCGCGCTCGACATAACCATAGCTGGGGCACGGCCAGGTGGGGGTGATGCCCACGGTGACGAGGCTGCCGCTGTTTTCGGCAGCCAGCGCGGCATTGGAAAGCACCCGCTGAAACTCGGCGTGGTTTTTGATCAAGTGATCGGCAGGCAGCACGATCATGGTGGCGGTAGGTTCACGGGAAACCACCCAGCCGACGGCGAGGGCGATGGCGGGAGCGGTGTCGCGCTTCTCGGGTTCGGCAACGATGTTTTCTGCCGGCAGATCTTTGATCAGTGCACGGACGGAAGCTTCCTGCTGCTTGTTGGTCAGGATCAGGATGTTTTCCTTGGGCACGAAGCCGTCAAGACGCTCGATGGTGAGTTCGAGCAGTGTTTTTTCACCGAAGAGCTTCAGCAACTGCTTGGGCTGGGCGTCGCGGCTGATGGGCCAAAAGCGTTGGCCGCTGCCGCCAGCGAGGATGAGGGCATAACGTTTTTTGGATGCAGCTTGGGACATGGGCAGTGGTGTTTGGGACAGCTGCTCTCTTAGCCGGAAAGCCGGATGCGGGCAAATTCCACTTTGGTGATTCTCGCAGAGAGGTTATGATGTACCATGCAAGAGAACACCTCCGCTCGCAGTTACGAAACCTATGCTTCACTGATCGCCCCTGCCGCTGCAGGCTGCGCGCTGGGTATCCTGTTTGGTCGTGGAATGCGGCGTGGAACTTCTAACGTGATCGCCCTGACTCTGCTGGCCGCCAGTGCTGCCATTGCCGCCCCCGTCATCACCGGACTGGTGCAGCGCACCGCCAATCGTCCCGGCAGTGAACGTGGCAGCCGCCGCAGGCTGGAAGGCATCCGCAATCACGGCATGCCGGACGGGGATGTGGACGAATTTTTTGCCGACACGCCCGAGTCTTTTGTGACAGGCCGCTGAGCTGCGCCTCGCAGGGCATGCGCCGCCCTGTGTCTTGGTGAAACGCTCCCCATAGACCAGCATGCCACTCACATCGAAGAGGAAGATGCTGGGCAGAGGGTCTTTAGGGCTGCTGCTGCCCGTGATCCTGGCTTCCTGCCTGACGGGTGGCGGGCGCTTTCAGAAGCGGATGGGCGAGGGCCCGCCTCTGTACGATGAGCCGGTTTTGAAATGGCAGGCCTCAGACAAGGCGGTCGTGCCGTACTGCCGCTGGCTGCCGCCAAAGGGAGTGTCGCAGAAGGGCCTTCTGATCGCCGTGCCGGGCATGGATGAGCCTTCGGTGGACTGGGCCCAGCTGGGCAGACATTTGTCGGCCAGGGGCTATGAGGTGTATTCCTCGGATCTGCGTGGCCAAGGCAAGGATTTTGACTCCCCCGAACGTGGCAACTACCACCGATGGACGCGCTGGGTGGAGGATGTAAACGAGTTTGCGGCACAGGCTCGTGGCGGTAGAAGGCTGCCCGTTGCTTATATGGGGCACAGTCTGGGAGGGATGGTCGCGCTTGCGGCTGCATCTCAGGCGAAGGGCGCGGCTGCTCCTGATGCCTTGGTACTTTATGCGCCGGCATTCGTGCTCGCGTTTCCTCCGTGGTTTGCGCGTCCGGCGGCGAGGTCCGCGCAGCTTTTAAGTTTGAATTTGGCGCGGGTGACCGGGCCTGCTGTGTTCAAGTTGATGAACCGGAATCTAGTGTCCAACGAGGTGGACGAAGCTGCCTGGGAACGGTCCAGTGACCGGCTCAGCGGCGGCATGTCTTTCCGCTATGTCTCGGCGTGTTTGGGCGTGGGCCAGCACGTGAGGGAACTGCCCGGCCGGTGGACCTCACCCGTGCTGCTTGAGTATGGCCAAAGCGACAAAACCATTCCAATGTCCCAACGCAGTCCAGAGCGCATCCTGGGCATGTTTAAGTCGCAGGACAAGGAATTGTGGTGGCATCCCAATCCCAAGGCGAACCACGACATGCTGAACGACCGCCTGGTCAGAAAGGAAATGCTGGCCAAGACCAGTGCATGGCTGGATAAGCGACTGGCGGGGGGAGCGTCCAGGTGAATGATCAACCAGCGAAGTTCAGTCGCACATTTTGCAGCAGTTCGGTGAGGTGACGCTGCGCCCGCTGGACGGGTTCTTCCGCGCTAAACGCTAGCTCCATCACCTGGGTGGTCCGCATGATGCGGCTCTCCAGTTCCTCATCATCATGATCCAACGTGTCGGCGGCATCGGCGAGTTTGATAAGGCGTGTCTGCCAGTCGCACGAATGGAGGCGCTTCAGATGCAGCACGGTGTCCTGTTCCGGTTCGCGGCTGAGACGCTGGACCCGCATGGCGATCTGGCGTCCGAATTGGCGGCACAGCTCATCAAAGGAGACATCGGACTTTTCCAGCACGTTATGCAGGAGGGCTGCCGCCAGCACGGGGGGCTCTGGGCAGTGATAGAGAGAGGCGACCGTAAGCGCCACGCGAGTTGCTTGCGCCAGGGAAGGGGAGATCTCTCCGTCGCGAACTTCTGCAGCATGGACATGGGCCGCAAAAGACGCGGCCTTTTGCCACAGCGGCTGGGTGATAGCTTCGGCAATGCCCTCCTGCTGCTGTTTAAGCTGTTCGTTTAGAAGCGTGGCCATGAAGTTCATCACCGACTTTTTCGCATCATGTCGGCTGCTTGGCCGTAGTGATTTGTGCAGAAACGGCAGAAGGTGGTATGATTATTATTGCTCTTCTGGAAGTCGCGCCTGAAAATACATCCTGCCTTGAGAGGTGATCACCCTGCGCTTCGAAAGCACGCAGATCTGGACATCCGCTGAGTGTTTCGCGTCGTTTACTGTGATCGATACAGCTAAAACGGGTTTGGAAACGATATGGGCTTACTGATTACGGCCCTAGGATTACAAAAAAAATGCACTAAACTATATTGAAAATCAGCTAATAAAAGCCAGATGCCTATGCCTTTTTCAGCAAACGATTTCTATGAATGACGTGGGTCGTCTGGACGAGTCGCTTATCCAACAGGAAGAGGCATTAACCACGCTGGGAGGTGGGACTCTGCCTCGGCCGGAGCCGAGATGGCAGGAGACCGAAGCTGAGAAGTTCCTGCGCATTGAACGAGAGCGCTTGGCGCTGGCGCTGTCAGCAGGGCAGATGGGAGTCTATGAGTTGACCCTAAAGACCCATGTTTTATGGTGGTCGCCAGAGATCTACACGGTCTTCGGGGTATGTCCGAAGACTTTCACGCCCACGCGTGACTCCTTCACGGAACTGGTGCATCCGGATGACCGGGAAAGGTTTTGGCAGCATCTGGAAGAATGCATTGAGCAGCGGTTGTATTTTATGCATGAGTTCCGTATCCGGCGGCCAGACGGGCAGGAGCGGTGGATCAGCAACCGGGCGGAGACGGAGTATGATGATGCCGGTATGGCAGTGCGGCACTTTGGGGTGGCCATGGATATCAATGACAGAAAAAGGGCCGAACTGCACAGCCTGCAAAATGCGGAACTTTTTTCCTCGTTGATCGAGCAGGCTCCCATCGGCACCTACGTTCTGGACGGTGACCTCTGCATGCGTCAGATCAATCCGGTGGCGATGCCAGCATTTTGCGGCATTGAGCCGCTGATCGGCCGCAAATTGGCAGAAGTGCTCGCGCTCCAGTGGGGACCGGAGCTGGGAGCTGTCCTTCTGGCCCATTTTCGGCACACTCTGGAGACGGGTGAGCGGCACATCTCGCCACGCTTTGCGCAAATGCGGCATGATCGCGGGAACGAGGAAGCCTATGAGTGGGAAACACAACGGGTGCTGCTGCCCGAGGGGGGCTATGGCGTGGTCTGTTACTTCAGCGACATCACCCCGCGGTACCGTGCAGAAAGAGCGTTGGTGGAGAGTGAGGAGCGCGTGCGTATGGCTACGGCTGCCACGGGTGTGGGTATCTGGGAGTGGAATGTGATTGCGAATACGATCTGGTGGGATGCGTCCATATTCGATATTTACGGCATTCCCCCGACTCCTGACGGCATGGTCGATTATCAGGACTGGCGCGGAGCTGTGCTGCCGGACGACTTGGCGGAGAATGAAAAAATCCTGCAAGACATGGTGCTCAAGGGGGGGAGCAGCGCGCGCTCCTTCCGCATTCGACGTCGGAGTGATGGAGCGCTACGACACCTGGAATGTGTGGAAACGGCACGAGTGAACGCTTTGGGGCAGACAGAGTGGGTCGTGGGCACCAACTTGGATGTCACGGAGCGGAAAATTGCTGAGGAGGCGCTTGCCAGGAGCGAGCGCTTTAACACTGCCGTCTTGGACGCGCTGCCTGCGGAGATCGCCGTCCTGGACTGCGCAGGCCGGATCATCGCGATCAACAAGCCTTGGCTGAAATTTTCCCAAGGGGATGCGGAAATCCCGATGGATCGTGTAGGTGTCGGGATGGATTACCTGGCTGTATGCCAAAAGGCAGTAGCCGAGGGAGATTCCGAGGCAGCTCAGACGCTGGAAGGACTTCAGAGCGTCTTGAGTGGCAAAGCCACGGAGTTTAAGCTGGAGTATCCCTGCCATGCCCCCGATAAAGAACGCTGGTTTGTCATGCATGTGATCCATGCCCCGCCTGAGGTGGGCGGTGCGATCGTCGCGCATACGGACATCACCGAACGGCGCAAGCTGGAGACCGCACTGATCGCGAACGCGGCGGAGCTCACCGAGGCCGGCCGGCGGAAGGATGAATTTCTGGCCATGCTGGCGCATGAGCTGCGCAACCCTCTGGCACCGATGCGCAACATGACGGAATTGTTGAAGTCGGCCACACTCACTGAGGAAGAGCGCTGGCATTCGCTGGCCATTCTGACGCGGCAGATCGAAAACATGAGCCGCATGACCGATGACCTCTTGGATGCGGCGCGCATCACCCAAGGGAAGATCGAGCTGAGTAGGAAGCCGGTGGCGCTGGACGAAATCCTGAAGTCGGCGGTGAACCTGGCGCAGGCGGAGTGCAGACAGCGCGG
>NZ_JAQSEA010000077.1 GCF_029946185.1 Prosthecobacter sp.
TCACCATTTGATTCTCTTTCTCTCACGATGAAAAATGCAAACTTTTCGACCGCCGCAGAGAGAGGAATGATGACGTCGTCGATGGTGAAAATGATCTTGATCACTCTACGCTCATCGCTTTTTCCCCGTGATTTCGCGGATAATGCGCGGCAGCAAGCCTGGAGAGCCGCCAGTGTTGCGTGGATTTGGCCAGCTTTTGTCGATCTCAATCGGGCCGAGGGTTGTCTTCAGATGCGGAATGCACCAGGAGCAAAAAAGGTACTCTCCCACTTTCATCCGTGCGTGATCAGGACAGCGCTTGAGGCGATCATTGAATGCTGCCAGCAGTTCTTCCTTGCTGATCCGTGACCCGGCGAGGATCCAGTCCGTAGTCCTGCTCATAAGACGGGCCGCTCTCTCATGGGAAAACCTCAGGCTGTCTTGGGTTGGATGGTTGCGGCGAAGTACGTCGGGAAATGGATGGAAAACGAGGGTGCCCATTTGCGCGAGCCGTGCCGCAAGCATCCTGTCCACATCATAATCATTTCCAAGTCCAAATACATTCCCCGCCTCCCTTAGCACGTTGGTCCGGATGAACATGGCAGGGAAAATGGCTGGCGTGTGAATCAGCGAAGCGAGCGTGACGGCGAGTGGTGACAACTCCCAGAAATCCGCGAGATCGGGAAAACCTGCGCCGAACCAGAACAAGGGACTGCCGCTATGCGTCAGCACTGCGCTTTCGCCAGCGACGTTATAGTAAGCGGCCACATAGCAGACAGCATCAGGATGGCGCGCCAGACCGCGGGCGGCATTCTCGAGAGTTTGAGGTGCCCACCAGTCGTCGTCATGCAAATGCACGGTCAGTTCGTCCTGGAGATGATCGGTCACCAGAATGTTCATGTGTTCCAGTGTGCTTACCTGGGGATCGCGGTAGATGTACTCGATCGGCAGAGCTGAGAACTCTCTGCACACATCCTCGGACGCGCGATTGCCGCCATTTTCTGACACGACGATGTGGCTGACCAGATCGACCCGCGTCTGTGTAGTGATGGATGTGAGCGCCGTTCGCAGCATGGCTGGCCGGTTGCAGGTGGGAAGGGTGATGTTAAACATAACTGACGTTCTTATTTGGCTTCGATATGGCTGACTTTGGCGAGGCGCAGTTTTTCCAGGTCCCCCCAGAGACGTACATGCTCTTGATGGATGGATGCATCTGAAAGTGCTCCACCGATAGCGCGACGCAGCAATTGCCGGATGAAAATAATCCTCGAGTCCGCTCTTCCAGGCTGGTTGGTGGAATCGTTGGCGGAATTGCTGAAAGGGGTTGGCGCATCATGTCTGAATAAAATCTGGTCACCCATCTTAAGTGTTACGCTAAAAAAAGGTGACGAGGTCCACTGACTGTCACAGTTGATTTCAGCCCGGCCGTGGGTGGAATGGAGCGAGCAGGTGAGGGATGGATCCTCGTCCGTGAAACCCAGCGGTGAGCATGCGAGGGAGCTCCAGTTGGCCATCCGTGCCAAGACCTCCAATAGATGAACGGCGTAGAACCGAAGCGCGCCGCCGCCTTCGCTGACATTTCTTTTCCAGTTGTACAGTCCGTGCTTGTAATGATGTGCCATGAACCGCCAGTCGAAGTGAATGCTGGTGGGACGATGCAATTGAAATTCGGACGAGAGTCTCTCAACCCAGTCGGTCTCGGCGATCGTGAAGCCAACTACGAGTCGCATCTTCGCGGTGGCGAGTTTTTCCAGCATCAGTTCTGCTGCGGAAGGCGTGCGGGCCAATGGTTTCTCTAACACGAGCGTCCCGCCCCAGCCTGATGCGAGTGCCGCATCCACGAGTTGTTCCTGGTCTGAGGGTCGTTTTGAGACGACGAGAAGATCGCAGTCGTTAGAAATTTTTGCAGGATTGCTCACGACGCTTATGCGATTCGCCAGGCTAGCCAGTTCGGGACGGCTGCGGATCGTGGGCCGATATTTTTCCAGCGTAACGATGCGACTAGGGTCGAGTCCGGCGATGGCAGGCAGATAGCCGTACATTCCGAAACCGCCGCCGAGAATGCCAAAGCGCATAAGCGAAATTAAACAAGCTCACGCAAGACCGGGAGCGGTGTAAAGATGCGGCCCCGGTAACCATGCTCACGCAGGTAGGACTCCACCTCGTCTACGATATGCCATGCCCAGATCAGTATCGCTGGCGGGTGATGCGCGCCGCCCATCCAGAGCTGGTCGCTCACGATCTCGATGCGCGTGCCTGGCAGATAGTGGTCGAGTTTCAATGACTCGGGCTTCTCATAGACGCACAGATGTTCATCCTCTGTGACGCCAAGTAGATTGATCAAGATAGATGCCCGGCCAGGATAACCTTTGCCGCACAAGACGAGGCCTTCGTCCTTCAGTTTTTGAAGTTGTTGTTTTGTCTCCGCGAGCCAGAGGTCGACCAATTTTTGCATCTGCGCGAGGTCGGCGGGAAAGTCGCTTTCATCGCGAAGTCCGACAGTGGAGAATTCGCGTTTCGGATGACGATTTGAGCGATTAAAGTTCCCTATGCAGACGCGGATGTTGCCGCCGTATCTCTTCGGGAAGCTGGCGAAAAGGACCTCTCCCCCCAGCGAACGAGCGATGAATTCGAAAGAGCGGTAGCTGTAAGTGCGCGGATGCTCGTGATAAAAAGTGTCGAACTGCCCGGTGGCGAGCACGGAACCCAGGTAGTGATTTTCGATCACAATGATGGTGCCCTCATGAACCATGAGCTTCAGCGCGGTGATCGTGTCCTCGAGAGATTCAATATGCGCGAAAACATTGGTAAAGCTGATGACATCAGGATAGCCGACCTCGGCCACAAGTCTGGTGGCGGAGTCGACATTGAAATATCCCTGGATCACATGATGCCCCCCGGCGGTGGCTTCGAGCGCCGCATCGGTGGGCTCGATACCGCAGGTGCGTGCGCCGGCTTGATTGAAATAATTGAGGAGTGATCCGTCGTTGCAGCCGATGTCGCAGGCGAGTTTGCCTGATACTGTGCCAAACTCTGCCTGATGTTCCGCAACGAGGCTCTTTATGCCGTTGAGCACGTCGAGTGTGAAGCGTGGGCGGTAGTGGTACGATTTCGGGAATAGCGTCTCTTTGGCTACCTGGTACACCTGATGCGCGGTGAGGCAGACGGGGCAAAGGGAGATCTGGATGGGATACTTTACGGTCTCGCGCGCATCCCCGATAGGCACGAGATCATCGCAGAGCGGCTGCATGCCGAGATCAAGCACAGGAGGCGGCAACGTGCTGGCGCAGACGTGGCAGGTGTCCCGGCAGAAGAGTTCAGGACGATGGGTGAGAGCAGGATTCGTCATTGTTGGGGAGTGAAAATCTGAATGGAACCGGCCTAAGAGATGCGGGCTGTGATAGTGGCTGGGGTATAATGTTGATCAGCCGGGAAGTGAGTCCATGCGCGCTGGCTGGGCCGGTGAGCAGGATGCGCCTGCCGCGATAGAGGTCAGTGAATGGCATGGCTCACACGATGAGGGCACCGTTGACGCAGTCATTTTCGTATCTTGCGGGTTTTTGCTGAATCGTGCGGTCGTCTTCGATGCGCAATGGGTCAAAACGGCCCGCAGAATGCACGCTGGCAATGGTGCAAACTTTGCCGGTCCTGTGATGCGCGGCATCATGGACTCTGGTCTGAATTTCGTCTCCTCCCGCAATCGGGTGCTTTTGCTTCTGCATAAAATGACGGCTCTCATATGGGTGATTGAGAAGTCTATAAGTGGTCTTAAGGAGCGGAGAGGATGCCAATACTGTTAAAAGGATCAAAATCCAACCAATCGTTTAAGGATTTGCCGCCCTTCTCCGTCGAGCAGAAGCAGAGGTGCGGGAAGAACAAAGGCAGCGGTGTACACGCAGCCGGCTGTAAAGAGCAACTCATAGTCCGCCACCAGCCACTCATGCATCAGCGCGGCGACCGTCAGGGGTAGCAGAAGAGCCTTGAACCCAGGCCAGAGTACATCAAGTCCGAGATAGGAAAGCGGGTTTAGATGGAGGCATCTGTATATCAGCCACGGCGCGACAACCGAGGAGAAGATAAGCATTTCAATTCCAAGCACTGTCGCCACGCCGGTGACACCCCATTGAATGCCAGCCCCGATCGTAAACAGCGCTGTGGCCACTCCGCCAATGCAACTCACCCACATCAGGTCATGCTGGCGTCCCATCGCAGCCAGGAGGTTGTAGGCTGGAAACTGCATTCCCACCAGGCCGTAAGGAAGCGCAAGGATGAGGATTATCGCGTAAGATTCATCGAACTCCGTGCCCAGCCAGCGATGCAAAAAAGGCTGCGCAAATAAGACGATTCCACACATGGCCCATGCCGCGAATCCCGCTGTGATCTTGGCGAGCCGTCGGAACTCCTTCTCCAGCCGATGTGATTCCCCGGCACCGTGCAGTTGGCCAAAGGCCATGAGCACGCCGCCACCGAATGCGGCATTGGTGATGTCCACGTAGGTGAGGATCAAACGGAGCGCCGTAGAGTAAATCGCGATGTCGCGCGCGCCGCGCACGCTGCCGAGCACCATCGGCCCGGCCTGAAAACGCAGTGTGTCAGCGAAGCCCGTCAGCATGTAGTCGCGTGTGAAATGGAACATTTCACGCTTCAAATTCGACAGGTATTCGGCGCTCATCGTCAGGCTTTCCTTGAACACGGCAAACCTCAGCTTTTTGGAAAAAAAGCGTTGCAGAGCCAGTTCCAGCAGATCGCCGCCGCCTTGGACCAGACCCACGCCTAGAATGCCTCCGCCCATGATCAGTACTAGGCAAAGGCAACTCGTCTGCAAGAGCACGCGAACAATGGATGCCCCGGCCAGCAGGTCATAGCGGACGTTCGAACGCAGCAACAGGCCGGGAATGCGAAAACGAAAGCGTAGTGCCAGCGCACAGCCGCAAACGATGATGGCGATGATCAGGTGCAGAGAATTCTCAATCCTCCCCAGTATCAGCAGCGTGAGCGGGCTGGCCAGCAAGCTGCCTAACGCAACTGCCCAGCCCATGAGCCGGAAGTACCGCTGCGAGATATGGACGATGGCCGCCTGCTTTTCCTCATCCTTTGCGCCGATGGCGGAGGACAAAAACCGGCTGACGGAAAAAGACAGTCCCAGATCCACCATCGCCAGATAGCCGAGGATGACCATCCCAAGAAGCCACTGGCCGTACCCTTCCTGTCCGAGATGCCGCACCATCAGCGGCGTGCTGATAAAAAGCGCACTCACCTTGGTAATGTGTTCCAGGACGCTGACGCCAGCACCGGTCAACAGACGTTTGCTCAAGTTCATTGCAGGTGTTTCATGCGAACCAGCCCGCGGCCCGCGGCAGCCAGATGCTTTTTCCAAGCGAGGGATGCCTTGATGCGATCAGGCACC
>NZ_JAQSEA010000078.1 GCF_029946185.1 Prosthecobacter sp.
AGCAGTGAAGTCCACGTGTCCGGGGGTGTCGATGATGTTAACACGAATGTCTTCCAACTCACGCAGTTTGAAGATACCTTCTTCCTTAAGCTGCTTCCAGCGTGCCGTCACAGCAGCGGAGGTGATGGTGATACCACGCTCTTTTTCCTGCTCCATCCAGTCTGTGGTCGCAGCGCCGTCATGCACTTCGCCGATCTTGTGGATCATGCCTGTGTAGAACAGAATACGCTCAGTCAAGGTTGTCTTACCCGCGTCAATGTGGGCGCAGATCCCGATGTTGCGGGTGCGCTCAAGTGGGTATTCGCGGTTGGGTGAATTGGGGTTCGACATGGGTCGGGAAAACAAAAAGTGGACGGAAAAAGTAAAGTGAAACGATTAGAAGCGGAAGTGGGCGAAGGCGCGGTTGGCCTGGGCCTGCTTATGAACGTCGTCACGCTTGCGGACGGCATTCCCCTGCCCTTGTGCGGCATCCTTCAACTCATTCGCAAGAGCGCGGTGCATGGCCTGACCTTTACGGCCACGGGCATAACCAACGATCCAACGCATGGCCAGGGACTCCTGACGACGAGGGGAAACTTCGAGAGGCACCTGATAGGTGGCACCACCGACTCGGCGGGCTTTGACTTCCACGCGTGGCTTGGTGTTCTCAATAGCGCGATTGAAGAGCTCAAGAGGGTCGATGCTGTCAGTCTTGTCGTTAAGCGCCTCAATGGCGGAATAAACGATACGCTCAGCAAGCGACTTCTTGCCATCAAGCATGATGTTGCTGATGAGAGTTGCGACGAGTTCGCTATCGTAGCGGCTGTCTTTGCGAACCTCTTTGTTATAAACGCGTTTTCTGCGGGCCATGGCGTGGGAAAATTAGGAGTGAATACAGCGGGGATTATTTCTTTTTCGCAGCAGCGGCGGCAGCACCTGGCTTTGGACGCTTTGCACCGTACTTGGAACGGCCACGACGGCGGGCATCAACACCAAGGCAGTCAAGGGTGCCGCGAACGATGTGGTAACGCACACCCGGCAAATCCTTCACACGACCACCACGAACCAGCACAATGCTGTGTTCCTGAAGATTGTGACCTTCACCACCGATATAGGCAATGACTTCGAAACCGTTGGTCAGACGCACTTTGGCCACCTTACGCAAAGCGGAGTTAGGCTTTTTAGGTGTGCGAGTCATCACCTGGAGGCAGACGCCACGACGCTGCGGGCACTTTGCAAGCGCAGGAGACTTCGACTTTACCGCTTTATCTTTGCGGCCGTGTCTGACGAGTTGATTGATGGTGGGCATGGTGTGAAAGAGCTGTGAACCTTGGCTTAATTCGTAGCCAGTTCCGGGGGACAGCGCGCCATGCTCACAATGAGCACACGCAGACTTTTCCGGTTCTGGTTCCGATAATAAAGAGCCTCCGTGGAGGATCTTGATTTGCCGGTCTCGTTAAAGAGGCCGGGCCTTGGGGAGCGCGCATTCTGGCGAGTCTCATCCTGCTCGCAAGCTCTTTTTGACTCTTTTCGCATTATTTATTCACATTCTCGCCTCGAATCCTCGCACTTCTGTCAATAAATGGAGTGAAATTAGTTAAATAGCCCCTTTTTGGCTGAGATGCGTCAACCAGTTAAAGTTCCCGCCTCGGCTTCATACACAAACCCCGGCCCTTCTAAAATGGCGGTTGCTCAGAGATATTTGCTTCTCCCCATAGTTCACGCCACACTGCCACGTCATGCGCCTGCTTTCATGCCTCCTGGTCCTCTCAGTCAACACTCTGCTCGCCCAGCAGCCCGCCGCCCCAGAGCGCAAGCTCGAATCCCTCCTGCTCATGCCAGAGCCGAAGGCCATGCGCGGTGCCTATTCCATCACTCTGCCCAATTCGCAGCAGACGGTGTTCACATGTTATCGCGAAAACACCGCAGCACTCAACGGCGTCGAAGCATACTCCGCAGAAGCCTTCACCAAACTCGGCCTCAGCGTCGAATCTTTTGCTGCCCGCGCCAAGACTGCCGCAGACAAACGCCTGCTTCAGCTCAAGCCCGAACTCATCAAAGGTGAGGACGGCCGGATCGCCTACGCAGTCTATCGCGGGGACTCCCCGCTCTACGCCACCCTGCTCGTCGCCCCGTCCCTACCCAAGATCTTCGCCGAACTTTTTGGCCAGGAAATCTGGGCCGTCACTCCTGACCGCCACTCACTCTACCTCTTCCCCGCCAAGGCCGAACTCCTCCAAGAGTTTGCCGCCGATCTCGCCGAGCGCTACGCCACAGACGCCTTTGCTGCGAGCTGCGAAATCTTCTCACTCAAGGCTGGCGCTGAGCCACGCGTCGTCGCCACATTTGCAGGAGAAGATTAAGACCACACACAGTTGAAAAAGAGTCTGAATCCATGGCGCTTATAGCGGATCGCAAAACTCATTTCCGACATGGCGGGTATGAGGAGGTCATACCACGATCCATTGAAACCAGGTCTGTTTCTCTATGCCTCAACCATCCCCGCTTCGCACCAGCCCTGAATGGGCTGCGTAGTCCAGCCCAGGGTCAGCCGAGCCTCAGCGAGGCGACCCTGGGTATGGCAGACAATTCCGGGCAGCAAACCCAACACGCCTCAGTGCCACGTCGGGTTCCAGCAGCTTGTCCTTCGTAGCTTTAGCGAAGAATGGGCGTCTGCAACCAGCCCCGCCGCACTTTGGCTCCGCCATCACATGAAGCTCTCCCCGAGAAGATTCTCAGCACGAGAAAACAGACTCGTTTTCAACGCATCTGCTAGGCCGGGCTGCACAACGATGAACTACGCGCAGTTTTGATCGGCACGAAAGGGTCCTGGCACAAGGTGAGCGCCGGCGTGCCGGATCGCGAAAGTGTCTTCATGCCCGACGGCACTTTCCGGCACCCTTATTTTGTCGTCAAATTCACCGTCAAAGATCCGCATACCGTAGTGCTGACGAAAAAAAGGCGGCAAAGCGGTGCTGACCTTTAATGCCGATTACAAGAACTTTGAAGCGCTCGACTTCACTCAATGGCGCATCACCGGCAGCAGGTTGTGAATGCGGCCTGAGCGCCTCACGGTCCGTCAAACACCACGCCACCTTCGTCAGCCGCTTCCTTGGCCGCGCCCTTCTTATGCGCCAGCCCCTCAGCCCTACGACGCCGGGCTTCGGCAAAAAAATCCTTGAGAATGCGGACGCAGTCGTCATTGAGGACGCCTGGAGTGATCTCCGTGCGGTGATTCAAATTCGGCGCCTGCAGAAGATTCCAGAAGCCCCCGGCCGCACCGCCTTTGACATCCGGGCAGCCGAAGATCACACGGCGCACACGGCAGTGCATGATGGCCCCGGCGCACATTGGGCAGGGCTCCTTGGTCACGTACAGATCACAATCCGTGAGCCGCCAGTCGCCTAGTGCACTCTCAGCTTGGGTCAGCGCCAGCATCTCAGCATGCGCGGTGGCGTCCTTGAGCGTCTCCACCTGATTCCACGCACGGCCAATGATGCTGCCCTGATGCACAATGACAGCTCCAATGGGCACCTCGTCCTGCTGCGCCGCCTTGCGCGCCTGGCGCAGCGCCTGGCGCATGAAGTGTTCGTCGTCGTAGGGATTGATGATCAGGGGCTCGTCCACGCCGTTTTATAAACGCGCTCCGCCGCAACTCAAACCTTGAACTTTAAACCCTGAACCTTATCTCAGGACATGGATCACACGACAGACCTCATCCTCCCCTCCCTGCTGGCTTCCGACTGGTCAAAGATCGACTCCGAAGTCAACCGTGCCGCAGCCGCCGGCGCGCAGTGGCTGCACCTCGATGTGATGGACGGAAACTTCGTGGACAACATCTCTTTCGGCCCGCAGATGGTGCAGGTCGTCCGCAAGTGCACCGACATGTATCTGGACGTTCATCTCATGATCCACCGCCCGGATCACTACTTGGAGCGCTTCATCAAGGCCGGAGCGCAAAACATCACCATCCATGTCGAGGCAAACTACGACACCGGCGTGGCCGAGACGCTCAAGCGCATCCGCGCCGCCGGTCTGCACTGTGGCCTCGCGCTGCACCCCAATACGCCGTTTGAGGCCGCCCTGCCCTTCGTCCATGACATCGACCTCCTGCTCGTGATGACCGTGGTCCCAGGCTTCGGCGGGCAGCCGTTCATGGAAAAGGAAACCATGCCAAAACTCGCTGCCGCGCGTGACTACCGCGATGCTCACGGTTTGAAATTCCACCTCGAAGTGGATGGCGGCATTCATACGACCTCGGCACCCATCGCCAAACAGCACGGTGCCAATCTCTTCGTCTGCGGCACCTCCTCTTTCGGCCCGCCGGACATGAACCAGTCCATGCAGGCTCTGGCAGCCTCCGTGGCCTAGGCCGTATTTGGAAAGCAGCCATCTCGCTCCCGCGAAGTGAGCCCACGGCAGCCAATGCCCGCCAAACTTTTCAATAACCTCGGAAATCGTTCCCTCTTGGGACGCGTTCAACACCTCTAGCGAGGGCAAGAGGGCACATGGCCTCCCAACATTCAGCACTCAGGGTCTTCAAATACCTTAAAACGAAGAAGGGCAGGAAATGAATCCTGCCCTTCGTGGTTCGTTGGAGTTATTCAGCCGCAGGCGGCGGTGGTGCTTCAGCTTGCACCGGTGGAGTCTCAGCTTGCGCTGGCGGTGCCTCAGCTTGAGTCGCCGCTGCCTCAGCAGCAGGTGCCGACTCCGACTCTGCGTGAGCGGCGTCGCCCTGATGGTCATCATGGTGATCATCATGCTCATCATGCTTGTCTTCGCGCGGATCATGCCCCTCTTCGTGATGGACGATGTCCGAATGCTCCGTGACGCCTTTGAGGTGCGTCTTGAACTTACGTTGGCGTTGGCGCTCCGGCAGCGGACTGAGCTGCATGTTGATGTTACGCCCGGCCATGCGCGGATCCTGATCCACATGCCCCATGGTCAGCAGGTCTGCCTTGATCTTTTTAGCCAGCAGGTGCCCAAGCTCCTGATGCGCCATCTGACGCCCACGGAACTGCAGCTGAATGCGCACCTTGTGACCTTCCGCGAGGAAGTCTTCCGCATGCGTGATCTTGATCAGGTAATCATGTGGGTCGATGCCGATGCGGAATTTCATTTCCTTCACCTTGCCGCCCTTCTGATGCTTGTGAGCCTCCTTCTTGTGCTTCTCCTGGATGTACTTGTATTTGCCGTAATTGACAATCTTGCACACGGGCGGATCGGCGTTCGGAGCCACTTCCACCAAGTCCAGCCCACGCTCTTTGGCGATGCGGAGGGCCTGCGCAGTCGGAAGGACGCCAAGCTGATGATTGCCATCGTCTTCGATCACACACACCTTCGGCGCACGGATGCGCTCGTTG
>NZ_JAQSEA010000079.1 GCF_029946185.1 Prosthecobacter sp.
CCAACAGGATAGCACTGAAGAGATCAAGGCGTCCCCTTCCCCGCGTGCTTGCTGCTTTACTTGTCACCGCATCCAGCCCTTCACGGCGGCAGTTGATTCGGTGCGGGCAGTTTCCCCGCCAGAACATCGACCCGGGCTCCTGCTTTTACCCACCGGCACAAAGCGATGATGTCTGCTGAGCCCATGCGGATGCAGCCATACGAAGCTGGGGTCTTCAGCTTGGACTCCTCCGGCGTGCCGTGGATGTAGATCGTCCGCTCAAGCGTGTGAGAATTGCGCCGTTCCAGGCCGCGCAGGCGCAGCACGCGGGTCACGATGGAATCACGCCCCGGCGCGTTCACGGGCACGATTTCTCCCGTGTGCAGCCGGGCCTTCAGCCTCGCGCCCGTCGGCAATTCCTGCCCCACGATATCCACCACTTCCATGCGCCCCAGCGGAGTCAGGTAGGTTCCCACTTTGTCACCCGTGCCGAATTTTGAGGTGCTCACGCGAAAGAGCCGCCGAGGCTTGCCATCATCAAGCGTCACCATCATCTGTTCCGCCACACTGACCACCAGCCGCTGGGGCACGGGGTCCGCCGTCTGCGGTACCCCGGCAGAGGCTTGGCGCGTGGCATGCCCGCAAGACACCAGACCCAGGACCAGCCATGCCAGGGAAACGACCGCCGTGATGTTCTTTATAGGCGGCCTCATTCTGTGTCTTGGAATTCAGATTTCGTCTTTCCTCGTGCAAACCCTTCAATCAGCCTTCGGCAGCCGCATTGCAGTCGTCCGTTCATGTGAATAGTAACGCTCACGATGCGAGCGTGTATGCCCGAGAGGGTCCATCATACGCCAGAATCATCCATTTTCGCCCGAGACTAAGGAACACAATTTCTGCCATTTAGCAGCAAAACCAACATTCTCAGAATTTCCATTCCTGAAATGATTTTTTGCGAATCGCTATAACCCGCATAGCAGCCATTTATAAAATCACTCCTCATTCAGAGCTTGGTTTCCTCCTGCCCATTTTAAGCTCTAAAAGCTCATCGGGATCTGTGAGGCCTCGACAGAAAGTGCGGGCGGAATGACGCGGCGGAAATCGTCGAGGGAGACGGGCTTGGTGAGGAAGGCGTTCATGCCACATTCGCGGCACTCCTCTTTGACTCCGGTGAGGGCATGACCGGTCATTGCGATGATGGCAGGCTGATGCTTGAGCTGGAAGTTGCTGCGGATGCGCCGGGTGGCTTCGACTCCGCCCATGACCGGCATCTGCAGGTCCATAAAGACGATGTCATACCCTCCTTGGGCGACCATGCTGACGGCTTCTTCGCCGTTGTTGGCTATGTCCATGCGGACATAGCCGAGGCGCTGCAGCAACATCGTGGCAATTTTTTGGTTCAATGGCTGATCTTCAACAAGGAGGATTTGTGCCGGATTCTGGCTGGCGAAGTTATCGACGTCTGCTTTGGCCGCTTTGGCGATGGCGCGGTTGGTGGCTTGGGAGACATGAATGTCATGGCCGCCGCTGGCGGCCCGCGCTGAGCCTTGATTCGACATGGACGGAGGCGCGGGCACCTCCAGCACTGAGGGGGAATCAAACGTGGATACTACCTGCGGCACCATTTGGGGCTGGAAGTACTGGGGCGGCTGCGGGAGCTGTGACCGGGGTGCGGAGTTCGGACGTGGTGAAGGTGGGGTCACGGGAACTGCTGACGTGGTGGACCTCTCGGCGGGTACCGCCGAGGTGACGATGGGGGTGAGGATCACCCGGCGGGGCATGCGGTAGAGCTCGGCCATGGTGCGCAGGAGTTCACGGCGTTTAATGGGCTTGGACAACCGAGTGTGCCTGCTGCCTGCGGGGGGAGTGAAGCGTTCACGGTCCAGCTTCGCGCAGGTGATGGACATGAGGGTGATGATGGCTGTGCCGCGCGTGGCGGCGGCATTCAGCATGAGCACGGCTTCTTCATGCCGGAGGCCGGTGACATCGAGTATGAAGAGTCCCGCCTCTTCGAGCACCGCTTCGAGTTCAACAACGGAACGGTCTCGCAGCAGCCGCACTGACATGCCCCATTGCATGAGGGACTGGTTGAGCACCTGCAAAGTGGTGGGATGCGCGCTGTAAAGGGTGACCGGCCGCGCTTTGACAACATCGAGCCAGGCGAGCTCTTCCTCACGGGATTCATCATCCGCAGCGACTATGAGAGGAAGCTCAAAGAAGAAGTCGGACCCCTTCCCTTCCTCGCTCACGACGCTGATCTCACCCTGCATCATTTTGATGAGTTTTTTGGAAATGGCGAGGCCCAGGCCGGTGCCGCCGTATTTGCGTGTGGTGGAAGCGTCTGCCTGATTGAAGGCCTGGAAGAGCTGACCAATTTTTTCTGGTGGTATGCCGATACCGGTATCACGCACGGAGAAGTGCAGAAGCGTCTTGTCTCCTTGCGGCGTCTGGCGTGAAACCTGGCGCACGAGTATGAGGATCTCGCCTTTTTCGGTAAACTTGATGGCGTTGCCGACGAGGTTGACGAGGACTTGTTTGATGCGCTGGAAGTCGCCAAGCACCTTGCGCGGCAGCACGGTGTCCAGGTGGACGTTGAGCTCGATGTTTTTCTCGGCAGCTTTGTGGGTGAAGACGTCGGTGGTTTCGCCCAGGAGTTTTTCGATGTCCACCGGGAGCTTTTCCATGTCCATCTTGGCGGACTCGAGCTTGGAGAAGTCGAGAATGTCGTTGATGACGTGGAGGAGGGATTCGCCGCTGGAGCGGATCATGCGGACGAGTTCTTCCTGCTCGGAATCAAGCCCCATCTCAATGAGGAGGCTGGTGGTGCCGATGATGCCATTCATCGGTGTCCGAATCTCATGACTCATGTTGGCGAGGAAGCTGCCCTTGGCGGCGGTGGCGGTTTCTGCCTGCCGCTTGGCGGCTTCGTATTCGACAAGGAGGGTGTGCTTGCGCTGATCTTCCTCCTGCACATGGGAGATCATCATGTTGAACTCCTCCTGCACGAGGTCCAAATCATCAAAGCCATTGGCGGGGACGCGGACGTTGAGGTTTCCGGCACGCATGGCGCGGAAGGCGCCGATGAGGGAATGGGTCTTCTTCGTGATACGCCGGCCGATGATATAGAAGCTGAACACTGCCAAGGCCAGACCGGCGCAGGCGCCGAGAATGGGAACGGTGAGACGCTGGGCATTGAAGAGATGCCGCAACTGAACCAGCGGCTGACGTGCAATGAAGGCGCCGGCAACATGCCCACTGCGTGAGTACAGTGGTGCTGCGCTGATGAGCCAGTGATCGCCGCCGTTGATTTCCAGATCACGGCTGTCGCTGGTGTCATCCATCACCAGGGAGCTGCCCGCCAAGACGCGGTAAATGAGATTGCTCATATGGGCCGGAGAGGGCTCATCAATGATACAATTTTGGCAACCGGGGATAATGACGATGGGCGGCGACTTTGCCACTGGCGGAGAGCCGCCTCCAACCGTCTGACGCGGCGCCACCACCTCCACCTGAAGACCTAGTATTTGCAGGGCGGGAGGAATGTCCACCGTCTGCAGTCGCATCCGCATGCGGGTTTCGTTCTCCCAATTCAGCGGGGCCACTCCGTTGATCTCATTTTCACTGAGAGCCTGGCGGTTTAGCTCCATCTGGCCCGCCAGCGCGACCGCACCGAGGTAGGAGCTTTGGACGAAGCGCAGAGTGATAAACTCCTGCCAGAAGAAGCCCGTAGCAGTCGCCCCCGCACCTACCAGCACGGCAAACATGCCGAGCAGTGTAAAGCGGTTGGCGATCTGAAAGTGAAACTTCATTAGACGGCGCCAATTTTGAAGGTCGCGTAAGTGGACTCCGCCGTGTCCGACTCCTGGACCATGGCACGACGAACCGCCAGGCAGAGGCTTTCGAGATTGAAGGGTTTGTGCAGAACATCCACAAAGCCAATCGCCTGGCAAAGGTCCTTCACATCTTCCTGGAAGTAGCCGCTGCAGGCGATGACAGGCAGCCGTGGATCACAGGCACGCAGCCATTCGAGCACTTCAAAGCCGGAGGCACCGCCTGGCATGGTGAGATCCACAATGGCGGCAGTAAAGCGCTGCCCTTCCTCCACGCCCGCGCGCACGAGTTGGAGAGCCTCCTCACCGCTGAGTGTGGCCACGGCTTCGAAACCGTGGGCTTCCAGCACGGCTTTGCCTACGGCCAGCACATGAGGTTCATCATCTACGAGCAACACGCGTGCGATAGCACGTGCAGCAAATTCACGAGGCAGAAGCTGAGCGGTGAGGGACATGATGGTGAAAAGTTAAATGATGGAAATAAATCTTCCGCATTACATGGCGGTGTAGCTGAGACATTTGATTTCATCGAGCGAGGTGTGACCGCCGATGATCTGCTGGAGGCCTTCTTGATAGAGCGATCGAAAGCCATTTTTGAAGGCTGCGGCGCGCATCGCGCTCAGCGGAGCGCCTTCCTCGACGAGGTCGCGCAATTCATTGTTCACCTCGCACAGCTCCATCAGCGCCACGCGTCCGGCATAGCCGGTGCCATGGCACTCGTCACAACCACGGGCGGTGTAGATGGGGGTGGTGATCGGTGCTGTGATCACGGCCTGCTTGGCCATGAGATCCTGCACGTCCTGCGGTGCCTGCATGGGCTGCTTGCAGTAGGTGCAGAGCCGCCGCACCAGACGCTGGGCCTGGCTGAGGGCGAGTGAGTCTGCGAGGAGGTATTTCTCTACTCCCATGGACAGCAGTCGAGACACAGCACGCAGCGAGTCATTTGCATGCAGGGTGGTGAGCACGAGATGCCCCGTGAGGGAGGCGTTCACCGCCGCGCCCGCCGTTTCCGCATCGCGTGACTCACCGATGAGGATGATGTCAGGGTCGGCACGCAGGAGGGAGCGCAGACCGTTGGCGAAGTCGAGTCCGCGAGCGTTGTTCGTCTGGGTCTGATTGATCCCTTCAATTTCGTATTCGATCGGGTCTTCGATCGTCTGGATGTTGACGGTTTCGTCGTTCACGCTGTTGAGCAGGGCGTACAGGGTGGTGGTTTTCCCAGAGCCGGTGGGACCGGTGACGAGCACGAGCCCTTGGTCGCGCTGCATGGTGCGCGTGAGAATGTCGATCTGGCGCTGGGAGAGATTGAAGTCCGAGAGGCGCTTCACCCCGTCCTGCTTGTCGAGGAAACGCATGATGACCTTCTGGAACTCACGCCGCGTCGGTATGGCGGCGACACGAACATCCACCCGACGCCGGCCGATGGAGAGGGCCATGCGTCCGTCCTGGC
>NZ_JAQSEA010000080.1 GCF_029946185.1 Prosthecobacter sp.
CCACGATTCAAACAAGGATCACATGCCATCCCGCACACCGGTCAATAGCCCCGCATTTTCCAACCGCTTATGATAGGGTGTCTCCAACTTTGTGGGTAAAGATCCGGGCTCCGCGCGTGCTTTCTCAGTTCCGTCTTAATTTCCACCTCAACTCCAAGGTCATGGCAGGAGCGTCCATCTCCTTCACAGGAAAGTGATCCTTTTCCCAAGTCCAAATGCGGCTGCCAAAGAGCATGAAGTGCAGATAAGAAGCCATGTCACGGATATAAAAACCCCTCGGGCAGACCACAGCCGACCGCCCACCTTCATGCTGCCTCGCCTCCGCTACAGAAGTCAATCACCCCTCTGCGGCGTTCCCATCTGCCGAATAACGGCGGTGCAAATCTCTGGCCATTCCCCTGGAAAGAACCAACGTTCCCACTTCGCCCCGCCCTCAGATCTGATCCCCTTCCGTGTATTCCGAGTATTCCGTGGTTCAAGTTTCAGACCCTCTCTGCGGCGTTCCAGCTTCTGCAGTGCAAATCTCCGGCCATTCCTTTGCCAAAAACCAGCGCCCCCATTCCCGGTGGATGGGGTCAGGCTGCAAATTCTTGACAAAAGTGCCGCATTTCCGAGGCCTGAACTCAGTCATTCCCTCAGCCCTCCTCAGATCCATCCTCTGTGCCTCAACGTGTCCTCCGTGGCACGTGTCCTCCGTAGCTTTAGCGAAGGAGGATGCGCGAAGCGGGCGGTGCAAAATCCGCCTCTGAATCCGTGCAATTCCGTGCCATCCGTGGTTCAACTCCGGTCCCCTCTGCCACCCACCGATTGCTGCAAAGTCCTCCCACCGCACCGTAGAAAGACGCCCGGCATAAAGTCTGGCTGAAAAGAAGCGTGTGGTAAAACCAGCGCCCCCAGTCAGCCGCGATTGAGATCACAAGCCGCAACGGGCTTCAACCATCAGTAGCCCCGATAGTACCCGCTCGGATAGTATCCCGGACGTTAGTAAGGCCGGCCGTAATACGGCCTGTTGTTATATCCGTAGCCATAGCCGTTGTTATACCGCCGCTGGTCCCGCGAGTTGCCAATCGCATTGCCTGCGAGTGCTCCCAAGCCAGCGCCAATCGCCGCGCCTTCCAAGCCGCGTCCGCTTTGATTGCCAATAATGCCGCCAACAGCCGCGCCGCCCAAGCCACCGATCACAGAACCAGTTTGAGCGCTTGGTCCAGTGGCGCAAGAGGCCAGAGAAACCACCGCCATCGCACTAAGAATGAATGCTTTCATAAGGGTGTAGGTTTTAGAGTTTGAACAACGCCAGGGCGCTGCCCTCCTAAAAATCGCCGCTCCCTCGTACAGCGGTCGTATTTCGGCCAAGGATGATATCCCAGAAAGGCCTGCCCCTGATACCCCCACATGAGTTCAAACAGGGCAGCGTGCACCCAACGGACAACCTAACCGCACCTCAGCCACCCCTCCCTTTTTCCAACTCTTTCCCCTCTTTCGGCGAATCCTTCAGCCCTCCTCAGATCCATCCTCTGTGCCCTCCGTGGTCGATAAAAAAGCCCCCATTTCAACCACAGAGCCCAAACCGAGGCACACAGACACCAGCCTCATCTTCCGTGCCTTCCGTGGTTTAAAAAATTCCGATCCCCTCTGCGCTCTTCGAATCTTTCGCGGTGCAAAATCCAACCCTCACCGTCTGCCCTCAGTCATTCCCCTGCCAATCCATTCCTTTGTCAAAACAATCACTCCGTCACCTCACAAACCCTCCCTCCTTTTCCTCCTCTTTCCCCTTTTTCGGCCAAGCCCTCTGCCTCAAGAATCCGGAACTCCGGCCAAACCAGGCCTTCTCCGTAGCTCGCAGAGCGAAAGAGGAAGAGCGAAGAACGGGTCACCGCGCCGCCGCCACAATCGCCCTCGGCTGATGCTCCGTCAGAATCTTCGACAACGGCACCTCCACCGCATTCTCCCGACCCAAAAACTCCAGCAGAATCCGCACCCGCTCCACGCCCGTCAGCATCGCATTCACGATCCCCTTCATCCCGCGCATCGGCCCCTCCGTCAGTTCCACCATATCCCCCACCTTCACGCCCACCTCCACCTCGCAAATCTCGATGTCCTTCATCTCCGTCTTCAGCGCCGCGATGGCCGAGTCCGGCACCGACGTCAGATTGCCCCCGAAATCCACCACCTTGATCACACTCTGCGAGTAGTTCACCGCCCGCATCGATTCGATAGGAATGAACCGCGCAAAAAAGTAGCTCGGAAACAGAGCCTCAATGAACCACACCTTGCCCCGCCGCGTGCTTTTCTGAAAGCGAATCCGCGGGCAATACGTCTCCACCCCAGGCAGCCCAGCCATCAGCGCCGCCGCGATATGCTCGCACTTCGGGCGAGTATGCACCACGTACCAAGCCGGGATGTTTTCTTTCTTTTCTTTCATGGGTGAGTGATCACTCAAACTGTCGCTACCCACCACCGAGGCAACCACAATCCAGAGTTTGCCCAAGAACAAAGCAAACACATCGGCTCCACATAAATCGGCGTCCCCTCTGTCCTTGATGTCCTTCTCGAGCCCCTCCTTTCTGGCTCATCTTCCGTAGGCACTCAAATCTGGAATCCCTGCGGTGCAAAAAATCAGTCTCTCCCCTCCGGCCATTCCCTTGCTCACCATTCCTTTGCCAAAAAAAGACGCCCCCTTTCGCCCAGCGTCCTCTCAGAGCCCACGCCACCGCCCCTTCAGGACCCCCTTTTTCCCTCATTTTTTGCGCCTCTTTGCGGCCACCCAATTCCAGAAGACAATCCCTCAGACTAGAAGGACTTCAGAAACTCATCTCAGCGTGTTCCAAATCACTTCCGTGTATTCCGAGTATTCCGTGGTTTAAAAACTCCCATCCTCCGCATCCCCTTTTTTCCCCTCATTTTTTGTGCCCTTTTGTGGCCCCCAATCCGGAGTCCCTCGCGCCCCGCATCGAACAACGCGTTTGCGCACAAGTCCCCTCTGCGCCACCTATGCCACCCGTTTTCCCGCCCTCCACGCGCATGTTTCCAGACCTCTACGACTACCTCTACCACCTGGCCCCCACCGGCGGGATCCCGCTCAAAGGCACCGGCATCGTCGTCGCCCTCGCGCTCATCCTCACCCACGGCTGGGCCCTCAAAAACACCGCCAAAACCCAGGCCTTCCTCAAAGCCTTCCCCCGCACCTACGCCTGGGGCGTCATCCTCCTCACCATCTGCTTCCTCTGGAGCGAATTTGCCCTCGCCAATATGGACATGGGCGAGTTCCACAACATGCGCGACAAGTTCATGATGATCGTCGCCGCCGGATACATCGGCGTCCTCATCTACGTGAAGGAATTCCTCGCCGTCCGTGCCCTCGGCTCCCTCATGCTCCTCCTCGCCGGCCCCGTCCTCACCGCCGCCTTCCTTCAGCCCCAGACCAGCCGCCTCCTCCTCCCCATCCTCGCCTACGCCTGGATCATCATCGGCATGTTCTTCATCGGCATGCCCTTCCTCATGCGCGACTGGGTCAACGCCATCATCGCCAAACCCCAGCGCTGGAACCTCGCCGTCTACGGCGGCATCGCCTACGGCATCGTCCTCCTCGCCGCAGCGATCCTCTTTTACTGAAGATGAAGCCCCAGCCCCGTGTCCTCGTCATCCGTGGCGGCGCGATAGGCGACTTCATCCTCACCCTGCCCGCGATCCGGCTCCTGCGCGAAACCATCGCCGGCTGCCACCTCGAAGTCATCGGCTACCCCGCCATCGCCGAACTCGCCCGCACCGCAGGCCTCGCCGACACCATCCGCAGTCTCGAACACCGCACCATGGCCCCGCTGTTCGCCAAAACAGCCCCCATCGACGAAGCACTCGCCGAACACCTCCGCAGCTTCAACCTCGTCGTCTCCTTCCTCTACGACCCCGACGGCCACTTCCGCGCCAGCCTCGAACGCATCGGCGTCAAGACCCTCATCGAGTGCTCCCCCCTCGTAAAGCCCGCAGGCCCCCACGCCTCCAAGCAGCTCGCCCAAGGCCTGGAAAAGCTCGCCATGTTCCTCGAAGCCGAACATCTCCACCGCACCCACTTCCAGCGCCAGCCCACCAACCAGCCCCGCATCGCCATCCACGTCGGCTCCGGCTCCGAAAAGAAAAACTGGCCCCTCGAAAACTGGCAGCAAGTAGCCGACAGCTTCCCCGACACCGAAGTCATCTTCATCACCGGCGAAGCCGAAGCCGAACGCCACATCCAACCCACCGGCCACACCACCTGGCACTCCCTCCCCCTCCACGAGCTCGCCACCCGCCTCAGCACCTGCACCACCTTCCTCGGCCATGACAGCGGCATCTCCCACCTCGCCGCCGCATGCGGCGTCCCCTCCCTCCTCCTTTTCGGACCCACCGATCCCGCCATTTGGTCACCACCCCAGCCTTGGGTGCAATTTTTGCGAAATCCGACACACGAGTTGTCCGACTTGTCCGTCGAAGAAGTGAAATCGGCAGCCGCGCAAGTTGTTGCAAAAACGTAACGTGTTAGTCTCGCGCCACTCAAATCATGTCCGACCCACTTCACTCCCGAATCAGAGCCTTCCTCATCCTCGGTGCCCCCGGCAGTGGCAAGGGAACGCAAGGCAAGGTATTGGGCAGCATCCCCCGCTTCCATCACCTCGCCTGCGGCGATGTCTTCCGCTCCCTCGACACCCGCACCACCATCGGCCAGAAATTCGTCGAATACTCCAGCCGCGGCGAGCTGGTCCCGGACGACGTGACCGTAGAACTCTGGCATGAAAATCTAAAGCAACGCATTGATTCTCATCAGTTTAAACCAGAAATCGATTTCCTCGTCCTCGACGGCATCCCGCGCAATGTGGAGCAGGCCAAGTTCATGGAACCCCACATCGAAGTGCTGAAAGTCTTCCATCTCTCCTGCCCCGACCGCACCGAACTGGCGCGCCGCCTGCGCAAACGCGCCCTCAAAGACAACCGCTTTGACGACGCCAACGAAACCGTCATCCAAAACCGCTTCGCCACCTACGAAGCCGAAACCAAACCCATCCTCGACTACTACGCCGGCGACCGCATCCTAGACATCGACGCCAGCCAAGCCCCAGCCAAGGTCCTCTATGACATCATAGGCGGTGTCATGCAGTTGCCAGAGTGGAAAGAACTGGAAAAAATGAAGGTTTAGTCGCAAACCGATGCGAGTTCTTTTCATCGGCACCGGCGACATCGGCCTTCCATCACTGGAATGGCTGCTCAACACCACGAAGCACCAAGTCGTCGGCGTCGTCACCCAGCCCGACAAACCCGTCGGCCGCAAGCAGGTGCTCACTCCGCCGCAGATCAAGGTGCGCGCTCTTGCCGCAGGGCTCACCGTCATGCAGCCCCTGAAGATCCGCCATGGCGTGGACGAACTGAAAGCCTTCAACGCCGACGTCGCCATCGTCATCGCCTACGGCCAGATTTTGTCCCGTGCCGTCCTCGATGTCCCACCCCTCGGCTGCCTGAACGTCCACACCTCACTGCTCCCCCGCCATCGTGGCGCCGCCCCCATCCAGGCCGCCATTCGTGATGGCGACACCGAAACCGGCGTCACCATCATGTTCATGGATGAAGGCCTCGATACCGGCGACATCCTCCTGATGCATCGTCTTCCCATTGCTAGCGATGAAACGGGCGGCAGCCTGCATGACAAACTTGCCCAACAGGCCCCCGCCGCCCTCGAAGCCGCGCTAGACCTCCTCGCCACCGGCAATCCGCCGCGAGAAAAGCAGGACGAATCCAAGGTCACCCACGTCCGCAAGCTCACCCGCCAAGACGGCCGCCTCGACTGGACCCGTCCGGCGATCGAACTCGACCGCCTCGTCCGCGCCTTCACGCCTTGGCCGGGAACTTCCTGCCTGCTCAAGGAAGCGCAGATGAAGATCCATCGCGCCCAAGTCATCAACAATGCGGAGGCCTGCCCTGAGCCTGGCACCATTGTCAGCGCAAATGCCGACGGTATTTTAGTCAGTTGTGGCAAGGGCCTGCTCAATCTGCTCGAAGTCCAAATAGAAGGCGGCAAGCGCTTGCCTGCCGCCGACTTCCTGCGCGGGCACCCGCTGCATGCGGGTGATGTGCTGCACTGAATTGCTTACTCCTGCAAGAAGACGAAGACGCCCTTCTTGTTGCCGATAACGACGTCCATTTTGCCGTCTTTGTTCACGTCGCCGGGTGTCACCTGAGTGCCGACGCCGCTGTTGTCGTCGATTTGATGGGGGATGAACTGGGCTTCCTTGCCGCCGCGCTTGATTTCGAACCAGTAGAGCACTGGAGCCGCATTCGGCTCGTCGTCCTTCATGGGTCCATGCGCCCAGCGGCGTTTGCCGGTGACGACGTCCATGACGCCGTCGCCGTTCATGTCGGCGAGCTGCATGGCGTGAAGCTGGCTGAATTTCACGCCCACTGGGCTGTTTTCGACCGTGGCACCCATGAGCTTGTGCTCGGCGAAGGTGCCGTCGGCTTTTTGTTCAAACCAGCCGAAGCCGTAGCCGTGTGCGTCGTAGCTGCTGATCACGTCGTTGCGTCCGTCGCCGTTCACGTCATAGACGAGGATGAACGAGCCGCCGCGGCCGCCTTCCACGGTGAACGATTGCGGATGAAACACCCAGTCGCTGTCGGCTTTGGTGTCTGCGGGCTGTTCGCGCCAGCCTTCTTTGTCGAGGATGTCGGCACGACCGTCGCCATTCACATCGCCCACGCCGTAGCCATGGGTGTAGCGGAAGTATTTCTTGTCATTCTCCGGTGATTTCGGTGAGATGGGGCGGAAGCGGGCTTTGCCAAAGGGATTCGTCCAGTCGATCTCGGCATAGCCAAGCTGACCGCCGGTGTGGCAGACGAGCTCGGGTTTGCCGTCGCCGTTCACATCCTTGAAATCGGGGGATTCATTGTCGGTGACGTCGAAGATGGTGTGGCGCTTCCATTCACCGCCTTTGCCTTGCGGATTTTCAAAGACCCAGGTCTCTTTGCCCGGCCAGGAGTAGGCCATGATGTCGCTCCAGCCGTCGCCGTTGAAATCGTAGCTGTAGGTTAGAAAGAAATCGCTGTAGCCCTTGGCCGGATCATAGGGCTCTTTTTCGAACTTGGGGGCGAACTCAATGCGCTCCTTGAATTCTGGTCCCTTCCAGATGAAGCGGCCGGCGCAGATGTCGTTCTGGCCGTCGTGATCGAAATCCGCAAAGTGCGCTCCTTCAGCCACGAACTCCTCTGTGAGGGTGAACTTTTTGAACTTCAAATCAGCGGCGCACAGGGGCAGTGCGAGCAGCAGGGCAGGGATGAGCAGTTTGGTCATGGTGGTTGGAGGGAACAGAGTTGGAAAGAGTGATCTTGCAGGCTTGCGGCATCAGCCGAGAAACTTCCCGGGATTCAAGATGCCGTTTGGATCGAGGGCTGCTTTCAAACGCAGGTGCATTTCATTCGCGGCGGGGGGGACTGCATCACGCCACCAGCGCTTTTTGGCGATGCCGATGCCGTGCTCGCCGGTGATCGCACCGTTCCAGGCGATGACTTGATGGAAGAGCTGGTCGAGGGCGACTTCGGCGCGTTCACGGATCGCGGGGTCTTCCATGGTGGGCACCATGATGTTGACGTGGATGTTGCCATCGCCCGCATGGCCGAAGCAGGCGACGGGGAAGCCGTGTTCGGCCTGCAGCTTTTCGGCGAAATCAACGAGATCGACGAGACGACCGCGTGGGACGACGATGTCTTCGTTCAACTTGATCAGGCCGGTATTGCGCAGGCTGTAGCTGAATTCACGGCGCAGTTTCCAGAAGGCTTCGCAGGCTTCGTCGCCCATGGCTGTATTTAAACAGATGCTGCCGAGGCTGGTGACGAGCTTTGCGAGTTGAGCGATCTCGCCTTTGACGGACTCTGTCTGGCCGTCGATCTCGACGAGCAGATGGGCATCACCTTCTGGCGTGACTGAGGCACCGAGATACTCGCGTGCGGCGCGCAGGGTGAACTTGTCGGCGATTTCGAGCGCGCTGGGCAGGAAGCCGCTGCCGAGGATGCGTTGGACGGCATTGGCGGCTTCGGCGAATGAATTGAAGCCAGCAGAGAGCATCGCGCGCATGGGTGGATGGGGAATCAGGCGCAGGGTGGCTTCGGTGACGACACCGAGCATGCCCTCGCTGCCGACCATGAGGCCGACGAGGTCGAAGCCGGTTTTGTTTTTGTGGCAGCGTCCGCCTGCCTTCACGATGGAGCCGTCTGCCAGCACTGCTTCCAAACCGAGCACGTAATGGCGGGTGACGCCATATTTGAGGCAGCGTGGTCCACCTGCGTTGGTGGCGATGTTGCCGCCAAGGCTGCATTCTTTGAGCGAGGCCGGGTCGGGTGGATAAAACCAGCCGAGTTTGCGCACTTCATTTTGCAGATGCCCAGTGATGACACCGGGCTCGATCACGGCCACGCCGTCTGCGAGGGTGATCTCCTTGATCTTGTTCATGCGCGCGACTGAAAGCGCGATGCCGCCCTTGAGCGGCACACAGCCACCGACATAGCCGACGCGGGAGCCCTGTGGTGTGACGGGAATGCGGTTCGCATTGGCAAAGCGCAGCACTTCAGAAACTTCGGTGGTGGATTCTGCATGCACCACGACATCGGGCGGATTCGACGCGAACCATTTATCTGTGCTGTGGGTGGCGATTTCGTCTTGCGCGACGGACACGCGGTCAGGACCTAGAAGGGAGATGAGTTGATCGGCGAGGGAGGCCATGCGTATTCTTGGGGCCGGATGCCGGGCCTTGCAACTTCAGGCCCTGCGTCTAATTTGGCCTCCATGCAGCCCAGACCTGTCGTCAACGTCGAAGAATTCATCGGCAAGACCGTGGGAAAGCGCGTGCCTCCATCCGGCGCGGGGTTGCAAGTTACCTTGAACCAGGTGCTAAAGACGCAGAAGCGCGGCCTGTGTCCGAAAGGTGTGTATCGTTTCAAATCTCATGAAGAGGCTGACGCATGGACCTTGAAAATGATGAGCCGCAAGCAGGGGATCTAGTCTCACGCGCTCCCACGGAAGATGATTTGGTGGCCCTGTGCCGCCTGCTTAATTCCGTCGGCGCTCGTTACATGATCATTGGTGGCTTCGCGATCATGTATTCCGGCTATGGCCGCACCACGGTTGATGTGGATCTGTTGTTTGACACGGCCCTTGAGAATGAGGCCAAGGTGTATCGCTGCCTAGAGTCCCTGCCAGACAAGGCCGTCCTTCAACTCCAACCGGGAGATGTAGGGCAATACACCGTCGTCCGCGTGGCCGATGAAATCACCATAGACCTCATGCACTCCGCCTCAGGCATTGACTATGCCGAAGCATCCAAAGAGGTTGTGATTCGGGAGGTACAAGGCGTGCCGATTCCGTTTGCCTCGCCGAGGCTCTTGTGGCGCATGAAGAAAAATACTCATCGCGAGAAGGATGTGGCCGATTTGATCTTCTTGCGGCAGCAGTATCCTGAGGTGACGGAGTGATGCTCACTCCTCTCCGCCGAGGAGGAATCGAAAGTCGTTGAGGGTCAGCGCCTGGGCGAAGTTTTCTTCGCCTAGGATGTCGTTGGCGAGAGCACCTTTTTGCTTTTGCAAATGGCGGATTTTTTCTTCGATGCTGTTTTTGACGATGAGGCGGTAGGCGAAGACGGTCTGTTTCTGGCCGATGCGGTGGGTGCGGTCGATGGCCTGGGCTTCGACGGCGGGATTCCACCAGGGGTCAAAGAGGACGACGTAGCTGGCAGCGGTGAGGTTGAGGCCGAAACCGCCGGCCTTGAGGCTGATGAGGAAGGTGGCGGCGCCGGTGTGGGTCTGGAACTCGTTGACGAGCGCGCCGCGTTCTTCGGTCTGGCCGGTGAGCTTGAAGGAGCGCCAGCCGCGTTCCTGAATTTCGGCTTCGATGATGTCGAGCATCTCGACGAACTGAGAGAAGACGAGCACCTTCTGGCCTTCTTCCATGAGCGGTTCGAGCAGTTCCATCAGCGCGGTGACTTTGGCGCTTTCGCTGGCGGGTTCGGCGGCTTTCTTGCGGCCTTTTTTGGCAGCGGTGGTGGTGGTGTCGGAGGCATCCAGACCGAGGAGGCGGGGGTGGCAGCAAATCTGGCGCAGGCGCAGGAGACTGGTGAGGATGTTGAAGCGCAGTTTGTCGAGCTGCTGGCTGGTTTCGGCCTTCAGGAGCTGGGCGCGGGCGCGTTTGACCTCGGCTTGATACAGGGCGGCCTGGGTGCCTTCGAGTTCGATGCTGAGATCCTCCTCCACGCGGTCGGGGAGATCACGGGCGACTTCGTTTTTGGTGCGGCGGAGCAGGAAGGGGCGGGTGCGGGCAGCGAGGCGGCGGCGGGCGAGTGGGTCGTCCCTGCCGTCGAAGTTTTTGGTAAAGGCTGCACGGGTGCCGAGGACGCCGGGCATGGCGAAGGCGAAGATGGACCAGAGATCGAGCAGGCGGTTTTCAATGGGCGTGCCAGTGAGGGCGAGGCGGTGCCGTGCGTTTAAGCCGCAGGCGGCCTGGGAATTTTGCGAGGTGGGATTTTTGATGGCCTGGGCTTCATCCAGAATGACGGCGCCCCAGTCGATGCCCTTGAGCAAATCCTCATGGATGCGGAGCTGGGCGTAGTGGATGATGAGCAGGTCCGCCGTGCCGCCGAGGCCGGTTTTTCCGGCGCTGGCACGGTTCCAAACTTCCACGGTGAGCTGGGGGAAGAAGCGGGCGACTTCACCACGCCAGTTGTCCTGTACTGACTTGGGACAGATGACGAGCATGGGCTCCTGCACCTGCTGAGCGCCACGCAGCCAGGCGATCCAGGCGAGGGTCTGCAAGGTTTTGCCCAGGCCCATGTCATCGGCCAGGACGCCGCCGAAGCGGTTGGCGGTGAGGTAGGCGAGGAAGTGGAAGCCTTCGGTTTGATAGGGGCGCAGGGTGGCGGTGATGCCTTCTGGCAACGGCGGGGTGACGCGGGTCTGGATTTCCTCCACCCTGCGGCGCACCTGCGCGACGCGTTCTGCGCTGAGCAGCGTGTTGTTTTTTTCGGCCAAGCCGCCGAGCTGAAGGGCATGCAGGCGCTGCTTTTCCGCGCTGAAATCATGCGCGGCGAGGCCGAGTTCGGCGAGTTCCTGCAACTGCGCTTCGGTGAGCTGGTATTCGAGTTTGCGCCAGCCTTTGCCGGGCAGGCGCACCCATTTGCCCTTGGCTTTGAGCAGCAGATCGATCTCTTCCTGGGTCAAGGTGCTGTCGCTGACGTCCAGAGCAATACTGAGGTCAAACCAGTCGATGCCGGTTTTGGATTCCTCGATGTCGAGGCGCACATGACCGGCGACTTTGCCGTCGCGCAGACTGGCGAGTTCTGCGTCCAGCTCGACGGTGAGGCCTTTGGGGCGGCGGTCGAGCCAGGCGAGGAACTGTTCTGGCCAGTCTTTGCCTTGGATGCGCTGTTCGAGCCACTGATCATTGATGCCAATGTAAGCGAGTTTGAACGGCCATTGTGCCAGCCATGAACCGGCGGCGGGCAGGAGAGAGCTGTCGATCTGCACTATCTCATTTCGCGGCAGCTTTGTTGCGGGAGAGGAATGGTGGGATGCGGTCCAGTTCATGCCGGTCCAGAGGCGCGGGTCCTGAACTCCGCCGAATGTGGCCTGCGCACGTGCATGCAGGTATTCGCTGCTGTTGGTGTGAGGATAGCGATAGAGCTTGCAGCGCACCTCGATTTCAGCGCGGATGATTTTCACGCGGCCTTCGAGGCGCTGGGGCACTGGCACGCCGAGCTTGGAGAGGGCGCTGACGCCCTCCTTGGTTTCCAGCGCTGCGGCGGGAATGCGGACAGGCCAGGACAGGGGTTCATGGCCAAAGGGCCAGTAATTCACGGCGAACACGGACTCGTGGGTGACATAGCGCAGTGGAAAACCTGGCACGATGGCGAGCGGTGGCGGCGGGGTGTGGCCTTCTTCATCGAACATGCGCAACTCGTAGTCGCCGCCGGGGGCAGCGGGTGGCTGCAGATCCCAGCGCAGGGGTTCGTCGATGACAGGCAGGGGATCGCCAGTGAGCGTGACGACGTGAGATTGAAACAACTGAGTCGTGGAGATGAGCTGGCCGAGGCTTTTGGCAAGCGAGTCTGAGAACGGCAGAATGTCGCTGGAGCGGAGATCTCCGTATTGCTGGACCGCAGCTTTCAGCACGAGGTTTGAGCCTGCGCTTAGGAGGTTGTTGGGGCCACTGCCGTAGTGAATGGAGCCGCCCCAAAACTGCTTGAGCAGTTTCTGCGAAGCTTTGCCAAAGTCGGCCTCTCCAGGATGGCGCACCTGGATGAGGGCACCTTTGGCATGCAGCATGAGGCGCAGTTCCGGAGCCTCGGTGGCCAGATGCAGCTGCGGCTCCTGCCATGACCCAAGCCGCTTCCGCCAGTCGTCGATTTGTTGGAGGCGCTGCCATTTTTTGATCAGTCGTTCCTGAACCGCAGGAGCCACCAGCCCTGAGAGACCCGAGGGCAGGGCGAGATCGCAGGAATGCAGCGCCGCAGACAGACAGGCGAAGAATTCGGTTTCATCGGCAGGAGGATGTCCGGTGGGCCAGAGCTGCACCTGGCCATAGCCCCAGTAGCTTTGCCTGCCGCAGAGTTTGAACAGGTCCTGCTGCGCCACGACATTTTGTTTTCCCACCCACCAGATGGCTGCCTGCTGGAGAAATTTCACCTGGGCGGCAGTCAAGGTGCTGCCCAGGAGGGCGGCGGCACGGCCTGGGAAGGAATCTTCTGCGGGCTGGGCGATGGGGGGAGGGGCGGGCTTCGGTGCTTTTTTCGCCTTGGTTTGGGGAACGTTGATTGTCACTGACTTCACCTGCAGATGAAAGATCAAGGCGACCGCATGCTTGCAGTCGATCTCATACGGGCAGGTACAGGAGGTTTCGATGCCATCCTGTCCAAATTCGAGTGTGACTGAGTAGAGTTTACTCCCCTGCACCTCTCCCAGCAGGACGACGTCTGGCTCCGCCCAGGACACCTCTCGAACGGCCTGGCGGGCAAACAGCTGGCTGCCGCGCTGTTTGACCTGTTTTTCGAAAAAAACCAGGCTCTCAGCGAGGAGTTTTCGTTGGTGGGCGGTGAGGCTGATGCGGGTTTGGGCAGACACGTGAAGGGGTGATGCAGAATGCGGCGACAGCGGGAGTGCTCAAGCGTAAACATTACACTGTCTCATGCCCCCGCTCATCGAAGTGACCCATCCACGCGGCATTTATCTGCCGGAGGCGGATTTGTGGCTGGACCCGCATTTTGGGAGGGAGCGGGCGTTTGTGTCGCATGCGCACAGTGATCATGTGGCGCGGCATGGGCTGACGATTTGCACGGAGATCACGCATCAGCTCATGGTGGTGCGCAAAGCGGCGAAAAAAGCGGGCATCGTGGTTTCGCCGCAGATGCGGGAGGTGTTTGAGTGGGAAGGCTGGAAGATACGGCTGCTGCCTGCCGGACACATCACGGGTTCGGCGATGCTGCACCTGACTCGCAAGATTGATGGCGCGACGCTGCTCTATACGGGGGACTACAAGCTGCGGCAGGGGCTGAGCGCGGAGCGGTGTGAACTGATGCAGGCGGACACGCTGATCATGGAGACGACGTTTGGGCTGCCGAAGTATCATTTTCCCCCGGCGGAGGATGTGATCGCGCAAATGCTGGCGTTTGTGCGCGATACGCTGCGTGATGGCGGCATTCCGGTGCTGCTGGGGTATTCGCTGGGCAAGGCGCAGGAAATTCTGTGTGCGCTGGGAGATGAGGGGCTGCCGGTGATGGTGCACCCGAGTGTGGCGCAGATCACCGAGGTGCTGGCACCGCATCTGGGGAAGCTCCCGCAGTGGCGGCTGTTTAAGGCAGACGAAGTCACAGGGCATGTGCTGGTGTTTCCACCGGGGTCGAAGCTGGAACTGCCCAAAATGCGGACGGCGATGCTTTCAGGCTGGGCCATTCAAGCCAGCGCCAAGTATCGGTATGGCGTCGATCTGGCGCTGCCGCTGAGTGATCACGCGGACTACCCGGAACTGCATGAAACGGTGGAGATGGTGAAGCCGCGGCGGATTTACCTGGTGCATGGTTCTACGCGTGAGTTTGCAGCGGAACTGCGTTTGCGTGGGTATGATGCACGTGCGCTGGGCAAGGAGGATCAGTTGGAGCTGAGTTTGTCAGCTCACTGATTCGACTTTCTGCCTGCGGGCAAAGAAGACGCGCGCGCTTTCCATGACGCCGTACGCGGTTTCTTGGGGCGTGAGTTCGGCGGTCTTGATGCGTAGATCGGCGAGGCTTTTGTAGAGCGGTTTGCGCTCGGTCAGCAGACGTTCGAGCTTGGCCTTGGGATTTTCTTCGCCGTTGAGAAGCGGGCGATTGGTATTGAGCGCCGTGCGGCGTGCGAGGCGTTCAGGGTCGGCGTCCAGCCAGACGGTGTAGCCGAGATGGCGCAGGATGGCCATGTTGCGCGGCTGGGTGACGATGCCGCCGCCGGTCGCAATGACGCAGCCACGTTTGCCCAGCAGTGAACGCAAGGCGGCGGATTCATGCTGACGGAATGCGGCCTCGCCTTCCGTGGCAAAAATCTCGGGGATGCTCTTCCCGGCGGTATCGACGATGAGATGATCGGTATCGATCATTTTAAAGCCGATCATGTGCGCGACGATGCGACCGACGGTGGTTTTGCCGGAACCCATGAGGCCGATGAGCAGAATGTTGGGCTGGCGGGGCGGGGAAGTCTCGCCGCCGGTTTGAACGAGATCGAGAATGGAGGAGGCGAGGTCGGGGTCGTCACACAGGGCGTCGAAATAGCTGGCGTAACGTGGCGTCCAGCCGGTGGCGTGAAGCTTGGTATTGGAGACTTTTTTGTGGCTCCAGCCGCGTTTGCGATTGGGGGCGGGTTCGCGGGTTCCGGGCATCTTGACGCCAAAGGTGGAGCTCAAACGTTCGAGGCACTCCCGCTGCGTCATCTGCGCGTCATCGACGACGTTGAAGATGCCGCTCAGGCGCTGCGTGACGAGGTGCACGAGGGCGCTGGCGGCGTCATCGGCATGGATTTGATTGAGGATGCGACCTTGGCCGTGATTGCCTTCGATGGCGGCCTTGCCTTCGAGCAGGTTCTTCAACACAAAGGAACGACCGGGGCCGTAGATGCCGGCGAGTCGTGCGGCTGCGCCTCTGGCGTTGAGGGCGATGTTTTCAGCTTCGCGGAGCAGGCGACCGGTGTCGCGTGCAGGGTCGGCGAAGCTGGTTTCATCAATGGTTTCGCCATCCACCTGGGGGTAAACGCTGGTGCTGCTGGTGTAGAGGAGGAAGGCGGTGGGAAATGCAGCGGCGAGATGGTGCATGCCATCGACATAGACCGCCTGGTACATCTCGGCTCCGCCGCGGCCGGAACTGGCGCAATGGATCACGGCGTCGATGCTGCTGGCGTCGAGTTTGGCGGCGAGAGCGGTGACAGTGGCGCGATTTGAGATGTCGCAGGACTCCGTGCGCCAGGGTTTGACCGTGGCGAGACGTGTGGCGGTTTCTGGAGAGTGAGTCAGACCGATGACCTCATGCCCGGAGGCATGCAGGAGATCGGCGGCGCGTTCGCCGACGAATCCACATCCTGCGACGAGCACTTTCATGGCTGGCGGTGTTTCTGGTAGTAGGCGACGATGCCTTTGACGACTCCCTGCACGTAGTCCTCGATGGCGCTGGCTTGCAGGCGACCTGCGATGAGCGTGCGGCCGTGGAAATGACCGCGCAGCAGGCGGTGGTAGGTTTCCTCATTGTTCATGACGTAGGGTTCGAGGTAAACGACGGGGCAGTCATAGATGCGGTTGGCCAGCAGATTCCGTGCGTAAACATAAGAGTTCGTGCCGAGGCGGCGGGCATTGGAAGTGGTGTAAACGTAAGCTGGCAGGCCAGTGGTCAGACGCATGCCATTGGCGACGGCTTCGGCAAGCGGCAGCTCTTCCTGGTGGATGCGTGAGAAGAGACGGTGGAACATTTCGAAGCGCAGGTCCTGCTGTTCGAGTTCGAGAGGTGAGTAGCAGCCGTTCACGAGCACATGCATGTGATTCATGGGCGAGAACTGCGGCGCGGCGGCGTTGCCCCAGGCTTCGGCATTGAAGTGCAGGCAGAGCACCACGTCGGGCTTGATGGTGTTGTTCACTTTCTGACCGCGCGCGTGGATTTCGCTCACGCGGTAAAACAGCTTTTCACTCTGCCACTGAACGGTGAGGATTTTCGCATCGCCGGTGACGCCGCTGTAATTTTCCTGGGGGAGTGGAAAGCCGGCATCGACGAGGATCTGACGCGCCTGTACGACTAAATCGGCGGGGCGCTGCGGCGTTACAGGTTCGGCACTGTCGCGCACGAGAGAAACGTAGGCACCGAGGGCCTTGAGCCGTTCGGCGAGGACTTGTGCGGTGGTGAGGGTGAGATCGCCCTCCTGAATGGATTCGCCGGGGGCAAAGCTGAGCATGCGCTCCTCCATCTGGGCGAAAGCGCCGCCGATGTGACCGGGGTCGATGGCGATGTGAATGTCGCTGAGCAGGGGGCGGCCTTTGAGAGGAGGCATTTCGGCGGCAGGCCTCCAGGTACGGGTGCCGGGCAGCGGCGCTTCGGGGTGGGTGGCGAAGGCAATGCGGGCTTCTGGGTTGACGGGATCACCGGTCTTGATGACCACGCCATCGGATTCCAGTTTCCAAGGCGGCGGGAAGGGTGAGCCGTCGGAATACACATCCCGGATGGCGGCTTCGAATTCGCTGCGGGTGAGTGTTTGATGAAACGACTGCAGCCTGAGCCAGTTGGGTGGGGTGCCGAGTGCGCTGAGGCGGTCCAGACGTGCAGGAGGGGGGGGAGGCGGGGCGGGTGGTGCTGGTTCGAGCGCTGGGGAAGAGGGCGGCGCGGCTGGTGGGACCGCGGGGGCGGCTGCAGGTGTAGCCGGCATGGTGCCCGGGGCTACTGGCGTGGGGAGTAAAGGTGCCTCTGGGGTGGGTACGGGGAGAGAGGGCGGTGCAGCCGGCCCGGGGGCGGGTGTCACCTGGGCGGGGGGCAAAGGGGCCGCCGGGGAGGGTGCGGGCACAATCGTCTGCGCCATGCCCGGCGTCACCATCATGGACGCGAGCGTGACCGGCAGCAGGGAGCCGCGCAGCATTCGTTTCATCATCATAAAGTACATCCTAGACTTGATCCCCGCCTTCATCATCTACTAAGTAGCACCACGATGAATGACAACACGGCTGACAGCGGGGACGGACTCTTTCGCCTTCTTTTTTTGGGTGATGTGGTGGGGGAGCCGGGGCGCAAGGCGGTTGGCCTGCTGCTGCCCGTGCTCAAGGAGGAACTGAAGCTCGACTTCATCGTGGTGAATGGAGAAAATTCCGCCGGAGGGCGCGGCATCACGCCGAAGATCGCCATCAGCCTCATGCGTGCCGGTGCGGCGGTGGTCACGAGCGGGGATCATATTTGGGATCAGCGGGAGATTGTGCCGTATCTGGCCGATGAGCCGCGCATGCTGCGGCCGATGAACTACCCCGAGGGCACCCCTGGGAATGGCTTTGTGGTGCTGGAATCAAAGAAGTGCAAAGTGGCGGTGGTGAACCTGCAGGGGCGCACGTTCATGAATCAGCAGCTTGAAAATCCTTTTCCGGCGATCACGGCATGTGTGGAGAAGCTGCGCGAGGAAACGCCTGTCATTTTCGTGGATTTTCACGCCGAGGCCACCAGCGAGAAAGTCGCGATGGGGTGGCATTTGGACGGCAAAGTATCTGCCGTAGTCGGGACGCACACTCATGTGCCCACGGCTGATGAGCGCGTGCTGCCGAAGGGGACGGCGTTTCAAAGCGATGCCGGCATGTGCGGCCCGATGGACAGCGTCATTGGCAGCCAGATTGAGCCGGTGCTGGAGCGATTTCACACGATGATGCCGACAAGGTTTGGCGTGGGGAGTGGTGCGGTGCGGGTGAACGGGGCGCTGATCACGATTGATCCGGCCACGGGCAAGGCGTTGAGCATTGAGCGGATTGCACGGACGTGGCATGAGTGATCCGCTGTGGCGGATTTAGCGACAAGAGGGCCTAAAAGGTAAAGGTCTCGTGGTTTGACAGTTCGGGTGTGGGCAGCACTTTTTGTAAACCCTGTAGTTAGCGCAAAAAATGTCGGCATCCTGATGGCAACCGCCAGGATGCTTTTGTTGTCCTCATGCTTTACCCACGCTTCAATGTTACTCTGACCGTCAGCATCGCCTTGTCGGCATGGCTCGCCTTACCTCTTGCACCAGCTGCGGACATCGGCGGCACGACGATCACGAGCGACACCACGCTCGCGGACGGTGACACTTGGGACGCGGGCAATCTGGGCATCAACAATGGTGCGGTGGTCAACGTCCCGAACGGAGCCACGCTGCACTTCGTGCCGACGAACAATCGCAATCTGACGAGCAACACGACCGGGACGTTGCAGATCGATGCCGGTGGCATTTTTTCCCACGCCACCGCCACGGGCGGCGACAATCTGGTCGTCAGTAGTGCCGTGGCGATCCTGAACAACGGGACCTATGACTTCGCCAGCGGCGGCGACCTACAGTTGCAGAACAACGGTTCCTCTTTCACCAACGCGGGGCTGATCCTCAAATCGTCCGGTTCGTTGAGCGGCTCGAACGATCCTTCCTACCTCTTCCCAGCCAGTACCACAAGCGGCGGCACTTTTTCAAACTCTGGAAATATCACCGTGAATGCCGGCCATCTGAATATCGCGGGCGGGAGTTCCACCGCAGGCACCTTCACCACGGCAACGGGTGGGACGCTGTCATTTTCGGGACGTTGGACGGAACTGACGGCGGTGACTGACACCAGTGGCGGCGGGTCGATCATCATCAGCAACGAGAGTCCTGCGGGCACCACGGGGGGCGTTTTCACCGCCGCCGCAGCGACCACGATCCTCAAGGTAAGCGGCAACGGGCTGCAACTCGGTTCATCCGGCTACACGGCGGTCACGCTCGACCTGAACGGCAACACCCTGCGCAATGACGGGCGGCTGCTGCTTGCCACCAGTACGAGCACCACCACCGTGCAGGGGACGGGCAGTTTTGAAAACGGCAGCGCGGGCACCTTTGAACTGACCGCCGGAACGCTGGCGCTGACGGGTGGCGATCTGACGAACAACGGTCTGATGGCATTTACCACCGGTACCACAACGATCAATGGCGCGGCGTCAGTCATCAACAGCGCAACGGGAACTGTCACGCTGAATTCTTCTGGAACGCTGAAAGCGGACACTGCCGTCATCAACAACGGCCAGATGACGATCTCCGGCACAGCAGCGATCAGCGGCAGCGTGGCGGTCACCAACAGCTCCACGGGCATGCTTTCGCTGACCGGTGGCACCCTGACTCTCAGCGGCAACAACATTGTCAACAACGGCGTGGCCGAGTTCAGTCCGGTGGACGGCAATGTGACGCTCACCGGGAGCGGTCGTTTCATTAACAACAGCACCTTCAACCACACCTACGGCGGTGCGAATGACAACTTCGTCATCACGAGCAGCGCGACGTTTGAGAACAACGGCACCTTCGACTTCCAGAACCGTGGCGACATCCAGATCACCTCAAATGGCGCGTTTGAGAACCACGGCCTCGTGGTCAAATCCGTCGCCGGAGCTGATGCCAGCTTCATTTACCGCGATGCCACGGGTGCTAGCAGTGCATTCGTGGCGGCCGCAGGCAGCGAACTGCGCTCGAACGCTGGCGTCCTGCACGTGGCGGTCGGCGGGACCAGTGATACTGCGGCGATCTGGACGGCAGATGGCGGTCAGTTGGGCATTGCCGGCCAGTGGACCGGAACGATCGCGGGCTCGTCGGCCAACGGTGGGCAGGTGCGCGTGAGCACCAGCAGCAATGGCGGAGTGGCCAGCGATCTGCTGGTGGGTGCCGGAGGACTTGTCTTTAACATCAGCGGCGACGGCATGTTCTGGGACCAGTCGGCGATCAACACCCAGGCCCATACGCTGACCAATGAGGGGACGTTCACGGTGAAAGGCACCGGGACCAAGACCCTGAGCGGCGGTGGTGAATTCGTGAATGCTGCGGGTGCCACATTCACCCATCTCGAAGGAACGATCACCTTTGCCGACGGCACCATGCTGCGCAATCAGGGCAGTTTTCTCATCCCCTCAGGTGCTTCGTCATCGGGCTACGCAGGCACCGGCTCGTTCATCAATGATGCGAGCGGCACCGTGTCATGGACGGGAGGCGCGATTGCCGTGGCCGCAACGGCGGAGTTTCACAACCAAGGCACGCTGGACATCTCAGGGCCGGCCACCCACACCCTCAGCGGCGATGGTGTCTTCGCCAACGATACCGGCGGCACGACGAACTGGAACGACAACTCCACCATCAGCATCGCCACGGGAGCCACCTACACCAACAACGGCATCTTCAACGTTGAGAACGCATTCAACCGCCTGTTCACCGGCAATGGTACCTTTGTCAACAACGGCACCCTCAACCACAACGTTACCGATGACTCAGCGGACAACGTCGGATGGAGCGGTGCCGGTCAGTTCATCAACACCGGACTCTTCGCGTTGAACGACAACAGCGACTATCAGATGGAAAACGGCACGACGTTCACGAACGCCAGCACCGGCACGGTGCGTGTGAACACGACGTCGTCAGATCAGGCGCAGTTCTTCAGTTTTTCGACGGTTACCGGAGTGGGTACCTTTGACAATCAGGGCACCGTCGAAGTGCTGGGTGGAAACTTCCGTCTGACCACCTCGCTGGCCGGCACCTTTGACGACAACGTGCTGGTGCAAAACGATAGCGCTGGCACCCTCACCGGCGGCACCTGGAAGGCGGACTCCACCACCACCGGCACCGCCTCCATCGACCTGCAGCCGTTTGGTGCCAGCTCAGGCATCTTCACCATCGGCCAGGATGCCATCGTCGAACTCACCGGCACCAACGCCAGGCTGGTGCAGCTCTCCTCGCTCAATCAGATCGACGGCGGCTTGTATGTGAATCAAAAGACGCTCACGCCGGCTGGCTTGCTCACTGTGGGAAGCACGGGCACCCTCGGCGGCAACGGCACTGTTTCGGGCGACATTCTGGTGGACGGTGCGATCCAGCCCGGAGCCGCGCTTGGCAATGCCGTGGGAACCCTCAACATCAACGGCAACATCAGCTTCAACAGCAACTCGCAGATCACCCTCCAGCTCAGTGCCGCGCTGGGCGTGGAAAATTCGGTATTCGTACCCGCTCAAACGAGTGCGCTGATCGATGCACTCCCCGACCAGGATCCCACCACGCAGCATGATGCTCTTGACGTTTCAGGCGCTCTCGAGCTGACGACTTCGATGACCATTCATGTCACGGATCTCGGCGTCACCTATGTCTACGGCCAGTATTTCGATCTGATCGATTTCGAGACGCTCGGCGGCATCACCTCCCAGATCGAGGCGGATGCGATCCTCGATCTGCCGGACATCGGCAGCCTCAGCTGGGACACCTCATTGTTTGTCAGCAAAGGCATCATCTTTGTCGTTCCAGAGCCGTCCCGCGGACTGCTGCTGCTGCTCGGTGGTGCGGTGATGATTCTGCGCCGCCGCAAGCCACGAGTGTGACTCCGGGTAGGCGGCTATTTCAGCTTTGCCAGTGCCGCCGTGGCGAGTTTTTTCGCGCCGGGGTGCTTGAACTTGTCGCTCGCAGCGCTGGTGAAATCTGCGGTGGCCTCGGCCGTGCTGCCGAGGGCGAGGTGCGCGCGGCCACGGTTGTAGAGGATGTAGGAATCGTCCGGCGTGAGCGGCAACGCGGTGTTGTAGGCGTCGAGGGCTTCATCGGCGCGACCGAGCAGCAGCAAGGCATCGCCGCGACGATTCAGCGCCTTGGCGGTGAAGGTGATTTTCTGTGCATGATCGGGTGGCAGGCAGTCGCGCAGGGCGTTGAGCACGAGTTTGCAGGTGGTGGCACAAGATTCGACTATGGGCGAAGCCATGGTGGCCTCCCGAAGGTCTTCCTTCACCTGCTCCAGCAGCATTTCAATGGGTTGCGCCGCAAAATCGCCGGGGCCGTTGGCTTGCGCGACCTGTTGCAAAGCTTCGACACATTCGCTGGCCTTGCCGGCGGCGGCCAGCTTCGAGATCTCTTTTATGGTCGGCAGCGGCGGAGCCGGGGTCGTTTCGGGAACAAGTGGCGTTGCCATGGGCGGCGCTTTGGGGGCCTCACCGGCAAGGAAGATGTCGTCGCCCACGAGGCGTGAGTATTCGGCGGGAATCTGTCCGCCATTGGAGCGTTCGAGGACACCGGCGCGGGTGCGTTTGAAGACCTGCTCGACGGTCAAACCGGGGGTGCGCAGATTTTTGAGGAGTTCTTCGGTGTAGAGGCCGTTCGTGCCATCGCCATCGAGGGCGGTTTGTCCGGCATCGGTGGCAAAGGCGATGAGTGATCCGGCGGGCGGTTTCATCTCGCTCAGGCCGCCGGGGTTGGTGGCATCCCGGGTGCGGCCGGTGCGTGCGACGGCGGTGGTGCGGCAGGCATCGAGGATGAGGAGATTGCAGAGCGCGCCGGAGGATTTCATGTCTGCCACGGCCTGCTCGACATTGAAGAGCTTGGTTTCTGCCAGCAGGCGCAGGGTGACGTCATCGGCTCCCTCGGCGGTGTAGCCGGATTTGACCGGCAGCAGGTAGTTTGAGCCTGCGATGGAGATGCCGTGGCCGGCGTAGTAAAAGAGGCCGACTTCGGCATTGGTCAAGGTGGCGCGGAATTCCACCACGGCGCGCAGCAGTTGATCGCGTGTGACATCGTGTTTTTCGATCACCGCGAAGCCGAGATCGCGCAGAGTTTTGGCCACGGCTTTGGCATCATTGCCGGTGTTGCGCAGCGGGCCGACGGCGGCTTCGTACTTCGCATTGCCAATGACGAGGGCGGTGCGTGTGGTGGGTGCGGCATCCGTTCGCAAGGCGAACGCGGTCAGCAGCAGGCAGCCTGCGAGGCGGAGGCGGGAGGGCATGACGTGCAGTGTGCAAACGAGAGCCGAGCGGTCAACCCCATGAACAGGCGCAATTGGTTGACCCGGCACTCAGACCCCGCATCATCCGCCGATGAAGTGCGCCCTCTCTGCAATCCTGCTGCTCCTGACGAGCTGTCATTCGACTTTGGAACATGCCGCAGAAGCCGTGCACCTGATTCCGGGCGATCCCTCCGCGCCTTCGCAGGTCACGCCCGACGAGTCGATGGCGATTGCCCAACGATTCGCGAATCACACCTGGCGGCCGTTTGCGCGTAATATTCTGCATGGGAAGGACAAGGCGGGCGTGCTTGTGAATACGCCGGATGTGACGCATGAACCGCAGCAGGACCGCAAGGGCTGGTGGGTGCCGGGAGAGGTGAACAGCGGCGTGCCGTACAAGTGGGGTGGTTTTGATGATGCGGCCTCGTTTGATCTCGCCATCGCGAATGGCAGCGCCGGTGGGGATGTGTCATCGCCGGAGAAACGCCGTGCCGACAACGCTGCCGTGAGCGCCGAGGCCGCAGGGGTGGATTGTTCGGGTTTTGTGTCACGCTGCTTGAAACTGCCAAGCGTGCATGACACCACGCAGCTGCCCGCCGTGTGTACCGAACTGGCCAGCGCGCAGGAACTGCAGCCTGGAGATGTGATGAACATTCCGCATCGTCACGTCATCCTCTGCGCCGGATGGTATGACCCGCAGCACACTTGGATCTACTACTATGAAACGGGCGGTGGGCCGGACTACTGGAAGCCCGGGCTCAAGCAGGCGCCGCTGGCTGCACTGCTGGCGCTCGGCTACAAACCGCTGCGCTACAAAGGCATGGCGCGTGAGCTGGTGCCCAGCGGCAAGCAGCCCAAGGAAGTGCTGACGCGGGCGATCAAGGCGAGCGCGATTGTCGTGGCAAATCCCACCGTTGGTGAGCCGTGATGGAATGTTAGAGGAGTTGACGTTGAGTCAGGTCGCGTGACAGCATGCGCGTTTACCCGACCGCACATGGAATCCACCCTCCAACCCTCTCGCGCCCGTCAGGTGGTGCTGTTGTTTGCCGTTTCGCTGGCGGTGATCACCTACATCGACCGCGTGTGCATCTCGCAGGCTGCGCCGATGATGCAGGAGGAAATGGGGCTGACGAAGACGGAGATGGGGTATGCTTTTGCTGCGTTTGGCTGGGCTTATGCGTTGTTTGAAATTCCTGGTGGCTGGCTGGGGGACCGCATCGGGCCGAGGCGGGTGCTGATGCGGGTGGTTTCGATGTGGTCGATTTTTACCGTCGCCACGGGCTGGGCTTGGAATCTTGGTTCGCTGGTGGTGTCACGGTTTCTGTTTGGTGTGGGTGAGGCGGGGTGTTTTCCGAATCTGACCAAGGCGTTTACGCTGTGGTTTCCGATGTCCGAGCGGGTCAAAGCGCAGGGAATTCTGTGGCTCAGCGCGCGCTGGGGCGGGGCGTTCACGCCCTTGCTGGTCGGGTGGATGCTCGCGAGCGGCGGCGGTGGCAAGGCGGGCCTCGGGCTGCACTACAAGTGGGTGTTTCTGATTTTCGGGTTGCTCGGGGTGGTGTGGGCGCTGTCATTCTTCCGCTGGTTCCGAGATCATCCCAAAGATCACCCTGCGGTGAATGCTGCGGAGCTGGCGCACATCGGTGAAACCGAACCGCCGGGCGACCATGCCATGCCGTGGGGGAAACTCATTGCCTCGCGCACGGTCTGGATGCTTTGGGCGCAGTACTTCTGCATGTCCTATGCGTGGTACTTTTACATCACGTGGTTTCCGACCTATCTGAAGGAGCAGTTCACTACGCTCACGGAAATGGAGCGTGCGCTGCTGGCCTGCGTGCCGTTGTTTTTCGGCGGCATTGGCTGCATCGTCGCCGGGATGTTTTCGGCACGGCTGGACCGAATGTTTGGCAGCATCGCCCGGACGCGGCGCTGGCTGGGTGTGATCGGCCTGACGCTCGCGGGGTTGATGTTGCTTATCTCGATGCTGACGAAAGCGCCGCTGGCCTCGGTGCTGGCCATCGGCCTTGCGGCCTTGTGCAACGATCTGGCCATGCCGGGGGCCTGGGGGGCATGCATGGACGTGGGAGGGCGCCATGCCGGGGCGCTGGCGGGCAGCATGAACATGATGGGGAACGCCGGGGGTGCGATCGCGCCGATGGTCGTACCGATGGTGCTTGCCGCGACGAACAACAACTGGAGCGTGAACATCGCGCTGTTTGCCGTGGCCTATCTGGTGGGCGGGGTGTGCTGGTTCTTCATCGACTCCGAAGAACGGCTGCATGATTGAGGTACTGCGGGCGAATGGCACGTGTAGGACAAAACGTCCTACACCCTACGAAAGCGGTATAGGCGATGCAGGCTTGAACCGTGCATTTTTGCCACCGCAGTCCAAGACTGCCATCGCGTTGCTTGAGTGACCTCAAGCTCCAAAGCCCATGAGGCTCCGCCTAAACCGAGTGCCATTCATGCCCTGCGCACCTTCCAGAACGAGCTAAAGCTCGGGACTACTTTTTCTCGGTGTCGGGCTTGCCGCCTTTGATTTTTTTCAGCTCATCTTCGATGCGCTTGCGGGCTTTCAAGTCGGGGGTCTTGAGGGCTTCGGCGCGTTCGAGGTAGTTGAGGGCCTGGGCTGTGTCACCGAGGGACTGGTGGGTGAGGCCGATGTGTTCGAGGATTTCGGCATCCTCGGGGGACAGGGGCTGCAGGAGGGCTTCGGCGCGCTGCAATTCCTTGAGTGCTCCGGGATAGTTGCCCTTCTTGTAATGGAACCAGCCCAAGCTGTCGATGTAGGCGGGCTGATTGGGGACGAGTTCGTTGGCTTTGGTGATGAGTTCGCCCGCTTTGTCCAAGTGCGTGCCGACATCAAGCCACATGTAGCCGAGGAAGTTCATGGTGTTGGCTGCGGACTTGGATTCTTCGCGCGGGGTCAGCGTGATGGATTTTTCCAGCATGAGTGAGGCGTCTTCGAAACGTGCCAGGCGTTCGAGCGTGATGCCGTACTGGTAGTAGAACAGGTGGTCCAGGAGCTCGCTCTGGGTGGAACTGGCGAACTGCTCGGCTTCGGCGAAGTACTGCACGGACGGTCCCCATTCTTCACGGGCACGATGGGCGATGGCAAGCTGGTAGTGGACGAGCGGATGATCGGGGAAGAGGCGCACGCTGCGCTGGCCCACGCGGACCATGTCATCGAATTTTTGGGTCTGATAGAGCTCCCAACCGAGTTTGACGTAGTCGCCGATCTCGCCGCCGCCGTTTTGAATGGCTGCTTCGAGGTGGGTAATGGCCTTTTCGGGCTGCTTGAGCCTGTCGTACTCACTGGCCAGCAGGCGCTGCATCTCGGCGTCAGCAGGTGCTTGTTTGACGATTTGCTCCAAGGCGGCGAGCGCCTTGTCCTTCTGTTCAGAGGCGACGTAGAGACGGTAAAGCAGTTTGCGGGCGTCGAGGTTGTTGTATTCGGCTGCCAGTTTTTCACAGAGCTGCCGGGCGCGCTCAGGATCGTTGGTCAGGAGGTACTGCCGGGCGACTTCGAGGGTGATCCGCTCGGCATTGGCTTTGGTGGCGGTTTTGAGGGCATTCTCAAAAAACGGGGTCACCCGCTGGCGATACTCCGTGGTGAACTCGGCCTGACCGAGCGGCCAGACGCGTTCGGCGGTGTGTCCTGTGGACAGCCAGTACTGCGGATCGCGGCTGTTCTGATTGGCGGCCTGAGTCATGACCTGAATGGCCTTGTCACGCTCGTTGTGGGTGAGGTGCAGCATGACCGCGGTCTCATAGACCTCGGCATGGGTGGGAAACTTTGCCAGAGCCTCGGCCACGGCCTTGGAAGGCACTTCGTCCTTCACGAAGAGGTCCTCAGGCGGGTAGGTGCTGGCGAAGCGGGCCAGATTGAGCAGTGGCGCGGGGGAGCGCGGGCTTGCGCTCACGGCTTCGTCGAGGATTTTTATCGCAGTTTCACGCCCTTGGAATTGCATGGCAAGCCCGGCGGTATGCGCAGCCAGATCCGAATTGCTCGGATCAGCTTTGAAAACGGCCAGATAATGATCCAGCGCCTGCCGCAGTTTCCCGGAGGATTCAAACTGGAGAGCGGCACTGAAATGTGCCAGAGCATCCGCCGTGGAGGCAGATCCTGGAGATAGTTGCAAGTCTGAGGTGTCTGCCGCTCTGGCTCCCAATGACAGGTCCGCTGTTGTTACAGCGTGACTTGAAAGGAGGGAGCCAAAGAAGGCGGCAAGACCCAGCGTCAGACAGGGCCGCAGGGCCCTGCAAACCGAGCCGTACCCGGGCATGACACGACTTCCTGCGTCTCGATAAGATCGAATCGCACTGCGGAGAGGAGCCATGCCGGGAAGGCTAGCGGTTACGACTTGTAGCGCAAACGCTTCTTGTGACGGTTCGCGCGCATGCGCTTCTTGCGCTTGTGCTTGTTGATCTTCGTTTTTCTCCGCTTTTTGAGCGATCCCATGTTCGTGTTCTCCTGTGTGTTGGCGTTGATCTAGTGGACGACTTTATTGAGCGGGTATTCCACAATACCCTCGGCCCCCAGCGACTTCAGTCGTGGGATGATGACCCGCACGGTGGCTTCGTCGATGACCGTTTCTACTGCCACCCAATCCTGGCTGGCAAGTGTTGAAACGGTAGGCGAGCGCTGAGACGGCAGGCATGCGACCACTTCCTGCAGCTGTTTCGCGGGTACGTTCATTTTGAGACCCACCTTGTGGCGGGCCTCGAGCGCACCTTTGAGCAGCAGCACGAGTGTCTCCATCTTCTGCCGCTTCCATTCATCACGGGCGGCGGGTCGGCTGGAGACAAATTGGGGGTAGCTTTCCATCAGCGTGTCCACGATGCGCAGCTTGTTCGCGCGCAGGGATGAGCCGGTTTCGGTGATGTCCACAATGGCATCGACCATTTCGGGCACCTTCACTTCGGTGGCGCCCCAGCTAAATTCGACTTCGGCCTCGACGCCGTTGGCGGCGAGGTATTTCTTCGTCATCTCGACCGCTTCGGTGGAGATGCGCTTGCCCTGCAAGTCCTTGACGGACTTTACGGGGGAGTCGTCCGGCACCACCAGCACCCAGCGGGTGGGCCAGGAGGTGGCTTTGCTGTAGCGCAAGTCGGTAAGGACTTCGACATCCGCGCCGTTTTCCACGATCCAGTCGCGACCGGTGATGCCGCAGTCCAGGAAGCCATGATCGACATAACGACCGATTTCCTGGGCGCGCAGCAGGCGGAGCTCCAACTCCGAGTCATCCACCGAAGGGCGGTAAGAGCGGGAGGAAATGACAATGTTGAACCCCGCACGCTTGAATAATTCAAGCGTTGGCTCCTGAAGGCTGCCTTTGGGCAGACCCAGGCGGAGGATGTTCTTCGGTTCGGACATGGGTTGGGGGGAAAGGGGCGCGCATCCTAGTGGCATTTTTTCGGCTGGCGAGGGGAAATTTCACGGCAGCGCCTTCCGCCAGTGTAAAGCGGCCGTTTTTAGGCGGTGGGCCGTCTCTTTTTCGGTCTCGGCGAGATTGGTGGTTTCGTGGGGATCTTGGCCGAGGTGGTAGAGCTCGGTTTGGGTGCCGTCGGCATTCACGAGGAGCTTCCAGTCGCCGTCGCGGATGGCGACGTTGGGAGATTTGGAGTCGGGTTCTTTGGGATAGGGGAAGCCGTTTTTCACTTTGCCTGCCACACCCGGTTTGCGGCCGTATTCCCAGAGGAGAGGTTTGGAGCGCACTGCTTTTTCGCCACGCAGGGCGGCGCTCATGTCTTCGCCATCCTGATCGGCTGCGGGAGCTTTGATCTGTGCCAGGGCGCAGAGGGTGGGCATGAAATCGACGCTGCTGATAACGGTGGTGTCATTCACCGCACCTGCGGGCACTGTGCCGGGCAAGTGTACGATGAGCGGTGTGCGGATGCCGCCTTCGTAGAGGCTCCATTTCATGCCGCGCAGGCCCTTGGTGCGGGTGTGCTCCAGGGTTGGCTCGGGGCCGTTGTCGCCGCAGAGGACGATGAGGGTGTTGGGAGGCAGTGAGTCGATGAGACGGCCGATCTGACGATCTGTTTCGACGAGGACGTCGCGGTATTTTGCCGGGAGGCCGCGCTCATCCTTGGCATCGACGGGACGGTAGGGGGTGTGAACGTCGTCGAACCACAGATTCACGAAGCGTGGCTGGGCTGAGTGCTGCTGCATGAATTTGAGTGTTTCATCCACCATCCAGCGCGTGCGTTCGTGGCGTGGCACCTGCTGGGGCTCGCGTTTGATTTCCCAGGGGGTGGTCTTCAAGCCGAGTGCTGCGGCTGGCTCTGGGCTTTCGTAGGTGCCGAGGCCGAGATCGTAGCCATAGGCGGCGAATTTGGGTGCGTCTGTCACGTCGCGGCCACCGCCGAGGTGCCATTTGCCGATGTGTGCGGTGGCGTAGCCTGCAGCTTTGAAAGCGCGTGGGAGAGAGGGGGCCTTGGGATCAAGATAATCTGCCTGCTCACATTCGCGATTGCCCGCTTTCGTTTGCAGATAGCTCGTGATGTGCCAGCGCGCCGGGAACTGACCCGTGAGGGCGCCGCAGCGTGATGCGGAGCAGATGGGGGAGGCCACGTAGAACTGCCGGAACTGCATGCCTTCTTTGGCCAGTCGGTCCATGTGAGGGGTTGGCACCAGGCCGCCGAAGCAGGAGACATCGCCCCAGCCCATGTCATCGACGAAGATGAAGACGACGTTGGGCTTTTCGGCGGCCCAGGCGCTGAGGGTGCCGAAAAACAGAGAGAGAAAGAGGAGACGCATTGGGTCAAAAACGTGGGTGCATGCCCTGCTTATCGCTTCATTTTGACTCACCCAGCTTCGTTAATTGCCGGTCCGTGAGCAGCAGGGTGAAGCCTTGTTGGGCCGCAGCTTCGAATGCGGCGGCGTGAATGGCGGCGGACTTTGGATAATCGATGACCAGCACGGGTTTGCTGCCCGGCTTGAGCTGTGCGAGGAAGTTCAGCACGTAGCGCGACTGCTTTTCGGTGCGCAATTTTTTGTCTGCGACGAACAAATCCTCCACACCGATGGCGCTGATGAGTTCACGGTAATCTGCGTGGGCGAGGAGCTGGGTGGCGTTTTGGGGGATGACAAGGAATCCGGGACGACTGGCCCGCGCGCGCTGGGCGATGGTGGTGACCCAGTTGATCATGTCCTGCCGATAGGTTTTGCCGGTCTCAGGATTGGGCCGGTCGTCGAGCCAGCCTTGGGTGGCTGCGTCGTATTCGTAGAATTCAAAGGCATCGACGATGTCGAGATAGATGCCGTCAAAAGCTTGGGCGACGACCTTGTCCACGGCGGGGAGCATGATCTGCTGCCATTCAGGCTGCCAGTAGCGTACGCGGTAGTTCCCCTTCCAGTCGGGGTTCTCCGCGTTGAGGAACTTCGGCGCAGCGGCATCTGGTTTGCCATTCTGGTCGGCATCCCAGCTTTTTTTCCAGTAGGGGCGGTAGTCCTCGGCCTCGCCAATGGAGACGTAGGCGACCACGCGGCGGCCTTTTTTTCCGGCGCGGATGGTTTCTATCTCTGCAGGGGTCCAATCGCCATCGCTGCTGAAGGCGGCATCGACGACGATGAGATCGCGGTCGCAGGACGCGAGTTTTTGCACTGCATCTGCGCGGCTGCTGGCGAGTTTGTCTGCCTGCAGGACGTAGGCCATCGACTTGGGCGCAAAAGCTGGCTCGGCCGCTGCGTGAGTGAGAGAAACGGAAAGCAGGAGGAGGCAGGTGGCGAGGTGTTTCATCTCAGGGAGGGCATGGTGCGGGCAGGTGAGCGCTGGTGCCACCCCGAATTCCACATTGACGCCCCCGGTTTGGGGAATACTCTCCCGTTCTCAACAGACGCATCATCAAATCATGATTCGTCCATATAACCCAAAAGACCACTATCATGTCCCGTAGCTACATTTTCTCGTCCGAGTCCGTCGGCGAAGGCCATCCTGACAAAGTTTGCGACACCATTTCCGACGCCATCCTCGACGCCTGCCTTGCGATCGATCCGAAGAGCCGCGTCGCCTGCGAGACCTTTGCAAAGAGCAATGTCGTCGTCGTCGGTGGTGAGATCACCATCCCAAAGCTGCAGAACAAGAAAAACGGCACCACGAAGCCGATCGATGAAGTCATCAACGTCGGCAAGGTCATCCGTGACGCTGTGCGCGGCATTGGCTACACCAATGACGACGACGTGTTCCACGCCGACAAGCTTTTCATCAACAACTACCTCACCATCCAGAGCCCCGACATCGCCCAGGGCGTGGACGCTGCAGGAGCTGAAGGCAAGAAGCATCAGGAACAGGGCGCTGGTGACCAGGGCATCATGTTTGGTTTCGCCTGTGACGACACGCCGGAACTCATGCCTGCGCCGATCATGTACGCCCACCGCCTTGGCCGTGAGCTGACCCGCATCCGCAAGGCTGGCAAGCTGGCCAAGTGGCTGCGCCCAGACGCGAAGAGCCAGGTCTCCGTGGAATACGTGGACGGCAAGCCGACACGCATTGTGAACGTCGTCATCTCCACGCAGCACGCTGCGGATGTGAGCCACGCCGAGATCGAGAAGTTTTGCATCGAGCAGGTCATCAAGAAGGTGCTGCCGAAGAACATGCTCACCAAGGATACTGAGTATCTCATCAATCCGACTGGCAAGTTCGTCGTCGGTGGCCCTCAGGGCGACAGCGGCCTGACCGGACGCAAGATCATCGTGGACAGCTACGGCGGCATGGGCCGTCACGGTGGCGGTGCCTTCTCCGGCAAAGACCCGTCCAAAGTGGACCGCAGCGCCGCCTACATGGGCCGCTGGGTTGCCAAGAACGTGGTGGCCTCCGGCCTCGCCTCCAAGTGCGAAGTGCAGTTCGCTTACGCCATCGGCCATCCAGAGCCTGTGAGCGTACACATCGACACCTTCGGTACCGGAACGATCGATGACGACAAGATCCTGGACGCCGTCTTGAAGGTGTTCTCCTTCAAGCCTGCTGACATCGTCAAGCAGCTCAACCTGCTGCGCCCGATCTACTCGAAGACCACCAATTACGGTCACTTCGGCAAGAGCGACGATACAGACCTTACCTGGGAAATCACCAACAAGGCTGAGGCGCTCAAGAAGGCTGCGAAGTAATTCGAGGCAAGAGCTTAATCTATCACGAAGCCGTGCGGGGAAACCTGCGCGGCTTTTTTCTGCCAGCTTACAGTAATCCGTGCGTTAGCTGAGATCCAATCCATCTGTACCACATGTCCGAAATGCGTTTCAATCCCATCACACTTGATTGGGTTGTCATGGCTCCGGAGCGGGCGCTGAGGCCGGATGATTTTCATCCGCAGGTGGCGTCGCATCTAACGCGGCCTCCGCATCGTGACGGCTGCCCTTTCTGCACAGGGAACGAAGCGCAGACTCCAGGTGAGATCGCCCGCATGAGCGCCCAGGATGGCTCCTGGCTGGTGCGTGTGGTGCCCAATAAATATTCCGTCTTTGACGCCACGCTGAATGTGCAGCGGAAAAAGAACGGCACGTTTCGATCCATGTCCGCTTCGGGTGTGCATGAGGTGGTGGTGGAGCATCCACGGCATGATCTTGACCTCGGAGAGATGGATCCGGCGCATTTGGAGCTGGTGCTGCGAATCTACCGGGAACGCTACCAAGTGCTGCGTGGCCACCCGATGGTGGAGAGCATTGTTATTTTCAAAAACCAGGGGCAGCGCGCGGGCAGCTCCCTGGAGCATTCGCATTCGCAGATTACAGCGGCGCCGGTGCTGTCCTCGCAGGTGTGCATGCGTTTGCAGGAGGCGCGGCGTTTTCACGAACTGGAGGGCGGGTGTTTGTATTGTACGGTGCTGCACGAGGAGCTGCTGGCCGAAGAGCGAATTCTCGAAACTGGAGAGGCGTTTGTCGCCTTCATGCCCTATGCCGCGCTGTCGCCCTATCACACCTGGATTTTTCCGCGCAAGCATCAGGCGGCCTATGATGAGATCAGCGATGCGGACATCGGGGAACTGGCGGGCGTGCTGAGCCGCCTGCTGCGACGGTTGAAGGCTGCCGCAGGTGCACCGGACTACAACATCACCATTCGTTCCGCGCCGGTGGGAGAGGTGTCTGGGTGCTTCCACTGGTATCTATCGGTTGTTTCTCGCATTTCCCAGCTCGCTGGATTTGAGCTGGGAAGTGGAACATTTATCAACAGCATGCGGCCTGAGAGGTGTGCGGAACGTGTGCGCGGCATTTTGATTTAGCGGGTGGTGTGGAACTCACGTGCGCCGGGAGCGAGCAGCACCAGACGATCGCCAATATTTGCCATTTTTTTGAATCCAGAAGAAAGGGGCAGACGCATAAGGAGGCGTGAAAAGTGAAGTCCCTGCGAATAAACCCCAAAAACGGAAGCTCCTCTGGCAGATCGCCGTGATGATGAGGCAGTGGTTTGACTCTGACTACCGCCCGCCGGGCTGGGAGGGGGACGACAAGCTGACGGACGGCATCGACTGGCGGCGCTGCCTTCCCTTCATCGTGCTGCATCTGGGCTGCCTGACCGTGCTCTGGGTGGGCTTTAGCTGGGTGGCGCTGGTGGCTGCGCTGCTGCTTTACGCGGTCCGGATGTTTGCCATCACGGCTTTTTACCACCGCTATTTCTCGCATCGGAGCTTCCGCACTTCGCGCTGGATGCAGTTTGTGTTTGCGGTGTTGGGAAATACCTCGTGCCAGCGCGGGGCCTTGTGGTGGGCTTCGGTGCATCGCCATCATCATCAGCATTCCGATGAAGCGCCGGACGCGCACTCTCCGCGGATGCGGGGTTTTATCTGGTCTCACATCGGCTGGCTAACCAGCCCGAAAAACTTCCCCACGGACTACAGTCGCATCCGCGATCTGGAGCAGTTCCCGGAGTTGGTGTTTCTCAACCGGCATGATCAAATTGTGCCACTGCTCTATGGCGCGTTTCTTTGGCTCACGGGATGGCTGATGGAGCGCTATGCGCCCGGACTCGGCACGAATGGCGCGCAGATGTTTGTGTGGGGATTTTTCATCAGCACGGTGATCCTTTTGCATGCGACGTTTTTCATCAACTCACTCGCTCATGTGTTTGGCTCAAAGCGTTTCAAGACGGATGACGACAGCCGCAACAGCCTGCTGCTGGCGCTGCTGACGCTGGGTGAGGGCTGGCACAACAATCACCACCGCTATGCGGGCTCTGCGCGGCAGGGCTTCTTCTGGTGGGAGATCGATGTGTCCTACTACCTGCTCAAAATGCTGTCCTGGTGCGGCCTGATTTGGGACCTCAAGGCGGTGCCGCCGAGTGTGTACCGTGAGGCGGCGCAGCTCAAACAATCAGCCCAAAACCCTGGCGCATGAAACCGCGCCTGGCCATCATTGGGACGGGGGTTGCCGGACTGGGCTGCGCACACTTCTTGCAGCGGGATTTTGATCTGACGATCTTTGAGCAGAACGATTATGCTGGTGGCCATACCAATACCGTGACGGTGAGTGAAGCGGGGCGGGAGCTACCGGTGGACACCGGTTTCATGGTGTTCAATTACGTGACGTATCCGCTCCTGAGCCGCCTGTTCAAAGAACTCGACGTGGCGACGAAGCCGACTTCGATGTCATTCAGTGTGTCGCATCTGCAAAGCGGCATTGAATACAATGGCACTTCGATGAACCATTTGTTCGGACAGCGTCGCAATCTGATCAGTCCTCGGTTTTGGAAATTTGTCCTGCAGATCAATCGCTTCAATGCCGAGGCTGTGGCGGCGCTGGATGATCCACGCTTTGCCCGCATGACGCTACGCGATTATGTGGAAGCACGCGGTTATGGCAGTGACTTCCTCAATCTCTACATCATCCCGATGGGCTCTGCGGTGTGGTCCACGCCGCCGGAGCTGATGCTGGAATTTCCGGCGCTGACGCTGATCCACTTCTGGCACAATCACGGGTTCCTTGGCCTGAACACGCAGCATCCGTGGCGGACGGTCACGGACGGAGCGCGGTCGTATGTGAAGAAACTAACTGCGCCGTTCAAGGATCGCATCCGGCTTGGGTCTCCCATTGTTCGCGTCGAGCGGGATGCGGAGGGGGTGAAGGTGTTTCCGCGTGATGGCGGGGCTGAGCTGTTCGACAAGGTCATCTTCGCCAGTCATGCCGATCAATCGCTGCGCATGCTAGCCAAGCCGACTGATCTTGAAGGCGAGCTGCTCGGCTGCTTCAAATACCAGCCTAACATCGCCACGCTGCACACGGATGAGAGCTTCATGCCCAAGTCGAAAAAGTGCTGGGCCTCGTGGAACTACCGTATCAAGCCGACGGCGGGTGGTGGCATCGAGCCGAGCACGCATTACTGGATGAACAGCCTGCAGGGGGTGTCTGACAAGACCAACTACTTCGTCGCGATCAATGCCGCTGATGAGATAGCCCCGGACAAGGTGCTGAAGCGAATCAATTACGAACATCCACTTTTCGATCTGGCTGCAATAGATGCGCAGAAACGACTGCCTGATCTGAATCGAATATCTCGTGACCAAAGCACGTATTTTTGCGGCAGCTACTTTCGCCACGGTTTTCATGAAGATGCTTTTGGATCAGCCGTTGGCCTTTGCCGTGACCTTATCGGAAAGGAGCCTTGGTGATGGAAGTCGAATCCGCCATCTATGAATGTGCGGTGATGCACCACCGGCTGCATCCGAAGGTGCATCGTTTCAATTACAATGTTTTCTACCTGTGGCTTGATCTTGATGCCATTGACAGCCTCGCTGCAAAGCTGCGCTGCTTCAGCCGCAATCGTTTCAATCTGTTCTCCTTTTATGATCGCGATCATCTGGGTCTCGGTGCCGGTGATGTGAAGGCGAATATCCTGAAGTATCTTGGGGAGAACGAAGTGGATACCGGGCGTATCGCCAGCATCCGCCTGCTTACTTTCCCACGAGTGCTTGGCTACATCTTTAATCCGGTGTGCTTCTACTATGCCTTTGATGCTGCCGGAGAGGCGGTCTGCGCAGTGGCGGAGGTAACCAATACCTTCCACGAGCAGAAGCCGTATGTTTTGATGGAGTGTGATCGTGCGCAGCGATTTCGGCTCATTACTCCAAAGCATTTTTATGTATCACCTTTTTCGGCGCTCGATTTGAGATTTGATTTCAAACTGCAAGTGCCGGATGAGAAGCTGGAAATTCACATCGACGACGAGAAAGAGGGTGATCGCGTGCTGCTCACTTCACTTACTGGCAAACAGCGGCCGCTGACGGATGCCGCGCTGCTGCTCTGTGCGGTGAAGTATCCGCTGCTCACGCTGCGCGTGATTTTTCTCATCCACTGGCATGCGCTGCGGCTGTGGCTGAAGCGCATTCCCTGGCACCGCAAATCAGACAATGCCGGGCTGCAGCTCGGAGTTCTTCGCCCGCACGAATCCATCGCACCTCAAAAACCATGAACGACACAATCACCTACGAAACCGACCTCCAAGTCTCCAGCCCTGCGGCGGCGAAGCCTGGCTTTTATGAACGGCTTTTCATGCTTTCGCTGAAGCCCTTTGTTCACGGTGGTCTGAAGATAGTTCTGCCAGATGGGCGCACCCATGTGCTGGGTGAGCATGGGGCCAAGATCACGGCGGAGATGCGCATCCGCAGCCGTGCATTTTTCAAGCACTGTGTTTTGTATGGCAATGTCGGATTCGGCGAGGCCTACGTCGAGGGTGAATGGGAGACGGATGACATCGCGGCGGTGATTGAGTGGTTTATCCTGAACCTCTCGAAGTCACAGGGATCGCGCACTTCGTCCAGCAAGATGGCCTTTGTGAATTTGCTCAACTTAGTGAACCGCGCGCATCATCTGCTGCGGCCGAACAGTGTGAGCACCAGCCGACGCAACATTGCCGAACATTACGATCTGGGGAATGAATTCTACTCTCTCTGGCTCGACGAGACGATGACGTACTCTGCGGCGCGTTTTGAACATCCCGGTCAGCCGCTGGCGGAGGCGCAGCATTCCAAATACGAGGCGCTCTGCCAGAAGCTGCAGCTCAAGCCGGGAGATCATGTGCTCGAAATCGGCTGTGGCTGGGGCGGATTTTCCTGCCATGCCGCGAAGCATCACGGCTGCCGCATCACCGCTGTCACGATTTCAGAGGAGCAGCACAAGTATGCCACTGAACGCGTGGCGCGCGAAGGGTTGGCTGATCAGGTGGAAATCCGCCTGCAAGACTATCGACACATCACTGGGAAGTTCGACAAGATCGCCTCCATCGAAATGCTTGAGGCTGTGGGTGACAAGTATCTTGAAACCTACTTCGCAAAGTGTGCTGAAGTTCTGAAGCCGGAAGGCATGCTGGCTTTCCAGATGATCACGGTGGCCGACTGCCAGCACAAAGATCTGCGCGATGGAGTGGACTGGATTCAAAAGCACATCTTCCCGGGCTCGCTGCTTCTAAGTGTGGGGCGTGTCAATGAAGCCATCAACCGCACCAGCGAACTCTTCATGCATGGGCTCGAAGATCTGGGCGCGTCGTATGCGAAGACACTGAGTCTGTGGTTTGAGCGCTTCAATGCCAAGCTCACGGAGGTGAAGTCGCTCGGCTTTGATGACCGCTTTGTCCGCAAGTGGAATTTCTACCTGCAATACTGCGAAGCGGCCTTTGCCACGCGGAACATCAGCGTGGTGCAGGCCGTTTACACCCGCCCCAACAACGCTACTCTGCATCAAACCTTCTAAGCGCCATGATCTGGTTTCTTCGTTTCTTTTTTCTCCTAGTGCTGGGGTCCATGCTCGCCGTCACGAGCTGGGCATCCACGCAATGTCCGCTCTGGGAGATTCCGGGATCTGTGGGCGGTCATCCGTGGTTCATTGCCACGCTGTTTGACACTTATTGGGCCTTTCTCACCTTCTACTGCTGGGTCGCCTATAAGGAGCGCTCGTGGCTTGGCCGCATTGGCTGGCTGGTCGGCATTCTGCTGCTCGGCAATATCGCGATGGCGGTCTATATGCTCATCCTGCTTTTCCGTGTGCCGACGAGTGCGCGCATGGAAGACCTCCTCCTACGCAAAGCATGACTGAACCCGTCAAGCGCGAATCTATCTGGCGGCGCTGGGTGGTGAAGCCGGTCGTGGCGCAACTGGCGCAGGGGACCACTCCTGCCAAAATCGCGCAGGCCATTGCCTTCGGTGTCACGACGGGGGTCTTTCCACTGCTGGGAACCACGACGGTGCTTGCTTTGGCAGTGGGCTTTGTGTTGAAGCTCAATCAACCGGTACTGCAGGTTTTTCGTGAGCTGACCTATCCGCTGCACCTTGCCACGCTTCTGCTCTTCATGCGCGCGGGGGAGTCGCTGTTTGGTGCTGAGCATGTGCCGCTTTCCATTCCCATGATGATGGAGCGTTTCTTAACCGCCCCCGGACAGTTCATGGCCGACTACGGAATGATCGGTCTTTACGGTGTGGTCGTGTGGCTGCTGATCGCGCCGCTGCTCCTCGGGTTAGTTTATTTCATCAGCAAATTTCTGGTCGAGAAACTCTCCAAACGCTTCAACTTCGCACGCCATGACGCATGAATTTTTGTTCCTAATCGGCATTGGCACGGCGGTGGCGTTCGTGTTGTTTACGCTCACTTGGTGGCTCAGTTTGAAACTGAACAATTTCAGTTTTGTCGACGTAACGTGGTCTTACGCGCTCGCGGTCATTGCGCCGCTTTACGCAATATTAGGTGGCGGCTTTACGCAGCGAAAAATGATCGCGATGACGATGGGTGTGCTGTGGAGTCTGCGACTGGGCACTTATCTTTTCTTTCGGGTTAAAGGCCACCATCCACATGAGGATGTGCGCTACGCCGTGCTGCGTGAGAAATGGAAGGAGGGTCTGGCGAAGAACTTTTTCTTTTTCTTCCAGGCTCAGGCCTTGCTCATTGTGCTGCTGGCAGTGCCGGTGTTGCTCGCGTGCTTGAATCCAGCGCCGCAGTTGGGTGTTATCGAAATGATCGGGGCCGGTGTGTGGTTGGTGGGTATCTGTGGCGAGGGCTTGAGCGATGCTCAGATGAAGCGTTTCAAAGCGGACCCAACTAGCAAAGGCAAGGTGTGTCAGGTCGGTCTCTGGCACTACTCGCGGCATCCGAACTACTTCTTCGAGTCCGTCGTGTGGTGGGGATTCTGGCTCTTCGCCTGCGGCTCGCCTTGGGGCTGGGCCACTGTGTATGCTCCTGCTTTGATCCTGTATTTTTTGCTGCGTGTCACCGGCATCCCACTGACGGAAGAATGTTCTGTGAAGAGCAAGGGGGATGCCTATCGCGAATACCAGCGCACCACGAGTGCCTTTGTGCCGTGGCCGCCAAAAAGTTGAATCCAGTCTTTCTCCAAGGTCGCACAACTCACCAAACCGCATGAGCACCATCAACGCCATCCTCGCCAAGAACATCCTGCCGGACACCATGATCCGGCTCGGCATCCGCCAGCGTCTTGCCGAGACTCTGCGGGAGAACAAACAGCCCACCACCGAAGCGCAGCGCGCTGCTTTGATGCGCTATGTGCAGGATCTCAAGCAGATGCCGGTGGCCATTGCGACGGATGAGGCCAACGAGCAGCATTATGAAGTGCCCACCCGGTTTTACCAGCTCGTGCTCGGCAAGCATTTGAAGTATAGCTCGGGTTACTGGCCGGATGAAAAGACGACCTTCGATGAATCTGAGGCGGCGATGCTGAGACTGACGTGTGAGCGCGCTGAGTTGCAGGATGGGCAAAGCATTCTCGAACTGGGCTGCGGCTGGGGCTCCCTGTCACTGTGGATGGCAGAGCATTATCCGAATGCGAAGATCACCAGCGTGTCCAACTCGCGCACGCAGAAGCTGTTTATCGATGGTGAGGCTGAGAAGCGCGGGTTGAAAAACCTGACAATCATCACGGCGAACATGATTCACTTCGAAGGTGTGGGCACGGGTGTCTTTGACCGCTGTGTGTCGGTGGAGATGTTTGAGCACATGAAGAACTACCAGGAACTGCTGCGCCGTGTTTCCACATGGTTGAAGCCGCGCGGGAAGCTCTTCGTTCACATCTTCACCCACCGTGAATACGCCTACCATTACGAGGTGCGCAGCGAGGACGACTGGATGGCGAAATATTTCTTCACCGGCGGTCAGATGCCCAGCGATGATCTGCTGCTCTACTTCCAGGATGATTTGAAAATCGAAGACCACTGGTGCGTGAGCGGCCAGCATTACTCCAAGACTAGCGAGGCCTGGCTGGCGAACATGGATGCGCACAAGGCGGAGATATTGCCACTGTTTGCCGAAACGTACGGCAAAGATCAGGTGACCAAGTGGTGGGTCTGGTGGCGCTTGTTCTTCCTCGCCTGCGCCGAACTGTGGGGATACCGCGGTGGCGAGGAATGGATTGTTTCACACTATCGCTTTATCAAACCATGAAAACGACACTCACTCTTTTGGCTGCCACGCTCTTGGCAGGGCATGCCTTTGGTGACTTCGCCGAACTCGTAAAGCAAGGCGATGCGGCTGATGCCAAGTTCAAGGCGGATGCGGCGCTGGAGTCCTACCTGCCTGCTGAAAAGCTGAATCCCAATGATGCTTCGCTGCTGGTGAAAATCGCGAGGCAGTATGTGTATCGCATGGCGGACCTGTCCTCCAAGGCCGAGCAGTTGAAGGCAGGACGCACTGCACTCGATTATTCTGAACGAGCGGTGAAGCTGGCTCCCAAGGATTCGGATCCGCATCTCGCGGTCGCCATCTGCCTTGGCAAACTTTCTCCGCTTCTCGGCAACAAGGGCAGCATCGAGGCCTCACACAAGATCAAATCCGAGGCAGGAACTGCGGTGAAGCTCAACCCCAAGGACGACTTTGCCTGGCACCTGTTGGGGCGCTGGAATCAGGAACTGGCGCAGATTGGTGGGCTGACACGTGCTGTGGCCATGGTCGTTTACGGCTCTCTGCCCAGTGCTTCCTATAACGAGGCGGTGCAGAATTTTCAGAAAGCCATCGCGTTGAATCCGAACCGCTTGATCCATCATGTCGAACTTGGTCGCACCTACGCCCTGATGGGACGCAAGGAGGAGGCGAAGAAGTTCATCGAAAAAGGCCTCGCGATGTCGAACCGGGATCGGGATGACCCAGAGACGAAGGAGCGGGGTCGGAAGACGCTGCAGGAGCTCTAATGAGCTTCCCGGTCCTGCCACTCAGGCACCCGCTTTCGCGGGAGCTGAGCGACCCTCTCCTTCCACCTCTGGAAGAAACATGGTCAGCAGGCCCAGGAGGGGCAGGAAGGCGCAGAAGTGGAAGACGAAGTTGATGCCGTGGAGGTCCGCGACTTTTCCCAGCACGGCGGAGCCAATGCCTGCGATGCCAAATGCCATGCCAAAGAACAGCCCTGCGATCATGCCAACTTTTCCAGGCATGAGTTCCTGAGCATAGACCAGGATGGCTGAGAATGCGGAGGCGAGGATGAGGCCGATGATGACCGTGAGCACCGCGGTGAGCGCCAGCCCGGCATGCGGCAGCCACAGGGAGAAGGGCGCGGCCCCCAGGATGGAAAACCAGATGACGCGCTTGCGGCCAATGCGATCACCCACCGGTCCGCCCACGATGGTGCCCAGGGCGACGGCAAAGAGGAACAGGAACAGGTAATACTGCGAGGTCTGCACCGAGACATGGAAACGCTCCATGAGGTAGAAGGTGTAGTAGTTGCTCAGACTGACCAGATACACGTATTTGGAAAAGATCAGCATCACCAGGATGGCCATGGCAAAAGCCACCCTGCCGGAAGTCGGGCGGGACTGGGCTGCGGCGGCGGTGCGCGCCTGTTTGCGCTGGATGCGATGCAAATTCCGCGCCTGCCACATCCCGACCTGCCACAGCACGAAGACGCCCAGCATTGCGATGATGGAGAACCAGGACAAGGCAGCCTGCCCATGGGGCACGATGAACCAAGCCGCCAGCAAGGGGCCGATGGATGAGCCTGCATTGCCACCCACCTGAAACAGTGACTGCGCCAGCCCGCGCCTTCTTCCTGCTGCCATGTGGGCGATGCGTGATGCCTCTGGATGGAAGATGGCGGAGCCTGAGCCGACCAACGCCGAGGCGACCAAGATGGCCGGGTAACTGCCCGCTTTGGAGAGGGCGAGCAATCCCACCAGTGTCAGACCCATGCCCACCGGCAGGGAGTAGGGCAGCGGACGCTTGTCTGTGATGTATCCCACCAACGGCTGCAGCAGGGAGGCCGTGACCTGGAAGGTCAGCGTGATGAGTCCGAGTTGGGTAAAAGTGAGTCCGTACGATTCCTTGAGCACTGGATAGATGGCAGGCAGGAGGGCCTGAATGGTGTCATTCAGCATGTGCGAAAAGCTGATGGCAAACAGCAGCGCGAAGACGGTTTCTTTTGAGTCCGGCGTTGCGCTGGGGGCGATCGCGTGAGTTGGTTGGTCCTCGATCATCGTGTCATTCATAGGGACGAAGATTCTTCGCCTGAAGGCCTGAGTGCACAATCTGGCGGGCTGGTGCTAGGCGGCTTCTGACTGGTATTTTTCTCGGATTGTGTCGCGGAACTCCCCCGGCGTCTGTCCGGCATGGAGGCGGAAAAAACGCGTGAAGTAGGAGGGGTCCTGGAAGCCCGTCTGGTAGCCGATTTCGGAGACGCTGAGGTCAGAGTGCAGCAGCAGGCGCTTGGCATCCAGCAGACGGCGCTGGCGTATCAGTTCCCCGGCGGCATGGCCGGTCTCCTGACGGATGACGTCGTTCAGGTGATTGACGGTGATGCCGAGTTCCTTGGCATACGGTGCCAGCGCCTGCCATTCGCGGAAGTGGTGCTCCAGGGCCAGATGAAACTGGCGGGCCAGCAGTGTCGCACGCGAGGCCTCTTTGACGGGATGCTTGCGAGCATACAGCCGCCCGGTTTGGATGAAGAGGATGCGGAGTGTGGCGCGCAGCACCTCTGCCACGCCGGTCAGTGCGGCATCGTACTCCCTCTGCAATTCTGCAAACAGCGCGGTGATCCGTGCTGCCTCTTCCTTGCTCACCGACAGCCAGGGCGCGACGCCGGAGCTAAAGAAAAAGGGCAGATCAAACAGCATGCTGGGCGGGGGTGCCTGATGATCAAAAAACTCCTGGGTGAAGGAGACCACCGTGCCGCGCATCTGCGGTGAGGGGTGAATGGTGTGGACCTGCCCGGGGCTGAGGAAAAACAAAGTCACGCCGGTGACGTCATGATCACGGAAATCATGCATGAGCCTGCCTGCTCCCGTGATCAGGAAGACCTGGAAGAAATCGTGGAAATGCGGGATGAGCCGCTGCGGCTCCTGCGTCATGGAAAACTCCAGCGGCATGACCACGAAGCCCTCCGAGCGCAGCCGGTCCTGGCCGTACACGCTCATCTGGAGAGAGGGGATGGTGCGGCGGTTCATCGGTGGAAAAGAGCGCGGATGTGGAGCGTTGTTCGGTGACGGCAGACTGTGCGGAGGTTTTGTGTCACCGCTACGCGGTTCCACGGAAAGAGGATTTTCCGCCGACGCGCTACCGTGGGTTTGCACCCACGGCTACGGTTGTGTCACCGCTACGCGGTAAAGCAGGGGCGCAAAGTCGCGGCAGATGGCACAAAAAAAGAGAGGCTGTTGCCAGCCTCTCTTCGTGAGTTTCAGGACCTTTCAGCGGTGGTCAGCTCATGCCAGGGCGTTCGCCACGGCCTCGGCGGTGATGCCGAGTTCCTTGAAGACGATGTTGCCAGGGGCGCTGATGCCGAAGCGATCGATGCCGATGATCTGGCCCTGGGTGCCGACGTATTTCCACCAGAGAGCGGAGACGCCTGCTTCGATGGCGATGCGCTTGGTGCAGGCGGCTGGGAGGACAGATTCGCGGTAGGCGGCGTCCTGACGATCAAAACGCTCGAAGCATGGCAGGCTGACGACGCGGACGCCGGGCTTGCCCTTGGCACCTTCAACGGCCCACTGCACTTCGGAACCGGTGGCGATGACGATGGCTTCGAGAGCGGCGGTTTCCTTCACGAGGACGTACCCGCCTTTGAGCGTGCCTTCACGGCGGCTGGCGGCGCTGGCGCTGCCCTGATGCGGCAGATCCTGACGGCTCAAGGCGAGCAGCGTAGGGCCATCGGCGCGGCTGAAGGCGGCGGCGAAGGCACCTGCGGTTTCTTCGGCATCGCCGGGGCGGATGACGTCGAGATTGGGGATGACGCGCAGGCCGCTGACGGTTTCCACCGGCTGGTGGGTCGGGCCGTCTTCACCGACACCGACGGAGTCGTGGGTGAAGATGTAGGTGACGGGAAGGCGGGAGAGCGCGGCGAGGCGGATGCTCGGGCGGCAGTAGTCAGCGAAGACAAGGAATGTCGCGCCGCTGGGAAGGAACAGGCCGTCGTAGGCGATGCCGTTGCAGATGGCGCCCATGGCGTGCTCGCGGATGCCGAACCAGATGTTGCGGCCGGTCGGATTCGTCGGGCCGAAGTCGCCCATGCCGGTGAGGTAGTTCTTGGTGGAGCCGAAGAGGTCGGCGCTGCCGGTGATGATGTTTGGCACCGCTTTGGCGATGTGATTGAAGATCTCGCCACCGCTGTTACGCGTGGCTGCTTTGCCAGTGGCAGGGTACTCGGGGACGAGCTTGAGCAGGTCTTCGGCTTTCAGTTCGCCGTGGCGTGCGGTGTCGAGCTGCTTGGCGAGCTCTGGGTTTGCGGCGCCCCAGGCGAGGAAGACCTTGTTCCATTCACCGTGGATCGCGGCGCGCTTATTCTTCAAGTCGGCGAAGTAGGCCTTCACCTCGTCGCTGACGTAGAAATGTTTGCCTTCTGGCAGGCCGAGGCCTTTTTTCGCGGCATCGACGAACTTTGCGCCGCCTTCGCCGTGGCCTTTGGCTGTGCCAGCGACTTCCGCGATGCCTTTGCCGATGATCGTCTTGGCGATGATGATGGTGGGCTTGCCATTGTCGCTCTTCTTGGCGGTTTCGATGGCGCTCTTCACGGCATCGAGATCGTGTCCGTCGATCTTCACCGCGTTCCATCCGAGTGCGATGTAAAGCGCCTGGGTGTCTTCATCCTGCGTGACCTTGGCCATCGCATCCAGCGTCACATCGTTGGAATCATAGATGAGGATGAGGTTGTCGAGGCGGTTGTGACCGGCGAAGGCCACGGACTCACGGGCCACGCCTTCCTGAAGGCAGCCGTCGCCAGCGAGGACGATGATGTGGTTGTCGATGATCTTATGATCGGCGGTGTTGTACTTCGCCGCTGCCATCTTGCCGCTGAGGGCAAAGCCGACTGCATTGCCGATGCCCTGGCCGAGGGGGCCTGTGGTGCACTCGACGCCGACGGTTTCAAAGGATTCTGGATGGCCTGGGGTGTGGCTGCCCAGCACGCGGAAATTGGCCACTTCTTCAATGGGGAGATCGTAGCCGCTCAGGTGCAGCCAGGAGTAGAGAAACATGGAGCCGTGGCCGGCGCTGAGGATGAAGCGGTCGCGGTTCAGCCATTTCGGATCGGCAGGATCGCACTTGAGGGTTTCGCCGAAAAGGACGGCACCGATTTCGGCGCAGCCGAGGGGCAGGCCGAGGTGGCCGGAGGAGCACTTGTGCACGGCATCCATGGCGAGACCACGGGCTTCGTTGGCAGCTTGAGCGAGGAGGGTATTGTTCATGTCGAGGGTTACAGGGTCAATGAGGGGCGGAAAAGCGCGAGATGCGGCCAAGCGCGGGATGTCTTTCTTACTGGCGCAGGGGTGGGTTTCAAGGTCGAAAACTGGGGGGATCGGACGTCATCGCCCTTGCCAGAATGAAATCTGGACCAGATGGTACCAGATGAACAAAGGAAACATCCCTCTCTGGATTGCTGGAGCCGTCCTGCTGTACATCGGCTGGATTGCGTTCGATATGCTGCGTCCGACCTCAGGTGGCGGGGTTGGCAGCAGGACATCCATCAGCGCCGTGCGCGCGGCCAAGGTGCCTGTGCTGGTGGAATTTTACGCCGACTGGTGCGGCCCGTGCAAAGTCATAGGCCCGATGGTGGAGGAACTGGCGAAGGAGCTGAAGGGCCAGGCGGTGGTGATCCGCATCAATGTCGATGAAGATCCGTCTCTTTCCCGCGAGCATGGAGTGCGCGGTATTCCCACCTTCATCGCCTTCAAATCAGGGCGCGAGACGGGCCGTGAAGTGGGCGGCATTCCGAAAGAGCGGATGCGGCAGCTGCTGGGGCTGTGAGTGCGAGGGGGACTAACGCGGCCCCGGTGCGTTCATGTGACTCGCGCCTTTGTCCCAGCCGGCGGGGGTGCGGCGGTAGTCGTGCTCTTTGAGTTTGAGCTTGTCGCCGGTTTCGCGATCGAAGGAGTCTGTGGAGAGATCAGAGGGGGCGGAGTCGCCGGTGGCTTCGGTCCATTCGTCCATCGCTTTGGCGAGGTGGGCTTTGACGGAGGCGTAGTTGGGATCATCGATGAGGTTGTTGAGCTGTAAGGCATCGGCATCGGTGCGGTAGAGTTCGGCCACGGGGCGTGGAGTGAGGAAGACATCTGCCTGGGCTGGGGTGAGCTTTCCGGCATCACGCACGGCGCGCAGGCTTTGGAAGGAGGGCGAGTGAACGGAGTCTGCCGGGCCCTGCCACGCGAGGTTTGGGCGGGAGTTGACGATGTAGAGAAAACCCTCTGAGCGAACGGAGCGGCCATGGGCTTCGTAGTCGTGCCAGTTGTGTTCGGAGAAGGCGTATTTTCGCGGCGTGGCGATGGGATCGGCGAGGATGGTGGCAAAGCTGAGGCCTTGCATCGTGGGAGGGACCGAAACACCTGCGAGCGAGAGAACTGTGGGCGCGATGTCGATGGAGCTGATGAGGCTCTGCGTGGCGGTGCCGGGTTTGGCGATGCCTTTGGGCCAGTGAGCGACAAAGGGTGTCTTCATGCCGGAGTCGTGCAGGCGTGTCTTGGCGCGGGGGAAGGGGCGGCCGTTGTCGGCCATGACGAGGATGAGCGTGTCATCCAGCGCGTTCTGCTGTTCGAGTTCTGCGATGACGCGACCGATGAAGTAATCGAAGCGGGTGATTTCGTTGTGGTAGGAGGCAAGATCGTCGCGCGTGGCTGCGTCGTCATTCAAGTAGGGTGGCACGATGACCTTCGCGGGATCGTGTTTGGGGCCGTAGAGGTTTTCCTCCCAGTCCTTGTCTGCATCCCAGCCGCGATGGGCATCGAGTGAGGCGAACCAGAAGAAGAAGGGCTTGTCCTTGGGGCGCTGCTGCACGGTCTTCACCCAGGTGGCGTGACCGCCTTTGTTGCCGGGGGCGTTGCCGCTGTCTACGAGATCAAAGGGTGCAGGCTGCGGCTGTTCGCCTGCGGCCAGTTTGTCGGAGGTCATGTGGTGCTTGCCGACGAGGGCGGTGTACCAGCCTGCCTCACGCAGCAGGCGGGGGAACCATGGCAGGTGCGCGGCGATGGGCTGATGCAGCTCCGAGGCGCTGCCGTTGTTGTGTGGATAGCGTCCGGTGATGATGCTGGAGCGGCTCGGGCTGCAGCTGCTTGCTACGAGGATGGCTTCGTCAAAGCGCCGCCCAGCGGCTGCGAGTTTGTCGATATTAGGCGTGCGTGCCGCTGCATTGCCATAGCAGCCCAGATCATTCCAACTCACGTCATCGGCAATGAAGAGAATGACATTGGGGGCTGCTGTGGCGGGGCTGACGAGAAGCAGGAGAAAGGCGAGGCGGCGGGGCAAGGACATGGCGGCTGGGTGAGAATGGTAATGACGGTGAGCAGCGAGGGAAGCCTGGAGAAAGATAGATGGATGAGTTTCTTGTCATGCAGTGTCAGAAAGCTCCAAAGCAAATGGCGGGCTGAATCGCAGGCCACAGAGTTTGCCATACGTCGCAGACGGACGGGCTGTCGCCACATCCGTCCTGCGACAAGGCGCTGTCTCATCTCCAGCGCTGGCACTGTCATCTTGGCGCATGTAATCGGTGTGCTTCTACTTCTTCCCTTTTTTCTTCCTGTTCTTTGCAGGGGTTTCAGCGGCGGGCTTGGTGCCATTCAGATCTGCGAGCAGACGTGAGACGTAGCCGTTGAAGCGGCCATCAGGAGCTTCTCCTTTCGCAGGGAGTTCTTTGATTTGCGCGGCGATGGGCTTGGCCTTGTCGCCGAGATCGCTGATGGCGTTCAGGGCGCTGAGGCTAGTGAAGACATCGTGCTGGCTCCAGTTGGCGAGACCTACGAGGGCGGGCAGGGCTGCAGCGCGTTCGGAGTCGCTGCCGTATTTGGCCAACGCCCAGTTGGCGGCGACTTGGACGTAGGTGGAGCTGTCTTTGGCTGCCTGGGTGATTTCATCGTGCGCTGCGCTCAGGCCATCGCCGCCGCGCATGAGGATGCCCATGGCGGACCAGTAGCGGATGGCGCTGTCCTTGTCGGCAAATCCGGCTTTGAGATCTGCCATGGCGTCAGACTTCATGGATGTCGCTTCGCCGGCGGCTTTTAGGATGCGGGCGAGGGGATACATCTTCTCATCGTGCGCCATGTCGTAGGGAGTGGTGCCTTCGGAGCGCAGGTGCATCTCGCCTTCGGCGATCATGCCGGCGTCGCGGATTTTCAGCGACAGGCTTTCCTGTGCGGTGCGCATTTTGGCGAGGGTGGCGGCGTGTTCAGGCTGGGCGGCGAGGTTGTGGACTTCATCGGGGTCGCTTTGCAGGTCGTAGAGTTCTTCGGGGTCTTTGGGTGTCTTCCAGAAGATGGACTGCTCGGGGGTGAGCTTGCCCGCGTCATAAAGCTCACGCCACACACGAGTGCTGGGTGTTTCAAACTGGTAGCTTACATGCTGGCCCTGCGAGAGGTGGGGCATGTAGTTGCGCAGATAGACGAAGCGGCCATCGGTGACGCTGCGCACGCAGTCGTAGCGTTCGTCCATGCGGCCACGGAAGCCATAGACGAAAGGCTGCGGCTCGGATTGAAACTTGCCGGCGAAGGCGTGGCCTTGCATCCATTCTGGGGGCTGAACGCCGATGAGGCTGAGCAGCGTGGGCGCGAGATCGACGAAGCTGATGAGGCGGTCTGACTTCACCCCGGCACCGTATTCCTTCGGCGCGAGGTGTTTCCAGTTGGGTGGGAAATACACCACGATAGGAACCTGCAGGCCGGAGTTGCATGGCCAGCGCTTGCTGCGCGCCATGCCGCTGCCGTGATCGGCGTAGTAGAAGACGATGGTGTCTTCGGCGAGACCGGCGTCTGCCAGTTCCTTCAAGCGCCTGCCGGCTGAGGCATCGGCGAGTGTGACCTGATCATAATACTGTGCCCAGTCTTGGCGCACTTCAGGTGTGTCGGGATGGTAGGCAGGTACGCGTACTTTGGCAGGATCATGAATCGCCACATGTGGGCGCTTGCGGAGCTGGCTTTCGTGGCTGCAGGTTTCATTGAAAATGGCAAAGAAGGGCTGACCTTCTGTGCGGTTTTTCCAGTGTGCCTGGCCGGAGGAGACGTCCCATACGCCCTCGGGCTTTAGGAGGTTGTAGTCCTCCTTGCTGTTGTTGGTGCAGTAGTAACCGGCTTCGCGCAGGAACTGCGGATACATCTTGGTGCCCTTCGGCATCGGCACCATACTGCGCATGTGCTCGCCGCCGGTGGAGGGCGAGTACATGCCCGCGATGATGGTGGTGCGTGCTGCGGCGCAAACGGGAGCGCAGGACCAAGCGTGCTTGAAGAGCATGCCTTTTGCCGCCAGCGCATCGACGTTTGGAGTGTCGGCATAGGTGTCGCCGTAGCAGCCCATATGCGGGCCGTGGTCCTCGCTGGTGAGCCAGAGGATGTTCGGTTTGTCGGCGGCGAAGGCGAATGACGAATGCAGAATGACGAATGTCGAAAGGAAGAGGCTGAGAAGCTTCATGGGCGGGTGGAACGACGGGAGATGTGGCAATCCTTCAGCAATGATGCTGGCGGGGCATGGAAAGAGATCGACATTGCGGTAGGGGATGCGGCATAACCTGACGGATTATGAAAATGCTTGGACTCGCGATGATGTGTCTAATGGGCGCCGCTGTGGCAGCAGAGAAGAAGAGTCAGCCCAAGTGGGAGATCAGAACGCGCACTCTGTTGCATGCGGAAGGCTACCCTGACTCGCGCAAGACCTGGGGGATTGGCGAATGGGTGGAGCTCAAAGTGGTGCCTGAAACCCCTGATTACGTGGAGTGGGTCACAGAAGGAGATGTGGCTGTGACCAACCGGTTTGGCAATCCTAGCATTTTGATGGTGGGATCGGACGGGGGAGCAATTTCTTTGTCAGTGACTGTCCATGATGCGCCGCAGGCAAACAAGCCTGCCCCTAAGAGCCCTGAGGCAGGCAACAAGTGGCGGCGATTGGCGGCTGAATTGCCAGCACTCGAAATAATGGCTGACAAGCGCGGAGATTTTGACGCCTGCTGTGCCACGCTTTTCAAGGGGCTTTATCCCATCAATGAACGCTCGGCGATTGAAGCCGAGGACATGGCCTTCTTCATTCAGCTGTTGAAGGAAACCGACCGTATGGCGCTGGTGCTTCCCAGTTCGATGTGGTGGTCCAAAATCCGAGGAACTGTGGCTGAAGCAGCCGGGCAGCGCCTTGCCGTATGCTTGGATAGCACAGCTGACAAAAGCAAATTGCAGGGCGAATTTTGGACCTTGCTCAGAGCCTGCGTCACAAATGTGGAGAGCCTGAAGACGCAGCTCCAAAATGCCATCGCTGAGTTTGAGAGCATTATTGATCCTCAGGAGAAAAATCAGAATGGCAGAAATGCCGCCGCCACCGCTCTGGACAATCATCTTTCCACTCTGCCCTTCCTTCTCTACGTTCAGATTCGCAATGCATTGCCGGATGCCCCTGTCGGTGAATTAAAGAACGCGCTGCGCGAACATGGGTTTAGCAAAGACGAGATCGTTCTCTTGATGGGTGCTGCCAAATGATGTCTGTTAAAGCACGTTCCTACATGGACAAAGCCGCCGCTAGGATTGTGCTGCGCCGCTGGCCTGGATAGAGGGCATGGCCAATCAGCGATTTCTATGCGTCAATCCCCCCGCCATGAACCTCCGCCACGAACTCCAGGCCGAATACGCCCACTACCGCACCCGACGCTGGGTAAAAACGCCGTGGCCAATGCTCTCTCCGGTCGTCTTTCCACGCTCCCTTTTCTGCTGTACGTCCAGATACGCAATGCATTGCCAGGGGCGTCCGCCAAGAAACAAGCAGAGGTGCTTTCCGAACATGGCTTCAGCAAGCAGGAGATCGACCGGATTCTGAAGTCTGCCAGATAAACGGCAATGAAACTGCGTGCTATCTCAATGTGTCCATGGGTCATGTCGGCATTGCTTATTCTGCCATCTTGTGCCCAAACGGCCAAACCGCGCTTTGAAATCAAAACCCGCACTCTCGGCCATGCTCCGGACGGCAGCCCTGACTCACGTCGAGATGTCGGAATCGGCGAACGGGTGGAGATTAAAGTCGTCCCTGAAACCATTGGCTATGTGGAGTGGGTCATCCAAGGGGACGCGGTGGAGAGCAATCGTTTCGGCAACCCCGCGATCGTGTTCATGGGGGGAAGTCCGGGAGCTGTGTCGTTCTCGGTGTGTGTGCATGACGCACCACGGGCCGCTCCGCCGTCTTTCAAAAAGATCCCTGCCATGGAAAAGTGGCGGCGATTGGAGGCGCAATTGATGGAAATCGAAAAGCTTGCCGGTCAGCCGTCGGCGTTCGAGTCGCACTGCGACAAGATCTGCGCTGATGTGCTTTTGCATGAAGGTCTGGAAGCGGCCGCGCGCGAAAGCCTGGCCAGATTCAGCCTGCTTTTGGAAGAGATCTCAGATTTATCGCGTCGTGCGCCAGGATCGAGCTCGTGGGCAGAGATTCAATCACAACTCCTGGAGGCGTCGGCACTGCGACTCGGCGCATGCCTGGACAGCACTGCTGAGAAAAGCGCACTGGAGGATGATTTCTGGAAGTTGCTGCACGCCTGCACGGTCACCTTGGACTGTCAGTACAAACAATTTGAGGTTGCACGCCGTAATGCCAGGAAGCGCATCAAAAACGACAGCCCGCCAGCTGTTTTGGTGGGCACGGACGGGAACGGGGTGGTGTTGCCAAAAGGCCCGGCTGCAGTCGCCAGTGCCTTTGGAAACAGTCTCCCTGATTTGCGTTATTTGCTGTATGTGCAGGTTCTCAATGCGCTTCCTGGGACCACCCGGGGGCAGCAGAAAGAAGCGCTGGGAGGGCACGGATTCAGCAAGGATGAAGCAGAGTTGCTGCTCAATCCCTTGGAATGCTTTTTCAAACAATAAGCCTGCATGGAGAAAGCCGCCGCCGGGATTGTGCTGCGCAACCCGTGCGGATAGACATCATCGCTCGCTGACGATTTCTGTGCGTTAATCTGCATCAAATGACTCTCCGCCACGAACTTCAGACCGAATACGCCCGCTACCGCAGCCGCCGCTGGTTCTTCAAGGACTGCGGCGTGGGCTTGGCGAGCATCGCGGCGGCGGATTTGATGGCGCGCACAGCCAGTGCTGCGGCACCGGTGAGTTCGCTGGCGCAGAAGAAGCCGCATTATCCGGCGAAGGCGAAGCGCGTCATTTACCTCTTCATGGGCGGTGCGCCGAGTCATTTGGAGTTGTTCGACAACAAACCGGAACTCGCGAAATGGGATGGCAAGCTGCCGCCGCCGGATTTGCTGAAGGGGTATCGCGCTGCGTTCATCAATCCGAACAGCAAGCTGCTGGGGCCGAAGTTTAAATTCGCGCGGCATGGCCAGAGCGGTGCGGAGATTGGTGAGTTGCTGCCGCACACGGCGAAGATCGCGGATGATCTCACAATTGTGCGCTCGATGAAGACGGACGCTTTCAATCATGCACCCGCGCAGATTTTGATGAGCACCGGCACGCAGATTTTTGGCAGGCCAAGTTTTGGGGCGTGGACGCTGTACGGTCTCGGCACGGAGAACCAGGATCTGCCGGGCTATGTGGTGATGCAGAGCGGGCAGAAGGGGCCGAGTGGTGGCATGAGCAATTTCGGCTGCGGATTTTTGCCCACCGTTTATCAAGGCGTGCCGTTTCGCAGCAGTGGCGAGCCTGTGCTGTTTCTGAACAACCCGCAGGGCGTGAGTGATGCGACGCAGCGTGACACGCTGGATGTTTTGAAGCAGCTCAATGAGGAGCGGCTCGATGTGGTGGGTGACCCTGAGATCGCCAGCCGTATCAACAGCTTTGAGCTGGCCTATCGCATGCAGCAGACGGCTCCAGAGCTGATGGACATCAGTAAGGAGCCGCAGCACATCCTCGACATGTATGGTGCAAAACCGGGCGAGGCGTCGTTTGCAAATAATTGCCTGCTGGCACGGCGGCTTGTCGAAAGTGGTGTGCGTTTTGTGCAGCTCTTCCATGAGGCTTGGGATCACCATGGTGGTTTGGTGAATGGTTTGAAGACGCAGTGTGGTCTTACCGATCAGCCCTGTGCTGCGTTGATTCGGGATTTGAAACAGCGTGGCCTGCTGGAAGATACGCTCGTGATTTGGGGTGGCGAATTTGGCCGCACGCCGATGGTGCAGGGTGGCAGCGACGGGCGCGATCATCATCCGAATTGCTTCAGCATGTGGTTCGCTGGTGGTGGCATGAAGCCCGGCCTAACACTGGGCGCGAGCGATGAGTTTGGGTTCAACGTGACCGAAGACCCGGTGCATGTGCATGACCTGCACGCCACGCTGCTGCATCTGCTTGGGTTTGAGCACACGAAGCTCAATCAGCGTTTTCAGGGGCTCGACATGCGGCTCACGAATGTGCATGGGGAGCTGGTGCCGAAGCTGCTGGCGTGACCGGAACTGATCTAAGGCGAGACGCCCCAGTCCTTTGACAGCCGGGACGGCTATCCTCCGGTCAGATGCTGTAGCCGGCGCGATAGGCTTTGTGGATGATGGCGTCAGCTTCGGGGGTGTTTGGTGACTTCATCGCCTTCGTATCCCATTCGACGCGTTTGCCGTAGCGAACGGCGAGGAGGCCGACGAGTAGGGATTCGGTGAAGGGGGCGGAGTACCAGAAGCCGGATTTGGCATCCTGCGGGTTGCCGGTTTTGCAGGCTTCGAGGAATTCTTTGCGGTGGCCGCTGAGGCAGCGGGGGATGGTTTTCGCGGGGATGATGAACTGCTGCATTTTTGTCTCGGGCACAATGCGCGGGGTGCCGGACCAGCCGCCGGCGAGGATGCAGCCTTTGTCGCCGACGAAGTAGATGCCGTTGTCGCCGAGGTTGCGCGTTTCTTCGAGGCCTTCCGGGCGTGGTGGCAGCTTGCCGCCGTCATACCAGACCATCTTCACGGCAGGGCGGTCGCCTTTGGCGGGGAAGTGGTAGGTGATGATGCTCCAAACTGGGTAGGACTGGTTGTTGTTCGGGCCGTTCTCGGCTTCGACCCAGTCGGGGGCGTCGAGATCGAGCGCGTAGAAGGCGGGGTCGGCATTGTGCACGGCCATGTCGCCGAGGGCACCGCAGCCGAAGTCCCACCAGCCGCGCCATTTGCGCGGGCAGAAGTCGGGATGGTAGGCGCGCTCTTTCGCCGGGCCGAGCCAGAGGTCCCAGTCGAGGTTTTTGGGCACGGGTGGTGTGTCGGTGGGGTAGGCTTTGCCTTGGGAATCCCAGAATTTTCCGGGACGGTCAGACCACACATGCACCTCGGTGACTTTGCCGATGGCACCGGCTTGAATCCATTCACGCGTGAGCCGGATGCCTTCGCTGGCGTGACCCTGATTGCCCATCTGCGTGACGCGTTTTGTCTCCGCAGCCACATCCCGCATGGCACGTGCTTCAGCGATGGTGTGGGCGAGCGGTTTCTCGACGTAAACATGGCGTCCGGCACGCATGGCCATGATGCTGGCGGGTGCGTGAACGTGGTCCGGCGTGGCCACGAGGACGGCGTCGATGTCCTTCTGTTTGTCGATGAGTTCGCGGTAGTCACGGTAGAGCTTGGCGCCCGGGTATTTTTTGATCGTGTCGGCGGAGCGGTCCAGATCGACGTCGCAGAGGGCAACGATGTTGGCGAGGCCGGAGTCATCCAGATCCCTGATGTCGCCACCGCCCTGGCCCCCGATGCCGATGCAGCCGAGATTGACCTTTTCACTCGGCGGGGTGAAGCCCGGACCGCCGATAACGTGGCGCGGGACGATCTGAAAGCCAAAGACTGCTGCTGCGGTGGATTTGACAAACTGACGGCGGGGAAGCGGGCTGGACTGGGACATCCTGAGGAAACGCGAAAGAAAAACAAGCTCTTGCGTAGAGTGTTCGCTGGGGTTCGTATTGGAATTATATGAAACGCCCTTGGAAAGATGTCTCAGTCCCGCTGCGCGACGGCATGGTGCATTGGCCCGGTGATCACGAGTGCCATATCAAACGCGTGAGCCGCATGGAAGACGGTGCGGTGTGCAATCTCACCCACATCAGCATGAGCGCCCACACGGGAACGCACATGGATGCGCCGCGACATTTCATCGCGGATGGTTTGACCATGGAGCAGATGCCGCTGGAGCCGGTGATCGGCCGCTGCCGCGTGTTTGAGCTCGATTGCGAGGATCAAATCACGGCGGATGATCTGAAGAAGCTCAAGCTGGCCCCCCGCCAGCGTGTGCTGTTCAAGACGCGCAACTCGACCCGCAGCTGGGCGATGAACGAGTTCGACAAGGACTTCGTCTCCATCCGTGCGGACGCCGCGCAGTACCTCGTCGAGCAAGGCGTGGTGACGGTGGGTGTCGATTACCTGAGCATCGGCGGCTTCAACAAAGATGGCGTCGAAACGCATCAGATCATGCTCGGCGCAGGCATCTGGGTGATCGAGGGACTCAATCTGGCCGACATCAAGCCCGGCTACTACGAGTTGATTTGTCTGCCGCTCAAATTGGAAGGCGCAGATGGTGCGCCGTGCCGGGTGGTTTTGCGTTAACCCGCCCGCCGCTTCATCTCATCGCTTGCTTGGTCGAGGATGCGGCGCTCTTCGGCGGTGAGGCTTTGCATGCCTTGGTGGCTGATCTTGTCGAGGATGTCATCGACGGTCGGAGTGCTGCTTTTTTTCGCGGGCTTTTTGGCCTGAGGTGCACGTTTGGGCAGGGAAGGGAGTGTGAGCGCACCGGTTTCAAAGCGGATGAAGGCGTAGGCGGTGCCGACGTTGGCGGCGAGGAGGAGCAGGGAGGACCAGTCGCGGTTGGCGAGACTGACGAGGGCATTGATGCCAACGAAGACGGTGGCAAGCACCCAGGCATCGATGGTGAGAATGATGACGTTGAGCTTTGCATGAGGGTAGAGCGTGGCGAAGGCGATGAAGACGCCGAACTCAAGCTGTGTGATTCCCATGCAGGCAAGACCGCGACTGCCGAAGAGGCTGAACAACGTGATGACCAGCGGGGAAACCAGCAGCAGAAGTAGCAGCATGCGGACAAAGGCACGACGGCCCAGGTGGCGCTCCACAGCTTCGCCGAAATTCCACAACAGGAAGCAGCCGATGAGCGTCCAGAGGCTGGGTGGATTGACGAAGATATAAGTCAGCGGTGTCCAGAGATGGAGTTGACGAAAGGCGCTCTCGTAAGTGAAGACAAAATGCCCCATCAAGTCGTAACCGAGTACGGCGGTGAGGACCATGCTCGCAGCGGCGACGAGTGCGATGACGGCGGCGAGATAGACGGGGTGTTGCTTCCACCACGTCAGCGGGAGGCGGTCTTTTGATTCGGGGAGCCAGGAGTTGAACATGAGTTTTGATTTCTACTTACGCACACGATCCACGAGAACAGCGGCCAGAATGACGAGGCCGAGGACGATTTTCTGCGTGTTGCTTTCGACGTTGGTGAGGTTCATGCCGTTCTGAATGACGGCGATGATGAAGGCTCCGATCAGGGTGCCGGGCATGGTGCCTCGGCCTCCGCTAAGGCTGGTGCCGCCCACGACGACGGCAGCGATGACATACAGCTCATACATCTGGCCGTAGGTGGGGGAGCCGCTCTTGAGCAATGAGGCGGTGACCACACCGCCGAGACCGGCGAGCAGTCCGCACAGGACGTAGGCGATGAGGATGACGCGCTGGACCGGCACGCCGGAAAGGTGCGCTGCCTCCACATTGCCACCGACGGCGTAGAGATTTCTGCCGAGGCGGGTCTGCGTCATCACCACATGGGCGGCGGTGTAGAGCAGCAGCATGAGCACCACGGCGTTTGGCAGGCCGAAGAGGTCTGAACCGCGCCCGAGCCAGACGAAGGAATCGGGCACCTGATAGACCGATTGATTTTCGGCGAGGCGATAGGCGAGGCCGCTGCCGACGAGCATCATGGCCAAGGTGACAATGAAGGGCGGCATGCGCAGGCGGGTGATGAACGCACCGGAGAGCAGCCCGCATGTGCCACACACGGCGATGCCACCGAGGCAGGCGGCGAACATGCCTGCGGCTCCGGCATTCACGCCGTCGCAGAAATCCCGCACGATCAGGGTGGTGATGACTGCGGAGAGGGCGATGAGGCTGCCAACGCTCAGATCAATGCCGCCGGTGATGATGACCAGCGTCATGCCGATGGCGAGGATGGCGATGACGGCGATCTGATTGGCGATGTTGAGCAGGTTGTCGGTCTTGAGGAAGACCGGCCATGAGTGGGCTCGGGGCTGCACTACGCGGGTGTTTTTGAGCGCGGGGAAGTCGTGGGCCAGATCACTAAAAACGAGCCAGGAGGCGGTGGCGTGATTGCAGGCGATCACATCGAGGCCACCTGCTGAGGAGCGCAGCAGGGCGGCGCGGGCGTCTTTGGGTTCGCCCTGCACGACTTCAGCGCGCGCGCCGAGTTCTGCCTGGAGAGCTTTGGCAAAGGCGCTGTCTGCGGCGGTCGGGCGCACGACGATGAGCACTTTTGCCTGCGGGGCGATTTGGGAGGCGACGTCGTTGGCTGCGGCGGCATTCTGCGGGTATTGCGTTGTCCAGGTGGCGATGCTGAAGAAGGTACAGAGCAGCAGCAGCGCGATGAGCATGCCGGAGCCGGCGAGGTGATGGCGGATGAAGACGAGAAGGCGGCTCATGCGGAAAGAACGATCATGCGGGGCGGAACAATGCAGTTCAAGACTAGAGACGTTCATGATTGACCGTCGGCCCTGGATTAGAGTAACCTCGCGAACCTATGAAAACGTCTGCCTTCTCCATTGTCGTCCTGTTTCTGGCCGCCACACTTGCCCAGGCTGACTGGGTGCTGGTACAAAAAACCAGCACGGAAGGCAAAGAGGCTGAAGTCACCACCAAGATCAAAGGCGATCAGGCGCGGGTGAACATGGGAGAGAAGATGTCCGTGATCGTGGGTGCTGAGGGCATGACCATGATCATGCATGAGCAGAAAATGGTCATGAAAAGGGATCTGGCCACGATCAAGGCGGCCGTGGAAAAAATGGGAAAAGGCTCGGCAGGTCAGCAGGCCGCCAAACCGGTGGCGACCGGACAGAAGGAAAAAGTAGGCGAATGGGACACCGAAATTTTCACTTGGGAAGGGCAGATGGGCAAAGGCCGCTTCTGGGTGGCGAAGGATTTTCCGAAATACGCGGAGATCAGCGCCTTCAGCGACAAGCTAGGCAAGATCGTGGGCGGGGCGATGTCGGCACTGTCACCGCAGGCTGCAGACTTTGAGGGCATGGTGGTGAAATCTGAGGTGACGATGATGGGCAAGTCAGTGAGCTCAAACCTGGTCTCTGCGAAGGAGGAGACGGTGGCCGCTGAGGAATTCGTGCCGCCAACCGGCTACACCGAAATGAAAATGCCCGGAGCGCCGAGATGAGGTGGGCTGGGCTGGGAACTTGGGTCCTTTCGCTTCGGGAGAGGAGATCAAGGCACCCGGTTTTTGCTGTGCGGTTGGAGGCTTGAGAGTGGCCTCAAGGATAGGGCGCGCGCGCGGCTCATCTCGCGGGAGCGAGATGGCTAGTGTGCTTGGCATGAACATGAACTAATCAGATGAAA
>NZ_JAQSEA010000081.1 GCF_029946185.1 Prosthecobacter sp.
ATTCGACAGCAGCCCTTTGGCATGCTAAACACCATGCCCCATGTCTGCCCCAACCAACCGCCTTGACGCCCGTTTTGCCCAGCTTCGCACCTCGAAGAAAAAGGCATTCGTCGCCTATGTCTGCGCCGGAGACCCCACGCTGGATGCCACCATCGACATCGTCCTAGCGCTGGAACGTGCGGGTGCTGATGTCGTCGAGCTGGGCGTCCCCTTCTCTGATCCGCTGGCCGATGGCGTGGTCAATCAACTGGCGGCGGACCGTGCGCTGAAGGCCGGAGCCTCCACGCCGAAGGTTTTGGAGATGATCAAAAAGCTGCGCACGCAGTCGCAGATCCCGCTGGTGCTCTTCACCTACCTCAATCCCGTCTATACCTATGGCTATGAGCGCTTCCACATCGACGCGGCTGCCGCCGGAGCCGATGGCGTGCTGGTGCTGGACCTGCCGCCGGATGAAGTCGCGCAGAATGCGGAGCTCAAACCCACGCCGGAGCTGTGCCACATCCAGCTCATCGCTCCCACATCTCCTGCGGACCGTATCGCCAGCATCGCAAAGTCGGCGGAAGGATTCGTCTATTATGTAAGCCGTCTCGGTGTGACCGGTGCGCAGGTGGAGGTCGCCTCGGGCATCGCCGAGCAGGTGGCGATCATCAAGGCGGCCACGAACGTGCCGGTGTGCGTGGGCTTTGGCGTGTCCAATCCCGCCCAGGCGGCAGAGATCGCCAGCAAAGCTGATGGCGTCGTCGTGGGCAGCGCCATCGTAAAACTGGTTGAGCAGAACGGCGCGTCTCCGGATTGCGCAGCGAAGGTGGAAGCCTTCGTGAAACCCCTGGTGGACGCCGTCCACGCGCTCTGACTTTTTTGACCGTCTTGACTCCTTGACCTCTTTTCTCCCATGACTCTCTCCTTCACGAAAATGAACGGTGCCGGCAATGACTTCGTCATGCTGGACAATCGCGATCTCAGTCTCGCGCTGACCAAAGAGCAGATCGAAAAGCTCTGCGACCGCCATCGCGGCATCGGTGCCGATGGTTTGCTCTGCGTAGAGCCCGCCACGGCGGACGGCGACTTCAAGATGCGCTACTACAACGCCGACGGCGGCGAGGCCGAAATGTGCGGCAATGGCGCGCGCTGCTTTGGCCGATTCGTAAATCACCTGCATGGCGACAAGCTCGTGAAGATCCGCTTTGAGACGCTCGCCGGCATCATCTCCGCCGAGTTCGAAGGCGGCCACGTGCGCATCAACATGAGCGCCCCGCACAACCTCAACCTGTCCCAGCACCTCGAAGTGTCCGGGGCCGGGCTGACCGTGCACAGCGTGAACACCGGCGTGCCGCACGCCGTGGTGATGGTCGATGATCTGGAAGCCGTCCCTGTGTGCGAGTGGGGGGCATCCCTGCGCTTCCACGAAGCCTTTAAGCCCAAAGGCACCAATGCGAACTTCGCCAAGGTCATCGCCCCAGGCAGCATCGCCATCCGCACCTATGAGCGCGGCGTGGAAGACGAAACGCTCGCCTGCGGCACCGGCATGGTCGCCTGCGCCCTCATTTACCACGAACTCACCGGCGAACCCAGCCCCATCAGCGTTCTCGTCAAAGGCGGCGACACTCTCAAGGTGGGATTCGAAGAGGTGGACAAAAGTGAATACTCCAATGTAACGCTGTTTGGACCGGCGGACTTTGTGTTTACGGGGAGCGTCTCGATTTGACCGGGTGCCCAGGCAGCCAAGAGACTGAGAGCTGAAAGCTGCCTCCACTCAGGCGGCCGCCCCCACAATTTCCAATTTTCAGTTTTCAATTCCCAGTTTTCAGTCCGACTAATCCTGCCCTTTTCCCCTATCGCCCCCATGTTCGCCGGAACCCACACCGCTATCGTCACCCCTTTTCGCAACGGCCAAATTGACGAAGCCGCGCTCAAATCGATCATCGACTTCCAGTTCGACAATGGCGTGACAGGCGTTGTGCCTTGCGGCACGACCGGCGAATCGCCCACGCTCGACTATGATGAGCACGAGCAGGTGGTGAAGCTGACGGTCGAGTTTGCCAAAGGCCGTGGCATTGTCATGGCAGGTACCGGATCGAATTCCACCCGCGAGGCCATTGAGCTCACGCAGGAAGCCGAAGCCGCAGGTGCCACCGCATCGCTGCAGGTCGCACCTTATTACAACAAGCCCACCCCTGAGGGGCTGTACCAGCATTTCAAGGCTATCGCTGACAACACCAAGCTCCCGCTCATGCTTTACAGCATCCCCGGACGCTGCGGCATTGAGATCGGTCTGGATGTCCTTGTGCGTCTCGCCGAAAACTGCCCGAACATCCGCTCCATCAAGGAAGCTGGCGGCAATCCTGAGCGGGTCAGCCAGATGAAGCAGATTCTTCCGGCCGACTTCGAGATCATGTCCGGTGATGACGGCCTCACCCTGCCCTTCATGTCCGTCGGAGGCGTCGGCATCGTCAGCGTGGCCGGCAATCTCATCCCGCAGCAGATCAGCGAGATGGTCCAGCTTGCCCTCAAAGGCGATTACGCCGCTGCGTTGAAGATCCACACGAAGTACTACCCGCTCTTCGCCGCCTTCCTGAAACTCTCCACCAATCCCATCCCGATCAAAACCGCCATGGCCCTCGCCGGTCACTGCACGGATGAACTGCGCCTGCCGATGGTGGGCATGGAGCCGGAGAAAATCGCCGAGCTGACCGCTACGATGAAGAAGCTCGGGATCATTGGCTAGGGGCTGGACAGCCAGCCGCCGATGCGGCATCAATAGGGCATGAAGTTTCTGCGCCACCTGTACCTTCCTTTGCTGCTGGGGCTGTCCAGTTGCACCTACTTTGAAAATAAGTTGGGGGGCTTGGCTTCCAAAAAATCGTCGAAGGACAAGAGCGTCGGCGAGGCCAAGGTGATTGGAGTCATTGAACTGGTGAACCCGGAGCAGAACTATGTGCTGATCAACTGCGAGCAGCGCGTGGACATACCGGCAGGGACCGAGATCATCTCTCAAGGACTCAATGGCACGGATGCCAAGCTCAGGGTGACGCCGGAGCGCAAGGGCAACTACATCACGGCGGACATCACGCAAGGGACGCCGCAGTTGCGCGATCTGGTGCTTTATCAGGTCAAGCACGATGCACCGCCACCACCCACCACAACGAGTGCAACGGGAGCCATCGTGCCTCTGACCCCGGTGATGCAGGCCGATGTGATCCCACCGCTCGATGCCCCATTTCAGCCGATGGCACCAGCCCAATCCTCCTTCGTCCCGGCACCGACTGCGCCGCCTCCTCTGCGGCAGGCACCCCAAGCCCCTGCCCCGCTGCCCGCCGAAGATCCTGCGGTGGATCTGAGCAAACTGCCGCCTGTCGTCCGATGATTTCCGAAAGTGAAGCACTCGCACGCGTGCTGGCAGCGGTGACGCAGCTACCAGGAGAACCCGTGGCGCTGCTGGACGCGCTGAATCGCTATGCTGCGCAGGAGGTGACCGCCACAGTGCCGATTCCGGCCTTCGATCAATCCGCGATGGACGGCTACGCCCTTGTCGCCGCTGAGAGTACAACTGCCCAGCCACTGCGGGTATCAGGCGAACAAGCTGCCGGGCTGGATGACGGACTGCGTCTTCAAAGCGGCTGCGCCATTCGCATTTTCACTGGAGCGCCGGTTCCCGCCGGAGCCGATGCCGTGATCATGCAGGAAGATGTGCGACGTGACGGAGATGCCATCGTCTGCACCGATCCGGTCGTCGCCGGGGAAAACATTCGGCGTGCAGGAGAAGACCTGTGCCGGGGCCAGTTCGTGCTGCGTGTGGGAGAGCAGATCACGCCCGGACGCATGGCTTTGCTGGCATCTCAAGGGCTGGATCAAATCTCCGTGCATGCGCTGCCACGAGTGGCGGTGCTGAGCACCGGAGATGAGCTGGTGCCACCCGGCTCCGGCCCGCTGCAGGCAGGTCAGATATACAATACGAACGGTCTCATGCTGCGCGGCATGCTGGCGCAGCTGGGCATTCGCATCAGCACCCAGGCCCATTGCCGCGATGATCTGCACAGCACCACCGAGATGCTGAGGGAACTGCTGCAGACACATGATGTCGTGCTGATCAGCGGCGGCGTTTCCGTCGGTGATCATGATCAGATCAAACCCGCGCTGAAAGAGCTCGGCATCGAACCCGGGCTCTGGCGTGTGAAAGTGAAGCCGGGAAAGCCGTTTCTGTTTGCGCGCACTGAACAATCCTTCGTCTTCGGCCTGCCGGGAAATCCAGTGTCATCCTTCGTGACCTTCCTGCTGTTCGTGCGTCCGGCCTTGCTTAAAATGATGGGAGCCGCAGATGCCCAGCTCAAACCGCCCATGATCCCTGCGACCGCTGGCACTGTGCTCACGAATCCAGGGGACCGGCCCCACTACTTGCGTGGCATGCTCAGCAACGGTCAGTTCATGCCCTTCGGTTTGCAACAGAGCCATGCGCTGCTGTCCCTGAGCCGTGCGGATGCGCTGCTGCGGCTGGAGGCAGGACAAAGTCTTCAGGCGGGAGAAGCCGCTGATGTGTGGTTGCTGGATTGATTGGTTGCGCAGCCTGCACGGCCATCCATTCTGCGGGTCATCACATGGAACACGTTCTCGTCATCACCCGCCAGCTCTTCGATCAACTCGGCAGTTTTCAAGGTTTCCAAGCCGATGCCACGCGCTATTTGCACGCGATGCTGACGCCCGGAGCCAATCACTTCATGGAACGCCCAGCAGCTGAAAAAGACCCCTCCCACAAGCAGCTCATTCCCTATGCCATCTTTCACCACGAAGGGCGTTATTTGAGCTACACGCGCGGCGGCAGTTCAGGAGAGAAACGCCTCGTGGCAAAGCGCTCCATCGGCATCGGCGGACACATCAATCCAGTGGATGCAGGCCAGGACGGCCTCGGTGAAACCATGTACTACAACGGCGTCGAACGTGAAATGGCTGAAGAGCTGGTGATCGGCGGCACGCACACGCAAAAAGTCATCGGCCTGATCAATGACGACGCGACGGAAGTCGGCAGCGTCCACCTCGGCGTGGTGCATTTCTTTGACCTCAGCAGTGATGACGTGAAGTCCAACGAGGAAGCCATTCAGGACCTGCGCTTTCACACATTGGAAGAACTTCATGCCATGCGTGATCAGCTTGAAACTTGGTCACAGATCTGCATGGACCACCTCTGGAACGTTCAAAAAT
>NZ_JAQSEA010000082.1 GCF_029946185.1 Prosthecobacter sp.
TGTACTCCTGCCAGAACATGCCTTTCAATTCGGCGGCGGTGACTTCGCGGCCCAGTTTGTCCACCAAATCGTTGGCGATGGGGCCGAAGTCGCGCTGCATGTCTTTGGGCAGTTCGATGCCGAATTCGCTTTCCAGCAGGTAGGCGACGCCGCCCTTGCCGCTCTGCGAATTCACGCGAATGACTTCGCGGTATTCGCGGCCGATGTCGTTGGGATCGATGGTGAGGTAAGGCACGTCCCACATGGTCTTGTGCTCTTCGTAGCCGGTGAGTCCCTTCTTGATCGCATCCTGATGGCTACCGCTGAAGGCGGTGAAGACGAGCTCGCCGCTGTAAGGATGGCGCGGCGCGACGGTCATACCGGTGGTGCGTTCATACATGTGGATGAGGCCGCTCATGTCGCTGAAGTCCAGGCCGGGCGCGATGCCGTGCATGTAGAGATTCATGGCGACTTGCACGACGTCCAGATTGCCAGTGCGCTCGCCATTGCCAAACAGGGTGCCTTCCACGCGGTCGGCTCCTGCAAGCAGGCCCATCTCGGTAGCGGCGGTGCCGGTGCCACGGTCGTTGTGGGTGTGCAGGCTGATGATCAGGCTGTCGCGGTTTTTGATGTTCGTGCAGATCCATTCGATCTGGTCGGCATACACGTTGGGCATGGCCACCTCGACGGTGTCGGGCAGGTTAAGGATCATCTTGTTCTCCGGCGTCGGCTGCCACACGTCCATGACGGCTTCGCTGATCTCCTTGGCGAATTCGACTTCGGTGGCGCTGAAGCTTTCGGGTGAGTACTGCAAGGTCACCTGCGTGCCACCTTCCGTGAGACGGTGGAGGCGGTCCTTGATCATCTGCGCGCCTTTGACGGCCACGGCGATGATCTCTTCCTTGGTCTTGCCAAACACGTATTTCCGCTGCGCAGGAGACGTGGAATTGTACATGTGGATGACGACCTTCTTGGCACCCAAAAGCGACTCGACGGTCTTCTCGATCAAATCCTCACGCGCCTGCACCAGGCACTGGATCGTCACATCGTCAGGGATGCGGTTCTCCTCGATGAGGCGGCGGTTGAAGCTGAACTCGGTGTTGGAGGCAGAGGGGAAGCCGACCTCGATTTCCTTGAAGCCGCATTTCACCAGAGCATCGAACATTTCGAGCTTCTGGGAGACATTCATCGGCACGGCGAGCGCCTGATTGCCGTCGCGCAGATCGACGCTGCACCACATGGGTGCGTGGGTCAGATGGCGTGAGGGCCATTGACGATTGGGGATGCTGATCAGCGGGAAGGGCTGATACTTGGAAGAAGGGTCTTTTAACATGACGAGACAAATGGGGACAGGATTAACAAGATTTCAGAATGGCACAGGATTTTCCTGATCTGAGAAACTGCCGTGACGTGACGGCAAGGGGCATGACGAGGAAACACGGGCCGCCTACCCTTGCGTAAGTCGCAGGGAGAGGAGAAGGAGAGCCGTGGCGGTGGTGGTCATGGACAGTTGGAAGAAAGCAGAGATGGGGTGACTAGTCAAGAGAGTCAAGGCTTCGCCGTCATGGTGGTCAAGATTGTGAAGAAGGTGGTCGCATGGCGATTTGACGACACTTGACCTCTTGACTGCGCAGCCCTTGACCTCTTGACTGCTCACCCTCCCTATGACCCAATTCCGCCCCTGCATTGATCTCCACGATGGCCGCGTAAAGCAGATTGTCGGCTCTTCGTTGCGTGATGATGGGACGGGACTGAAGACGAACTTTGTGAGCGATCGAGATGCAGCGTGGTATGGCGAGCTGTATCGGCGCGATGGGCTGACGGGCGGGCATGTGATCCTGCTGGGGAAGGGGAACGAGGACGCGGCGAAGGCGGCGACGGGGGCATTTCCGGGTGGCTTGCAGGTCGGGGGCGGGATTCGCTCGTGCAATGCGGCGGAGTATCTGGAGGCCGGAGCCAGCCATGTGATCGTGACAAGCTACCTGTTTGAAACGGATGGCACTTTCAATCAGACACGGCTCGATAAGATGGTGGCTGCGGCGGGCAAGGAGCGGCTGGTGATTGATCTGAGCTGCAAGGCGACGGCGACGGGCTGGACGGTGGCGATGAACCGCTGGCAAACGCTGACGACGCTGGATGTGACGCCGGAGTCGCTGCGCTTTCTTGCGGGACATTGTGCGGAGTTTTTGATCCATGCCGTGGATGTGGAGGGGAAGTGCGAGGGGATTGATGAGGCGCTGGTGAGTTTTCTCGGCGAGCACTCGCCGCTGCCGATGACCTATGCAGGTGGCATCCGGCACTTGGATGATTTGAAGCGTATTGATGAACTGAGCCATGGCCGTGTGGATGGCACGGTGGGTAGTGCGCTGGATTTGTTTGGCGGCACGGGGGCGAAGTATGCGGAGCTGGTGGCGTGGAACGGGCGCAGAAGTAGCGCCATCGATTCAGCCTAGTTCTACATTGTTAAGCGTCTTGGGCGAGGCGGAGCAGTCCTTGTTCCACAGGAACAAGGCTACTTTGCTGCGCTGAGACGTCAGCCGAAAGCAACCTGCCTGACGATCAAGTCTAACAATGTAGAACTAGTATCCCTTCATCATTTCTTTCCGCCCATCATTGAAAAGCTGGAGGCCTTGGGCACCGGCGGCGCGGATTTTCTTGGCGCGTTCTTCGTAGTGTTCGCGGGTGAGGAGGGTGTGGGGAATGGGCTTCAGCTTGCCTTCGGCGATGAGTTTGTCTTCCTCGGCCGTGGTGTCGTGGCCTTTGACGGTGGCTTCTTCGCTAAAGTACACGGCGCAACCGCTGCCCTGAGCCATCTTCACAAATGGGGCGATGTCGAAGTCGTAGCCGCCGAGGCCATACTGACCGACGACGAGGTAGTCGAGCATGCCTTCCTTTAGCCAGGTTTGGATGTCGCAGCCCCAGGTGGGATACTTCTGCCAGTCGATGCGGACGGAGAGGCCGAGGTGCCTGCCTTTGCGTTTGCCGGCTTCATCCAAAAGCTTGCGGACGTCGCGGACAAAGAGGTTCATCATTTCATAGCGCAGCGGAACCCAGCGCGGATCATCCTGGGAAACAGTGCTGGCTTCCACGCCGTATTTCGCTTTGAAGGCATCGCTCATTGGCTTCTCGAAACCGAAGAAGGTGGGGTGCCGCTGGAAGTCGAGATTGATGCCGTCGATGTCCTGCTCGACCACTTCGCGCAGGATGCCGAGCTTGAACTCGCGCACTTCGGGGAAGGCGTAGGATTGATGCGCGCCCTCTTTGCCCTTGGCATCCAAAGTGCGGAGCTCGGGGTGCTGCCACCAGAAGGTGCTGTTGGCAAATTTCGGGAAGGTGCCGCCCCAGGTGTTCGCTGCGTAGTCGCCATTCATGCGGAGTGCGGCGTAGCAGGAGATGCCGGCCTCGTGACAGGCGGCGGTGACGATGGCGAGGGTGTTCTCTCCGGCATCGGCCATGCGCTGCACGGTGTCGTGCGCGAGCTTGTCTCCACGGCGGGGGAACTCCTTCATGCCTGTGCCGTAAAAGTTCCGTGACCTTGGAGGGATAATTGGTGCGGCTGCCCGCGACGACACACCACTCCAGCACGGCGATCTGCGTGTCTTTGTAGAAGTGCATCGACTTCTTCAAATCTTCCGCGCCTTTGTATCGGCCGCTGTAGAAAGAGCTAAAGCCGTCGTCATACGCGACAAGAGTCAGGTCGCCCCCGCGTGGCTTGGGCGGCTCGGCGGCAAGGAGCGTGGCGCTGAACAGGCAGAGGGCGGGAAGGAGGAAGCGGGGCATGGGAAATGAACGCAGTTGATGACGCATTCGTTGCGAATTGTGCGCCTGACGACGCTTCAATTAAGACGGGGACTCCCGTCCGCCAAGAAAACGGTTGAAGCAGCGGGAGTGCCCGCTTCACTTCATGCACACATGAAAATCATCCGCTACACCGACTCGCTGGGAAACATTGCGCATGCGGCATTGCAGGCGGATGGCACGGCGCTGCTCATCGAGGGAGACATCTTGGGTGAGCACCGCGTGACTGACCGCAAGGCGGAGGAGACCAAGCTGCTCGCGCCGGTGCAGCCGTTTGCGATTGTGTGCATCGGGCTGAACTACAAGAAGCATGCGGAAGAGACGAAGGCAGAGATCCCAAAGCATCCCGTGGTGTTCATGAAACTGCCGAATGTGGTGCAGCATCCAGGAGAGCCGATCCTGCTGCCGACTCATCTCAAGAGCGACAAGGTCGATTACGAAGCCGAACTGGCGGTGGTCATTGGCAAGAAGGCGAAGAATGTGAGCAAGGCGGATGCGTTGAATTATGTGCTGGGCTACACCTGCGCGAATGATGTGAGCGCGCGTGACTGGCAGAAGCACGGCGGTGGAGGTCAATGGTGCCGTGGCAAGTCGTTTGATACTTTCTGCCCGCTTGGCCCGGTGCTGGTGACAGCGGACGAGATCCCGAATCCGAACAGCCTTGCGATCAAGACGATGCTCAATGGAGAGACGATGCAGGAGTGGAACACGGACGACATGATCTTTGATGTGCCGACGCTGATCGAGTTTCTGAGCGGCAGCACCACGCTGATGCCTGGCACTGTGATCCTCACCGGCACGCCCCATGGCGTGGGCGCGGCGCGCACGCCTCCGGTGTTTATGAAGGATGGAGATACGGTGAGCGTGGAGATCGCGCAGATCGGGACGCTGACGAATCCGGTGCGGAATGAGGCGTGAGCAAAGTAGTTCAGAGCTTTAGCTCGCTCCGGGTCTGGGGACGCGGGGCCACACGAACACCTTCATTTCAGGCCATGGAATTTTTCGGCTGAGCTTTAAAAGCCATCTGGATACAGCACGACAGCGGGACCGATCATTTCTGCTTGGCGGGCAACATCATCGCAACGACTACTCAAACAACTGTTTCCCGTGTTTCAATTTTCCCATGCCCGCTGAACCGAGCCTCGACGATCTGCGTCGCTACGCGTTGGCGCGCACCCTGTTCACGCCGACCACGCTGCTGGGTGCCATCCAGCGCTTGGGTTTTGTGCAGGCGGACCCGATCCGCGCTCCGGCACGGGCGCAGGACCTTACTCTGCGCCACCGCGTCAAGGACTACCGCGTGGGCGATCTGGAGCGCCGGTATGAGAGTCTTGCAATCGACGAGGACTGCCTGATCAACTATGGTTTCCTTCCACGCGAGCACCTGGCGCTGATGCATCCGCGCCAAGCTGCCCGGCATTGGGATGCCGAGAACGAGCGCAAGGCCGCCGACATTCTGGCCTTCGTGCATGAGCGCGGCGCAGTCCATCCCCGCGAGGTCGAAGCGCACTTTGCCCACGGGCGCGTCAAGAATTACTGGGGCGGTTCGAGCAACGCCAGCACGCACCTGCTCGACGGCATGCACTATCGCGGCCTGTTGAGGGTGAGGCGGCGCGACAGCGGCACCCGCGTCTATGAGGCCGTGGCGCATCCACCCTTGGATGACAGCCCTGAGGGAGGCGCACGGCGTGCGGCCGCATTGATCGACCTGGTGGTGCGCAAGTATGCGCCCCTGCCTGCCGCCAGCCTGACCTACTTGGTACGGCTGCTCGGCTATGGCGCGCCGCATCTGGCGGCCCAGAAGCAGGCAGCACTTCGGCTGGCACGTGAGCAACTGGCCAGTTGTCGCCTCGACGGAACGATCTGGTACTGGCCCGCCGACGAGAAGCCGCGCTCGCGCCGCCATACAGTGGACGAACGGCTGCGCTTGCTCGCCCCCTTCGATCCCGTGGTCTGGGACCGTCGCCGCTTCGAGCTGCTGTGGGGGTGGAGGTACAAGTTCGAGGCCTACACGCCGCCAGCAAAGCGTCAGTTCGGCTACTACGCGCTACCGATGCTCTGGCGCGGGCATGTCATCGGCTGGGCCAACGTATCCGCACGGGAGGGTCGGCTGGAGTCGGTCTTTGGCTATGCGGCGGGATCGGCACCGGGCGGCGCGGCGTTCCGAAGCGCGCTGGACGAAGAGCTGCAGCGCATGGAGCAGTTCTTTGCCGCACGCTGATCCAATCTAGGGCGGCGAGCGTGATTCTCACTCTTCCCGCCAAAGTACTCGCGAGCTTTGGCCCGCTCCGGGCGTGGGAAAGATGGGCCACATGGACACCCTCATTTTGGCCAAGGATTTTGTTGGCAGAGGATGCAGAATCCGGAAGTCCGGAATTCTGAGGTCTGGTTTCAGATTTTTGCCATTCCTTTGATCTCCATTCCCTTGCCATAAAACAACTGCTCCGCCTGCCCCTGGCAAAGCACGGATGAACTTGAGTTTGCGCTGGGAGAGGGGCGTTGCGTTTGCCAGAACGAGCTAAAGCTCATGAGTACTTTTTTCAGCAGTCCTGCGCTTTTTCCAGTTCGCTGATGAGCATTTCGTAGCGGCGCTGGGGGCAGCATTCTTCGAGGAGGGCGCGGAGGGCGGCTTTTTTCCGCACGAAGTGAAAGGCGATGATGTCGCAGACGGCTTCGGCTTCGTCCATTTCTTCAAGTTCCTGCCGCATTTGATGCATGCTGGCGCAACTGTCATCGGTGGGCGCTGGCAGCAACTCAAGCGCGCGTGATTTCAAAAGGCGCAAGGCTTTAGTGGGCGCATGCTGGGTGAGCACGGGCTCCACACGGGCGATGCGGAAGGGCTTCACCTGATCCCAACCGGTGATGCGTACGCGGCAGACGCCGTAGAGCATGACCTGTGAGGTGCCGTCGGGATTTTTGACCGAGGCACGGATGAGCCCCGCCGTGGTGACTGGCAGCACGTCATTACCGCCGTCGGAAACGCCGACGCAGAACATGCGGTCAGTTTGCAGCGCGTGGTCCAGCATGCGGCGGTAGCGGTCTTCAAAGATGAAGAGCGGCAGATGGCAGCCGGGGAAGTGGTAGCAGTCGTCCAGCACTATTACCGGCAGGCTTTGAGGGAGCATAAAGCCTTTGGCCGAGAATGTTTTTGAGGAGATGTCCATGAGTCAGGTGACACGGGGGATACGTGCCCATGCGTCCGATGGTTCCTTGTTTCCTGCGCAACGCCAATGAATCGTTCGGAAGGACAAAGTACTTACGAACTTTAGCGCGTTCTGGGAGGTGCGCTGCGCTCCAGAATCCGGAGCGAGCTAAAGCTCACGAGTACATTCCTAAATCATTCAAAGCGGAAGGAGAACACGTCGGCATCCTTGAGAACCCAGCGCAGACGCACGGGCTTGCCGGCCAGAGCGGAGACATCGCTGCCGGCCTTCCAGGCGATGACGCGGTCGATGTCGTCGTAGGAGATCGCCTTGCAGTCGTCCAAGGTGAAGCCGGGCAGGGGCTTGCCGTCGGCGTCTTGAATTTCGACTGCCACAGAGCCAGCGGCACCGGTGGACAGATTCAGGTGCAGCGCCTTCCCGGTGAAGGTGAAGGGCTGGGTGGTCATCTCACCGCCTGCGTAGTCGGCGTGCAGCGAGGCGAAGCCGTCGAGGCGCAGGGTGTAGCGCTGCAGCAGCGCGGTGGACTGGCCGTAGTGGCGCTCCACGTAGAGGGACATCTCCGACTTGCCGGTTTGTACCACACCGCAGGCAGGGTAGTTGCTGCGGCTGGTCCAGTTGCGGAAGTGCAGGCCGGGACGCACGAAGCCTTCCATGAAGGTGCGGTTGTAGGCGGTTGTGCCGGCGCGGCTGGTCATCAGCACGGCTTCGGAGGTATCCTGAATCAGGGCAGGGTAGGCCTTGGTGTCTTCGGCGAGGTATTTCTTCGCCTGCTCATCCAGCACGTCCGTCTTGGGCATGAAGCGGGCAGCGGTGGAGATGTAGAGGTGCGGGGCGTTGAAGTACGGATTCGTCTGGCTGATGTAAATGTGATCCACCAGCGGCTGATCGCTGGTCATTTGTATGGCGTCGGTCCAGGTGAGGAAATCTTTGCTGGTGGCGCGGCTGACCCAGCGCACGCCTTTGGGCTTCCAGGTCTTTTCATCAATGCCGCCGCCGGTGAAGACGCGGAAGTAGGCGACGTAGCACTGCTCCGCTTCGGACCAGAAAGAGACGTTCTGTGAGTCAAACGCGCCTTTGGTGATCACCGCCGCGTCCTGCATTTTTTGCCAATGCAGCCCATCCGCCGAGACGAAGGCGCTGAGACCACCGTACTTGCCGCCGAGACCTGCGAGGGCCTTGTAGCGCTGCTCTTTGGGCACACCGGGACGGCGGTCGATGAATGGGGCGAAGTTGTGCGTGTAGGGTGCCAGATTGGCCAGCATGACGTTGTTGTCCTTGCTGCCGTTGATCTCGTGCAGGCCCAGCTTGGGCTTTACCCAATTTTTGCCATCGGCAGATTCGGCGTAGCAGGTGACTTCGCCGCTGGTGCCGTCTTTAAAGCCCGCATTGCCACGGTAGTACATCTGGAATTTCTTCGCCTCGTCATTGTGGATAACGGTGATGTACGCGCTGAAGCGGCCCTCCCAAGGCTGGTCAAATTTCACCGCGATGCCCGCCTCTTCGGGAGGGTGCAGTCGCAGCGTGGTGCCCTGCATCTGGTCGATAAGCAGCTTGTCCACGAAAAGCTCACGACGAGAGCCGATGGCGGTGACTTCAGCGGACGCGATGCCGGTGAAGAGGGCAAGGAAGGGCAGGAGAGAGCGGAGCATGCTTTCTCATACAGGCGGCGGTGTGGGGATGTTGCAGGGTAACAAAGTACTTATGAGCTTTAGCTCATTCTGGGAGGTACGGAACTTTCCAGAACGAAGTAAAGTTCTAAACTACTTTCCTCAGAGGCTCTTCAAATACGCTACGATGTCGCTGATGGCCTGCGGGGTGAGGCCGAGTTGCTGGGGCTGGTACATGAGGGAGCGGGTCATCTTCGTGATGCTGACGATGCGCTCTTTCGGCACGGTCTGCACGAGGCCGCCCATGCACTTGATCATGACGGGATCGCCGCTGGAAAGGATCATGCCGCTGATGGTGAGGCCGTCCTTCGTTTTGATCTCGCTGCCTTCAAAGCCATGGGAGATGTCGGCGGAGGGATGGGCGATGGCTTGAGCAATGACCTCGGTGGGCTGCTGCTTGCCGAAGGTGCTGAGGTCGGGGCCATATTCGACGCCCATGTTGCCGACCTTGTGGCAGGTAAAGCACACGGCGATGGCGGCCTGACCGCGTTTGGCATCGCCGGGGAGCTGGGCGATCTCCGCACCTGTGGGGAGCTTCGGCGCGTCTTTGATTTCAGGGGGCATCTCAATGGCGATGAGTTTCACCTTGGCTGGATCATACAGGCCGAGCGCTTTCATGCCGCCTTCCACATCGTAGGACTGCCAGTCGTTGCCTTTGCGATTGAGCAGCCACCACTTGGCGAGTTCCTTCATGGGAAAGTCCTTGGTGTTGGCGAGTTCGATCATCGCGCCTGCAGCTTCGCGGCTTTTCACAAAGGCGAGTCCGGTGAGCATGAGCTTGCGCTGCTCTTCGGTGAGTGCGGTATCGAGGGCACGGGTCTTGAAGGCCTCCACCGCAGCGGCGGGGTGCAGACGCCAGGCAATCCATGCCTGGGCCTCGGTCCATGCGGCAGGCTTGTCCTTGATGACGGCGGCATAGAGTTCGGCTTCCTTGCCTTCAGCACCAAGGCCGAGGGCTTCGAGGTAGGCGCGGTCTTTGCCATCAAACTGCTCAGCGAGTTTCACCAGCAGCGGCAGGCTTTGAGCAGCGGGAACTTCACGCAAAGAAAGAGCGACTTCGCGGCGCACGGCAGCGGAGGAATCGGCGGCCATTTTTGCGACCAAGCTTGGCCTATCATTCATATAGAAACGAATCAGAATGAAACTACGCAGCGCGCGATAAGCCACCACTCGCTGCTCTTCGTCTTTGGAATCCAGCCAGGGCTTCACCTGCTCCACGCCTTCTAGACCCATCTGCGCGAGCAGCCATGCAGCACGCGCGGCGATGTAGGCGCTGTCGTCTTTGAGCAAGGCGGCGACGGCAGGCACGGCTTTTGCGCCCTGGGCTTTGAGTGCGGTGAATCCATTGTAGCGCACGTTTGGCGCAGGGCTTTTCAGCGCGGCGATCTGGCCTTCCGTGGTGTCGAGCTTGAGCGCAGGAACATTGGAAGCAAAACCCTTCGGTGCGATGCGGTAGATCGTGCCGGTGTAGCGATCATCCAGCGTGCCGTGGCCACCCACGCGGGCGTCGAACCAATCAGCCACGTAGATCGCGCCATCGGGACCGACGGTGACATCGCTGGGGCGGAAGCGGGTTTTGAGTTCACCCGTGGGCTTGCCGCCGAGGAAGTCGGAACCGGCGAATTCCTTCTCCTTGTTGGAGGTGAGGAAATCAAAGCGCTCCATTTTCCAGCCTGCGCCATCGAGCTTGGGCAGATAGCCGAAGACGACGTTCTTGCCAGCTTCACAAGCGAGGAGGAGGCCGTTCCATTTGGCATCCAGAGCGCCGTTTTCATAGAAGGCCACGCCGGTGGGAGAGCCGCCGCCATAGACATCGCCAGCGGGCATGGTGCCGGGATCTTCCTGCCGCCACTCGGCAGTGGGGGTATCCTGTCCGGGGCGTTTGTCGGCACCCCAGGAACGCAGGCCGTCAGCGGAGGCAAAGCCCGCATTGCCGCCTTCCATCACGGGGGAGACGCGGCAGGCGGGCGGGTCGTCGTTGTCGCTTTGGAAGATGTCACCGAATGAGGTGATGGTCTGCTCGTAGCTGTTGCGGTAGTTGTGGCCGATGATGGTGACGTTGCTGCCGTCCGGGTTCATGCGGGCGGTGAAGCCGCCGATCCACACATGGCCGTCGTCGCTCTTCTGTCCGGCGATGTCCTGCATCATGTAGGGACTGCCCATGCGGAAGGTCTTGCCAGAGTGGTCGGTGAATTTCGCGCCGGTGTTGCCTTGATTCCAATACCACTGGCCATCGGGTCCGGCGGTGACGCTGTGCAGGCTGTGGTCGTGCTGGCGGCCGCCGAAGCCGGTGAGCAGCACGTCGCGCTTGTCCACGGTGGGATCAAATTTGCCGTCGCCATTCACGTCGGTGTAAACGAGCAGATCGGGGGGCTGGGAGACGACGATCTTGTTGCCGAGAACGGCGACACCCAGAGGCGCCGCGAGGGCGGATTCCTGGACAAACACGGTACTTTTATCCGCGCGGCCTGAGCCGGTGGTGTCTTCGAGCACGACGACGCGGTCGCCCTCCGGCCTGCGGCTGCCTTTGCTGCGGTAGTTCACGCCTTCCGCCACCCAGAGACGGCCCTGGGCATCGAAGTCGATGTTGGTGGGATTGAACAAGGCGGGCGAGCTGGCCCAGACGGTCACTTCGAGACCTTCGGGGACGTTGAACATATCCGCAGGCACCGTGGTCTTGCCGTCGTCCACGATGGGAGGCGCAGGCTTGGGCGCATTGGGAGGTGTTTCGGTATAGACCTGAAATTTGACCGAGGCATTGCTGGCCTTGCCGCCGCGCTCCATGCCGCCGTCGTCAATGGCCGCCTGTGCGGTGAAGCCCACCACGTCCTTCGGTAGATCATAGACGATCACTGAGCGTGCATGCGTGCCGATACCCTTGGCATAGGTCTTGCCTCCCACCAGCAGGGAACCGCCCATGGCTGATTTCCCAACGCGTGTACCGCCCGTGCCTTGGCTGGCGGCTTTCCATGGCAGTTGGGTCAGATCCTTGGTAGAGCCGTCGGCCATGATGAGCTTGGGCTCCAGCCAGTCCGCCCAGTCACAGCTGATTCCATCCTCATCCGAGACGACGAGGTACAATTCCTTCGCGCCTTTGAGTGAGGCGTCCACCTTGACCAAGCGCGCGGTGCTTGCGGTGGTGAGCTTCGGGCTTTCGAAGACAGGGCTGGCAGCGACAGCGCATGAGGCGGAAGCGAGCAGCGCGAGGAGGATCAGGTGGCGGGGCGTCATGGGTGAGAAAGTAGTCGTGAGCTTTAGCTCGTTCTGTACGAAGTCGTCCAGAGCTTTCGCTCATCCTTCGCAGTCGAGTGCCACAAACCGGATCAGCTGGTTTTGGGAAGGAAGTGAGCTTCCAGAGAGAGCTAAAGCTCTCGAGTACTTTTCCAGAGCGAGTTGAAGCTCTGGACTACTTTGCCGAATCTCTCAACGACTTTGGCTTGTGGCGCGGAAAACATTCTCCACATTCAGAGCATGAAATCCCTCCTGCTTTTTCTGACCGCTGCAATGCTTTCATCCTGCCAGACCACCTCCGAGGAGTACCACGTGGGAAGCGTGGCCGAAGCGAAAGCGTTTGCGCGGAGAGCGGTGGAGGTGGGCTACATTCACGCGGGAGGAGAGACGGCGCTGGTCGCGGAGAAGTCCGTGGGCAGGCCGCTGGAGGGCAAGTGGAGCCCGCAAAAAGTCGATGCCTTTCTGAATCAGTATGCGGCGGAACATCCACGCCTGATGGAGATCAACAAGGCGGCCACCACAGGGAAGATCAATGAAAAGGAGCGCGTGATTCTGGTGAACGTGCTGCGCGGTCAGGAGGAACGGCTGGCCGAAGCCCAAAATGCCGAGGCGCAGGTTGCGGCGGACAATCTCAATCAATCGGCCGCCATGTTGAACCAGACCTCATCCTACCGTCAGAATTCGGCGCTCATGCAGTCCACGCCCCAGTCCGGGTACTCCGGCTATGGGACGGGATTTGGCGGCAGAAGTTTCTGAGGATTTCTAGCGCGAAGAGCTGTTGTGCTGCCCTTGGCCCAGGAGGGCACGAGGCCTAAACGCATGCGCTCCATGCCGACCTCATCGGCCTCCATGGTCAGCACGTCCGCGTCATCCGTGGAGCGGATGTTGTGGATCACCTGCGCCTCTGACTTCTTGCCGCCCCAAAGCGCTTCTGCCTCACGTTTTCGGCGGTCGATTTGAAGTTGTTGCAAGAAAACCCGCAGTCTCAGGTATATCCTGCGTGAAGCAGTCGGAACACGTTCCATATATGGCACAGCGCCATTCCAAAAAAATGCCTGAACCGGTTGTCGAAGCACCGGCGCTGGATCGTGGGCTGGCGGTCTTGGAGGCGCTGGATGCACAACCTGCGGGCATGACGCTGACTGAGATCAGCACGGCCATCGGCGGACCGAAGAACTCCACTTCGCGCCTGATTTCAACGCTCATCGCACGGGAGTATGTGGTGCGGGATGATTCGACGATGTGCTTTCGGCTGACGGGAAAGCTGCTGCGACTGGGACAGCCGCAGGTGGCGGATGTGAGCCTGGTGGAGTGCTCGCTGGACGCGATGCGGGCGCTGCGGGATGCCGTGGGCGAGACGGTGCAGATCGGCATTCCGATTGGGGACGAGGGTGTCATCATCGAGAAGATCGAGAGCACGCAGGCGTTGCGCATCGGCGTGAACATCGGCTTGCGCTTCCCACTGCACAGCAATGCCCCCGGGAAGGTGCTGCTGGCTTTTCGCCATCCGAAGGAGCGCGAACGCACGATCAACCGGATCAAGCTGGAGCGGTTCACGGATCGGACGATCACGGACAAGGCGACGCTGCGTGCGGATTGTGAACGCGTGATGAAACAAGGCTATGCGACCGACTGGGGCGAGGCGGATGAGGGCATCCATTGCGTAGCAGCACCCATTCGGGACCGGCTCAATGCGCTCATGGCGACGCTCTGGGTATCAGGCATCGCCGGGCGGATGCCGAAGAGCACCTTCACAGCCGTGGCGGCCGAGGTGATGAAAGCGGCAGGCGAGATCGAAAGGAGGCTTCGTGCATGAAACGGACTCTCCCCGTTGTGATCCTCTTCGCGGCATCGTTAGCGCACGCGGATGATTTATTTACTTCCAAAATCGAGCCCCTGCTGAAGCAGCGATGCTACGAGTGTCATTCGCACGAGAAGAAGATGAAGGCCGGTCTGACGCTCGATTCGAGATCAGGCTGGGAGGAAGGTGGTGACTCGGGGCCGGCCATCGTCGTGGGAAAGCCGGAGGAGAGTTTGCTCATCAAAATGGTGCGCTGGTCGGATGATGATCATCAGATGCCGCCGAAGGAAAAGCTGTCGTCGGCGGAGATCGCATTGCTGGAAGCTTGGGTGAAGCAAGGTGCGCCCGATCCGCGCGTGATCGTGAAGACGCGGCCGAATGCCACCGACTGGTGGTCGCTGAAACCCCTGGTGAAACCGAAGCTGCCGGACGTCGCTGATGTGGGGCACCCTGTGGATCGCTTCATCCGGGCGCGGCTCGCGGAGCGGAAGCTCACTCCTTCACCCGCAGCGGATCGCCGCACGCTCATTCGCCGGGTGTTCTACGATCTGCACGGATTGCCGCCGTCACTCGCCGAGGTGGAGGCGTTTGAAAAGGACAGCGATACGCAGGCTTACGAGCACCTGGTAGATCGGCTGCTCGCGTCACCGCGCCATGGCGAGCGCTGGGCGCGGCACTGGCTGGATACGATCCACTTCGCTGAGACGCACGGGTGTGGCCACGATCTGCCACGGGATCATGCGTGGCGGTATCGTGACTATGTCATCGAATCGTTGAACAACGACAAGCCGTGGTCGCGGTTCGTGCGCGAACAGCTTGCCGCCGACCGCCTGTTCCCCGAAGAGCCGCGTCTCATCGCCGCGCTCGGGTTTCTCGGCGCGGGCGTGTTTGACCACAGTGCCTTTCAGACGGCACCGATGAACTTCGACTACCTCGACCGTGATGATTTGGTGACGCAGACGATGGCGGCCTTCACCAGCACCACGGCGAACTGTGCCCGCTGCCACGCCCATAAGTTTGATCCAATCACGCAGGACGACTACTACGCACTGCAAGCGGTCTTCGCAGGCATCATCGAGGGCGATATTCCATTTGATGAAGACACGAACGTCGCGCAGCAGCGGAAGCGCTGGCAGTCGCTGCTCATGGCGGCCGAGGCACAGGACAAGGCCGTGCTGCTCACTGCGGAAAATGGGGCGCTCGTCGCCGATTGGGAGAAGCATCAGGGGCCTGCGGTGAAATGGACCACGCTCGGATACGAGAGCTTCATCAGCACCGAGGGCGCGACGCTTTCGCACAGCGGCGAGGTCATCATTTCCAGCGGCGCAAAGCCGGAGAAAGATACGTATGTCATCACGGCCTCAGCACCGCTTGCGAGCATCACCGCACTGCGACTTGACGTCATTGCGGACAAGTCATTGCCCAAAGACGGTCCAGGCAGGCAGGACAACGGCAATCTCACGGTGAGTGAGTTTGAGGCGCAGGTCTTCGATGCCGGAGCAGCCGCCCCGGTGAAGCTGAAATTCTCGCGAGCGACCGCAGACTTCAATCAAGCGAGCTACGCGGCCCCTGCGGCGATTGATGGCAATCCGACCACGGGCTGGGGCATCCATCCGGCGGTGGGACAGTCGCATCACGCGGTGTTCGAGCTGGCTGCGGCGCTCACCTTAAAGGCAGGCGCGAAGCTCACCATCTCGCTGAAGCAGCTCGCCCCGCAGGCGCATCTCGTGGGTCGCTTCAAGCTCTCGGCAACCGATGAGCCGGCAGCGCGTGCTTCCGCGATGCCTGCGCTCGCTTCCGCCGCACTCACCACTCCTGCCGACAAGCGCAGCGAGCCGCAACGGCTCGCACTCGCCGCCCATGCCCTGCGCCTTCGCGCCCTTGATGAAATGCAAAAGATGCCCGCGCCAGCGTTTGTCTATGCCGCAGGCAGGAAGGCGGATGTGCTGCTCGCCGTCAGCAAAGGAACGCCGACGACGGTGGCCAAACCCAAGGTCGTGCATAAGTTGAAGCGCGGCGAGTTCGACAAGCCAATAGGTGACGCCGAAAGCGGCGCGCTGAGTGCGGTGACGGCGTTGCCCGCGCAATTCACCAAGGCTCACGTCGGTGATGAATCCGAGCGTCGTGCCGCGCTCGCAGATTGGATCGCCGATGAAAAGAACCCGCTGACCTGGCGCAGCATCGCAAACCGCGTGTGGCAATATCATTTCGGTCGCGGCATCTGCGATACGCCGAGCGATTTCGGACGCATGGGCGGCGTGCCCTCGCATCCCGAACTGCTCGACTGGCTCGCGTGCGAACTACGCGACAGCGGCGGCTCCTTGAAGCATCTGCATCGCCTCATCGTCACCAGTGCCGCGTATCGCCAGAGCAGCGAGCACCGCGAGGATGCGGCGAAGCTCGACAGCGACAACCGTCTGCTCTGGCGCATGAACCGCCTGCGCCTCGACGCCGACAGCTACCGCGACTTCGTCCTCGCTGCAGCAGACAGGCTCGACCTCATCGTCGGTGGCCCCAGTGAGCGGCAGTTCATCACCGGCCCGGCTGTGCAGCTCACGCCCACGCTCGACTATGCCGCCTACGACTGGTCCGCGCTGCCAAAGCATCGCCGCAGCATCTACCGCTTCGTGTGGCGCGGCGTGCCTGACCCTTTCATGGACACGCTCGACTTTCCCGACCTCGGCCTGCTCGCCCCGAGCCGCAGCTTCTCCGCGTCCTCGCTGCAATCCCTCGCGCTCTACAACAACAGCTTCGTCCTGCACTTCAGCGGCGAGCTTGGGAAACAATTCACCACACCCGCAAATGCCGTGCGCCGCATCCTGCTGCGTGATGCGACGGCGGATGAACTCCGCGACTTCACTGCGTATGCTCAGAAGAACGGCCTCGCCGCGCTCTGCCGCGTGCTCATCAACAGCAACGAGTTCCTGTTTGTGAATTAAATCCACCCGATCCCATGAATCCAACCCCATCCCGCCTTCCCATCCTGCGTTTGGCTATGGCAGCCTGCGCCATGGCAGCCCTCAGTACCACCGCCGTTGCCGATGATTCGGTTCTTTGGGATTTGTCGCAAAATGACATTGTGCCCGCGCTGCGGTCGGGAGACGCCGAGAAGGTGGACGGCGTGGTCAAGTTGCGGGATGGCGCGAGCTTCGCCGTGCCTGCGGAGGCATTTCCCGATCAAGCCAATTTCACCGTCCAGGTCACACTTTCACTCGATGCACTGGTGCAGGATGCGGTCTTCACCGCGATGCGAAAGCAGAGCGAGCAGGACGACGGCTTTTCCTTTTTCTTCAACTACCGCGACAACCCGTATTACGCACGACAGGTCAACTCCGTGGTGAACGGCATCTTGATGACCGGAGGCTCCCTGAACGGACGGAAGGAGCCGCAGATGAACACGCCCTACACCCTCACCATGGCGGTCCGCAAGGGACTGGCGACGTTCTACATCGACGACATTCCCTGCAAGACCTGCTTCATGAACCTCATCCCGAACGCCGAACCGATGTGGATTGGCCGCAACGGGAACCCGAAGGCCAAGACCATGCCCGTGACGATTCGCGGCGTGAAAGTGTTCGGCTCATCCTTCAACTATGTCTCGAAGCGCGAGTCCAAGCCGGAGTTCCCACGCGGCGCGGTCGCGGGCAAAGGCTGGGCGCTCGACGTTCCCAAACTTGACCATCCCGAATGGCCGAAAGTTCTCATTTACGGAGACTCCATCTCGATGGGCTACAGCGGCTCCTTCATCCCGGAGATGTTGAAGCAAAAGATTTATGTATTCCACTGCGTCCACTTCGTCGGCGGTGACGTGCCCGTGGAGGCCCTCACTGAGATGGCCGGGCGTTACAAGTTTGACGTGGTCATCTTCAACAACGGCCTCCACTCGCTGAGCTGGACGCCCGACAAGGTCTCCGACGACGTCGTTTTGGAGCGGATGCGCAAGCTGACACGCTGCTTCAAGCTGGGCGCACCCCAGGCAAAGATCTATTACCTCTTCACCACTCCCCACACCGCCGCCCGGCCTGCGCCGGACCAACCGGTCGCCAGTCTGGGAGACAAGAACGATGTCGTCATCCGGCTCAACACACTCTCCAGTCAGGTGATGAAAGAGGAAGGCATCGATATGATCGACAGCTATTCCCTCCTGGGTTCCCACCTTGAACTGGCGGCCGGCGACAATTATCACTGGCAAGGAGCGGCCTACCAGCTGCTCAGCCAGGAACTCGGCAAGCGGGTGATGTCCGCGCTGGAAGTGCCTGCCAACGCAACCAAAGGCAAAGCGCTTCGCTAAAGCCTCCACCCCGGCACCCCATGAGCCCCCCTCCGCTTCACGCCCGGCGCGACTTTCTCACTGGCATCAGCAGCGGATTCGCGGGAGTCGCGTTGTCGCAACTGCTCGCGCGCGATGCCTCCGCCAGCGTCCCGGTGCCGAGACCGGAATTCAATGGCGGCATTCATCATCCGGCAAAAGTGAAGCGCGTCATCCAGCTCTTCATGAATGGCGGAGCGAGCCCGATGGACCTCTGGGATTACAAACCGATGCTGACGAAACAGCACGGGCAGAAGCTCGGCTCCAAAGTGAAGGTCGAAGGCGCGACCGGCATGCAGGGACCGCTGATGAAGAGCCCGTTCGAGTTCAAGCAGCACGGTCAATGCGGACGCTGGGCGAGCAGCCTGTTTCCTGAGCAGGCGAAGCTTGTGGACGAAATGGCATTTCTCATGGCGATGCAGGGCCGCTCGAATGTGCATGGCCAGAGCGCCTACCTCATGAACAACGGCTTCCTTCTGCCCGGCTTCCCCTGCATGGGCGCATGGATTTCGTATGCGCTGGGAAATCTCACCGACAACCTTCCCACCTTCATCGTGCTGCCCGATGCTCGCGGCCTGCCTTACAACGGGCGCGGTTGTTTCACCTCAGGATTCCTGCCTGCGGTGCATCAGGGCACCGTGATCAAAGCAGGCGCGTCGCAACCCATTCCTGACCTCTTTGCCAGCGACAAGTTCGCATTCGCCACTCACCAGGCGGATGGCGACGGCCTCGCCTTGCTGAACCAGATGAACCACGCGCACGCCACGCAGCATCCGGGCGATTCGCGACTCGATGCCCGCGTCGCGGGCTACCAACTCGCCGCGAAGCTTCAGCTCAGCGCGCCAGAAGCCTTCGACGTCATGCGCGAACCCGAATCCGCACGCCGGGCCTACTGTCTCGACAGCGCAGACAAAGCCACCGCTGACTTCGGCAAGCGCTGCCTGCTCGCCACGCGTCTCATCGAGCGCGGCGTGCGTTTTGTCCAAGTCTGGAGCGGTCCCGAGGGCGCAACGAATAACTGGGACAACCACGGCAACATCCCCACACAACTCCCGCCCATGGCCGCGAGCATCGACAAGCCCATCGCCGCCCTGCTGCGCGATCTCCGCCAACGTGGCCTCGCCGAAGAAACCCTCGTCGTTTGGACCACCGAGTTCGGCCGCACGCCGTTCTCGCAAGGCTCGCTCGGACGCGATCACAACTGCGGCAGCTTCGTGAGCTGGCTCTGGGGTGCAGGCATCCAGCCCGGCACAGCCCACGGCGAGAGCGACGATTGGGGCTACCAGGCGATGCGCGACGTCACCACCGGCTACGACATGCACGCCACCATCCTTCACCTGCTCGGCATCGATCACGAAAACCTCACCCTGCGCACGAATGGTGTCGATCGTCGCCTCACCGATGTGCATGGGCATGTTGTGAAGGAAATTCTCTCTTGAAGCACCCATGCCTGCTTGCGCTTGTCAGGGTGGCACCTGGCCACGCGCGAGGATCTATCCCATAGGGGGGATTCAAGGGGCGAGACCCGGCAGCATGGGTTGGGGAGCATCTGCAGATGAGACAGGTGCGATGGGCTGATATGTTCCATGCTGTGGAACAGGTGCCGCTATCGGACGTATCACTTCGTCAGTCTTGTTGCGGGCCTGACTGGCAGCGGTGGAGACGCGATAAGCCTCCAAATGCTCGCTTTCATAGGGTTTGAGAAGACCCCGGATGTCCGCTACCGGCATGCCCGGTTGCATCCAGGCGAAAGCAGCTTCACCCTCCAAAATCAGCGGGCTGCGATCGTGGAACTTCGCCATGTAGCGCCCCGGCGGCGTGGTGACGATGCTCATGGAGGTGATGACACCGCCGCTCTCGACATCCTCCGGGCTGTGGCTTTCCCAGACATCCCAGATACCTGCCAGCAAGACCGGCGCATCGTCCGTGCGGTGGATGAAGTAGGGGCAGTTGCGATCCGGCCACTCATGCCAGCCGCGCACGGGTATGAGGCAGCGCTGGCGCAGGATGGGCCCCCGGTAGGAGGCCAGCTCAAAGATGCTCTCACAACGGGCATTGAAGGTGAGGCCAAACTTCTTCGCGACATCCTTCTTGCTGCCTTTGGCCCAGGCGGGCACGAGGCCAAAGCGCATGCGCTCCATGCCGATCTCATCAGCCTGCATGGTCAATACGTCCGCATAATCAGTGGGGCAGATGTTATGAATCACCTGCGCGTCGGCCTTCATGTCCTCGGCCTTTTTCTTTGGGCGGCATTCGATGCGCAGCTTCTTCCCCGCGAGAGAAAGCGCGGAAATTTTCGCGAACTGGTTCAGGCGGCCACACATGGGTGCAGGAATGCATACGACTGACGAAATTACCGGAACCGGCCCCAACTGGTGCGCCCGCCAGGAATCGAACCTGGATATGCGGCTTCGGAGACCACCATTCTATCCGTTGAACTACGAGCGCGTTGTTTGGGGGCGATGCTTCGCATGCACACCGGATTGCGGCAAGTCGTTTTCAGGGCGATGTGCCCTCCTTTTTTCACAGCAGCTCGTGCTTGTGGGTGCCTTCTTTGGCGGAGTTCTGAAACTTGTGCCAGCGAAAGGGCTCCACCACCTGGCCCCAAAAGGTCCTCGGCATGGCGGTTTTGATGCCGATCTTCACCGGCGGGCGGCGGTTGGTGTCGTCGTAGTAAGTGCCGAAGATGAGGTCCCAAATCATGAGATTCTCGCCGTAGTTTTTGTTGCCTTCGCGCAGGTCCATCGAGTGGTGCCAGCGGTGCAGGGCAGGGGTGTTGAAGATGTAATTGAGCCAGCCGAAGCGCATCTGGATGTTGGCGTGCGTGAGAAAGCCGATGTAGGCGGTGATGGCACCGAACCACAGCACCACGCTCTGGGGTGCACCGGCCAGCGCGAGCAGCGGGGCGGAGAAGATGGCGCTCTTGAGCGTGTCGATGATGTGGAAGCGGCCGGTGTTGAAGAACCACAGCTTTTTGGAGCTGTGATGCACCGCGTGGAACCACCACAGCGGCCCCCATTCATGGGCGATGCGGTGCGCCCAATACAGACCGAACTCGGCGATGACGAGCCCCAGCAACACCTGGAGAAACATGGGCCAGTGATTGGGCCAGTAGCCCGTGCCCATATCTCCGCCCACCACGGCGGCGAGTCCGAGCCAGGTGGCGGAAATGATGAGCAACTGCACGAAGGATTTGGTGAAGGCGGTATGCGCGAAATCCTGTGCCTCCTGCCCGTCTGAGTGCAGCCAGGCCTGCTCATGCGGAAACTTCCGCTCCAGGAAGTACAGCAGCGCCGCGAGGCTGAAGTAGGTGATGTTAAACGCCAGCGGCCCATGCCCGCTGGCAATGCCGATCCCGGTGGGGATGATGGCGGCGGTGATGATCAGGGGCCAGAGGAGGTATTCGAAAATCGTGCGGAACATGGGCAGCGTTTTACAAAGCAAGAAACGAACGCATTTCCAGTGCGGATGTGGGAATGAGTTGATGGAAAGAAGGTGAGGTAGGACAGGGTGCATTTGTCGTGCAGCTCCCGTCTTGACCCCTTGCGCCATCTCCGCGAAAGGACCGTATGAGTCGATTGATCAACCTCCTGCGCGCACGCAGGGCTGTGAAGGAAGCCCATTTCATGAGCCGTGCGGACTTGCTGCAGCTGCAGGAGCGGCGCTGGCGGGCCATGGCGCGCTATGCGCTGGAGGTGAGCCCTTTTTACCGGCGGCACCTCGCGGGCATTGATGTGGAGCGCTGCCAGATCACGGACATCCCGCCGCTGACCAAGGAACTCCTGGTGGCGAACTGGGATGAAATCGTGCCAGACAAACGGCTGCACCGCGCTGCGCTGGAGGCCTTTCTCAACGAGCCGAAAAACTGGGGCACGCTGCTGCATGGTCGCTGGATGGTCAGCATGACCTCAGGCACCACCGGCGCGGCTTTGGCGATCCCGCAGGACATTGCGGCGGTGGACTGGGGCCACGCCTGCCAGAATCTGCGCAACTCCGCCTCTCCACACAGCGCCGCCCAGCCGCCACTGCCGGTGTTTCGGCGGCGTCTCAAGGTCCTCGTTTTTGTGACGGCGTCTTCACCTTCGGTCTCTGCGGCTTTGTATGCCACGCGCCCTTGGATTGGTGCGCTGTTCAGCAGCTACCATCGCATCAACATCACCGCGCCATGGAGCGAGATCCTGGCGGAGGTGCAGCGTATCCAGCCGGATGCGATGATGGGCTATGCCTCTCTGTTTGGGCGTCTGGCGCAGGCGCAGCTCAATGGCGAAGTGGACCTCCATCTGCCCAAAGACCGGGGCCACATCTGGGCTGGAGGAGATGCAGTGACGCCCGGCATCCGCGACCTGTGTCGCAGAGCCTTCGGCATTGAGCCCTTCAGCATGTATGGCTGCGGTGAAACCCTCGGCATCGCCCGGCAGTGGCGCGGCATGGAGCACCTGCACTGCCATGACGACATGGTGGTGTTTGAGGGGGTGGACGCCGCAGATCAGCCAGTGGAGGAGGACGTTCTGTCCGATCACGCGCTGGCCACGCCACTCATCAACAAGGCGGTGCCGCTGCTGCGCTACCGCCTCAATGACCGCGTGAAATTCGGGCCGGTGGATGCCGCATGGCCGTTCAAGCGCATCGAGCAGATCCATGGCCGCAGCAACATGGCCTACGTTTTCAAAACACCTGAGCGCCGTGTGTTCATCGGGGCGCATTTCATCTTCGCCATGGAGCATCAGCGGGAGGTGGCCACCTACCAGTTCCGGCAGACAGCGCCCGATGCCGTGGAGTGCGTCTTCATCCCGCAGCCCGGTGCCGATGAAGCCCGGCTGCTGTTTGAGCTGACGGCAGCCATGCGCCACTGCCTGGAGGAGGGCGGCTGCACCGGCGTGAAATGCACCGCCCGCATCGTCCCGCAGCTCAGCCCCGATGCACGCACCGGCAAGGTGGAGCAAAACGTGCCGCTGCCAGATGAGATGGCTTGAGAGGCATCTGGCGGGGTGGCCAGACCATCGTCAAAAGCGCAGCCCTTTCACTTCTTGATTGCGCACGCACGCGCCGCGTGGTCGGATGCACTTCTGAATGAAGTCCGTCATCGCCATCGCACCCGGAGAACTCGCCATCCTCGACACACCGCAGCCGAAACCGGGGCCCTACCAGGCGCTGGTGCGCACGGAATGCGCCTGCCTGTGCAACCGCACGGACTCCGAACTCCTCGGCGGCAGCTTTCCGGGCATGGAGGACAAGTTCCCCTTTGCCCTCGGGCATGAGAGCGTCGGTATCGTGATCGAAGTGGGAGACAAGGTGAAAAACTTCCAGGTGGGTGATCGCGCCGTCGGTGGGCTGGTGTTTGATCTGCAAAAGGAAGGCGTGGATTCCGGCTGGGGCGGCTTTGGTGAGTTCACCCTGGCGAATGACCATGAGGCCATGGTGGCGGACGGCGTGGCGGATGAGGCGCACGGCTGGGTGGAGGTCTTCGAGATCCAGACCCGCGTGGATGCGGACATCCCGCCTGAGGAAGCCGTGCTGCTCTGCACCTGGCGCGAGGTGCTGGGTGCGTTCCGTGATTTCCATCTGCAACCCGGTGACGATGTGCTCATCTACGGCGCAGGGCCGGTGGGCCTGAGTTTTGTGAAACTCGGCCGCCTCTTTGGCCTCGGCTGGATCGGCATCGTGGATCGCCATGTGGACAAGCAGGCCAAGGCGCTGGCCTTTGGCGCGGATGCAGCCTTTGCACCGGGAGACCTCGAGATTGGAGAACTCTCGAAGATTCGCGGCAAGAAGCTTGATGCCGTGATTGATGCTGTCGGCCACCCGGACATCGTTCAGCAGGGGCTGCCGCTGCTGCGCCGGGGCGGCTCACACTGCATCTACGGCGTGCTCACCCATGGCGTGCTGCACATCGACAAAGCGAAGGCGGACTTCAACTTCAACCTCTTCGTGCATCAGTGGCCCACACGCCGCTATGAAAAGGAATCACAGGCCGCCCTCTGCCAGTGGATCCGCGAAGGCAGGCTCACTTCCGCCGACTTCATCACGCATCGTTTTCAGCTGGATCAGATCACCGCCGCGTTCAAGGCCGTGGCAGAGCGCAAGGTCATCAAGGCGCTGCTGGAATACGCATGAGATCCTTCGCCCAATGAACCTGCAAAACTGGCTGCGGTGGTGGATGCGCATCATCCTGCCCTTGCTAGGCTGGCGCGTGCCGGTGGCGCTGCTGCGCGGTCCGGCGCGTGGCTCAGGCCGGGAGGTGGTGCTGCTGCACGCGGGCCCCGCTTCTGTATTCATCAAGGAGCGCTTTTTTGCGCAGGAGCCCGTGGTGGAGCGCTGCGTGCGGGTGCCTGTCTGGCGGCTGCAGCGGCTGCTGGATGAGTGGCGCAGCACCGCAGATCTGGTGGCGGTGGGGATCGACCGTGTTTCTGCACGCCTGTTCCTCAGGCCGCATGATTTCGAGGTGCCTATGTGGCTTTCAAGTCTGAGCCAGGTGCCGGAGGATTTGCAGGTTTTCACACGGAATCACAAAAGCGCCCAGGCAGACATCCGGCGCGTGCGCATTAAGAATTTCGAGTGCCACCTCAGCCGGGCAGCCGAGGATCTGGACTGCTTTTATGACCGCTTTTATGTGCCCTTCATTCCCGCACGACATGGTGAAAAAGTGGCTCTCGTCCCGCGCTGGCGCATGCGGCTGATGTTCCGGATGGGCATGCTGTACTGGATCACTCAGGCCGGTGAACGGCTCAGTGGCTGCCTCGTCATAGTGAAGGGGGGGCAGTTTCGCTTGGTGGTGAACGGGATGCTGGATGGACGGCTGGAGCTGCTGCAGCACGGCGCGCTCAGCGCCATCTATGTGCATTCTATCCTGGAAGCACGAAAGCTGGGCTGCAAGGAAATCGACATGGGCGGCAGCAAGCCCTGGCTGCAGGACGGAGTGTTTCGCTACAAGAACAAATGGGCCTCAGAGCTCCGCCTCCTTGATGGCGCAGTATCGTCAAACCGCTCCGTGCTGCTGAGCTGGAACCGCATGGCGGGGCCCGTGGCGGAGTTCTTCACCCACACCTCGCTCATTCACCATGATGGGGATGGCTTCTCAGCGCTGACCGCCTTTCCCCAAGAGCACCCGCTGACAGCAGAAACCCTGCAGCAGCACCATAACCAGATCAAGGCCAAGGGCCTGCGCTGTCTGACGATCCTGCTGCCCGGAGAGGTGCCGGCAGATTTTGTATGCCCCTCCGGAGTCCGCCTGATCTCCGGAGGCACAGTCAGCGACAGCGGACCTGAAAGGCTGAAACTTTGCGGCCACCCTGACACGCCAGCGGGGCCCATGCAGGATCCGACCCAGCCCAGGCAGTCATGATGGTGCTGCTGAAAAGTCTGCTGCGCTGGGGTGCGCGCCTGCTTTTGCCCTTCATCGGCTGGTGGGTGCCCGTGCAGAGGCTGCGCGGGGTGGCGCGTGCTTCAGGGCGGGAGGTAATCCTGCTCGCTGCGGGGCAGCCACGCTGGACGGACTTCATCATCCAGCAACTGTTTGCGGCAGAGCCTCGGGTGGAAAATTGTATACATGTACCAGTGTGGTCACTGCAAAAGCATCTGGACCGCGCACAGTCTGCCGCCGATCTGACGCTCGTGGGGATTGACCGTCTCTCCGCACAGCTATTTTTGGCGCAGGACTATCTCGCGGTGCCCCCCATGGTTTCCGCCTGGTTGACCGTGCCCGAGGAGGTACGGACCTACACCCGCGCACACAGCCGGACAGACTCGGAGTTCCGGCGGGTCAAACGCCAGGGCTACACCAGCGAGCTCTCCAAGTCCGCCGCTGACTATGAACTTTTTTACGACTCCTATTACAAGCCTTACATCCGCGACAGGCATAAGGCCAAGGCGCAGGTGGCGCCACGCTGGCTGCTGCGGTGGGTGTTTCGGCGCGGTGGCATCCAATGGGTGACGCAGAACGGCGAACATGTGGCGGGGGATCTGGTGATCAAGCAGAGCAGGGACTACATCCCTGTGGTGACCGGGCTGCGGGAGGGGCGGCAGGAGCTTCTGCGTGAGGGCGCTCTGGCCGCGCTCTACGTGCATTCGCTGGAAGAAGCCCGGCACCTCGGCTGCACTCGCATCCTCCTCGGTGGCAGCAAGCCCTCACTGCATGACGGCGTGCTGCGTTACAAGGCCAAATGGCTGGACGGCCTCACCGTGCATGATGGGCACCTTTCAGCCAATCATGTCCAGTTGCTGCGCTGGCCCCGGCTGGTCAGCCCCGTAGCGGAGTTCCTCAGCCAGACAGCGCTCATTCATCACGACCAAGACGGTTTTTCTGGGCTTTGGGCCTTTCCGAGCGATCTGCCTCTGACGGCTGAAAATCTGCAGCAGCAATACCATGCGCTGAAATTGAAGGGTCTGCACCGCTTTCGTATTTTGCTTCCCGGCGATGTGCCGCCGGGTTTCACCTGCCCGCCCGAAGTGCGCTTGATCAAGCTGGCAGCGGCGGAGCAGGTCGGGGCGGGAGAGATCAAGGACCTCGGCTGACCGCGTGGTTAAGACCGAAAGCCATTTCTCAAAGCTCCCAAATATTAATCTTTATTTAGGCCTGTTTAGCTAATATTTAGCCTACGGTAAATATAAGAAAACCAGTCTTCTAAGACATGATTCAAGAGATTTCATTCCACGAAAACCGCAACACCATCGCACAGATGCGGCGTGAGGTTTACACCACTGGTTTGATTCATGAGATCGATGAATTTGACGAAGCCGCGCATCATTTTGCGCTCTTCAATACTGCCCGTGAAATCACCGGCGTGATCCGCGTGCTGCGCAATGATGAGGTGCCTAAACTGGAGCTGCAAAGCGAATCCGACGCGCAGGATCTCGTGTATCCGAAGGACGGGCTCATCATCGAAGTGTCACGCGGCTGCGCCCGGAGAAGCCTCACAGGCATGCCGCTGATGAAGCTTGCCATGGCCATGCAGGACTACGCCAAACGGCAAAAGGCCGCTCATGTCGTCACCAAATCTGGCAAGCGCCTGCTGCCTCTGTACCAAACCATGGGCTTTCGCGTGTTTGGCAAACCTTTCTACTCAGATTGGTTCGACGACCGCAGGACCGGCATGATGAGCATCCCCATCATTTACGACTTCGTCAAACCCGCGCGCGCAGCCGCTGTCGTCGTGCCTCAGGAAGAGGAAGAAGTGCTGGTCTGGTGAAGCGTTGAACGCGTCTGCCCAGCGCTGGCTGTCCTCAGCCAGCCGCCGTCGACCTGTCCTTCGTAGCTCGACGCAGGAGAGCGAAGAAGGAAGCCCATGATCTGCGATCAAGAAACAGCCTGCTAAACGGAAATGAGTTTTGCGAACCGCCATACATGGCTCTGCGGCGGACTCTGCGGTCCGGAGACCACCCACAAAAAACCGCGTGGTGCCGGAGCGCCACGCGGTTGTGATTGAACTCTCTGTATCAGTCTCAGTCGAGATCAGCAATGCGCACCGGCTTGCCGCCTTGTTCGGCGCTTTTGTCGGAGGCGAAGATGACTTCAAAGCTGCGCAATGCTTCTGGGAAGCTGGTCAGCGGCATGTCCTTGCCTTCGTCCAGAGCATCGAAGAAGGCTTGGAACTGCGTCTCGTAGGGGTGGTCGCTCACGTCACCGGAGTCGAGCATCTTCATGGAGAGCTTGCTCCAGGCGTGCTTGTCGGTGTGCAGTTTCATGGAGTGAAATTTGTCATCCAGCAGGCTGCCCTGGCTGCCGCACAGGTGGGTGTGGAAGTAGTAGGGCTGCAGGCAGTCCACCACGGCGGCGGATTTGCCGACGGCACCGTTTTTGAAGTGAATCAGCGTGACGCTGGTGGTGTCGTACTCGTAGGGCTTGAAGATCTCGCTCTGCGTCTTGGTGGAGAAGCTGGTGACGCTTTCGATTTCGCCGCCCATGACCATGAGCAGGGCATCCAGTGCATGACAGCCGGCGGTGAGCAGGGCGCTGCCGCCGTCCTTCTTGCCGGTGTTCCAGCGGAACTGACCGTACCAAGGGCCGATGCCATGGTAGTAATCGACTTCGCCGTAATGGATGCTGCCCAGCAGACCTTCGTCGATGAGCGCCTTGGTCACCTGAAACTGGTTCGAGAAGCGGCACTCAAAGCACACGCAGCCCTTCACGCCATTGGCCTTGGCCGCAGCGACGATCTCGCGCACTTCCTGCAGCGAGTTGGCCATCGGCTTTTCGAGGATGATGTGCTTCTTCGCATTCGCCGCCTTGATGGCTTGGTCGCGGTGCTGGCTAGGGTAGCTGGAGATGTCCACCACATGGATGTCTGGATTCGCCAGCATCTCGTCGAGGTTTTGGTAGCTCTTGATGGGGGTGCTGTGCTTCGCGCTCAGTTCGGCGTCGTCCAATTTGCGGGAGGAGTAGATCGCGGTGACCTGCGCCTGCTTGCTTTTGTTGATGGCTTCGATGTGAGCGCTGGCGGCCCAGCCGTATCCGATGATTCCGACGTTGTATTTCTTCATGGTGATGAGGGCATGCTCCAAAAAGGAGGCATGATTGTCAATATCAATACCCGGTACGGAAGTGTCTCTTTCGAGTCTTTTTAGGCAAGGGAAAGTACTAGCGAGCTTCAGCTCGTTCTGGACAGCGCTCTCTTCGCTGTTCAGAACGCCCGAGTGCTCTCAGCGAAAAAACAACACGCCGGCGCAAATCTCTGCGTCATCGTGCCTATGCGGTTCGAAATGGCTTGGAGAGCCTGAGACATGAGAGAGACACTCACCCTGCATTACTTGGAGCAGCAGAGACATTCGCAAGGCTTTCCGGAATGAGCTGAAGCTCATGAGTACTTTCTTGAACACAACAACAAAGCCGCGTTGTTCACGCGGCTTTGCAGAATGGTTAAGCTAGGAGAGAGCGCTTATTCAGCGTCGTCTTCAGCAGGAGCGGCTTCGCCAGCGGCGGAGACGTTCAGCTTGACGGTGGCGGTGATTTCGTGGCCAAGCTTGACGACGATTTCGAAGTTGCCGGTGCTCTTGATCGGCTTTTCCAGCACGATCATGTGACGATCCACTTCGATCTTGGACTCTTCGGAAAGAGCCTTGGCGATGTCGATGGTGGTGATGGAGCCGAAGGCCTTGCCGCCCTGACCGGTGGAAAGGGTGAGCTTGAGCTTCACCTTCTTCAGCTTGGAGGCAATCTTTTCAGCTTCGCCGACTTCCTTGGCTTCACGCTCTGCACGCACGGCCTTGAGGCGTTCGGTGTAGCGCAGGTTGCCCTTGGTGGCTTCATAAGCCTTGCCCTGGGGAAGCAGGAAATTGCGCGCAAAACCGCGCTTCACGCTGACGACGTCAGCTTCGGCTCCGAGGCCTTTGATTTGTTCTTTGAGAATAACTTGTGTGTTTGGCATGGCGACATTCCCTCGGGGAAAAAGGGGCGCGAAACTACACGCCTCCTAAGTTCTGTCAAAGACGGATTCTGGGTTCTTTTGAAAGTGTGGGTTCCATTTCAGATTCCCATGTTCGCCAGCGTCGTCGCGAGCCGGTTCATAAATACCGTCGCTTCTGGGTGCGCCGCCTCGAGTTCTCCGACCGAAGACTGCCACAGTCCTTGCGCCTGCCCAGGCTCTGCCGTGGGGGCTTCAGCCTCGGTTTGTGCCAGCAGGTCAAGCAGCTTGGTTTTCGCGGCTTCTGGCAGATCGTCCGCGTCTGCCACCAGTGTCTTGAGTTGTTCCAGTTGCTCTGTGTTCATGGGTTCCCACTCTGTCACTGGCCGCTTGTCACGACAAGAGTTTTGATGCCACAACGTCAGGCGATTTATGCGGTCAATCCACCCCGTCCTGCCACTGCCAGCAGCGCCAAAACGCTGACGCTGTCGCGGATGCGCCCATCGCGGGCCATTTGAATGGCTTCGCTGAGGGGCAGGCGCAGGACTTCGAGTTCTTCGGTGTCCTCCGGCTGCGCCGCAGTGTGCGTGAGACCCGTGGCGATAAAGATGTCGCAGACTTCGTTGCTGGTGGAATTGGAAAGCTGAATGCCGGAGAGCAGGGACACGATGGTCGCGGCGACGATACCGGTCTCCTCCTTCAACTCGCGCCGGGCCGCTTCTACCGTGGATTCACCGGCAGGACAGCCGCCTTCGGGGATTTCCCACTCATAGCGCCCATGGCAGTAGCGCCATTGGCCCACCAGCCAGGTGTAGCCTTCGGCATCCACAGGGATCACGCCGACCGCGATGTTCTTGTACTCCACCACGCCGTAAATGCCGGCTCCGCCCGTGGGTTTGATCACCTGATCCTCCCGCACCCGGATCCATGGATTGGCATAGGTCTCGCGGGAGGAAACGGTCTGCCAGGGGTTGGGGTGCTGGGGGAGTGTGGGCATTGGGGAGGGGGGGGAGCAACGTCAAGAGGTCAAGAGGTCAAGCAATGGTCAAGGCGTTCCACCAAAGCAAAATCCTACTCGTCCTCGATCAAGCCGCCACGCACCCCTTGACCACCCCTTGACCACCCCTTGACCACCCCTTGACCACCCCTTGACCTCTGCCTTAACCTCCGTCCAAAAATCACTTCACCGTCGAAAGCACCACTCCATCCGCCTCCACCTGATACTTCACGATCGCCTTCAGCACCGGCCCCAGCTTTGCATCGTTTTGATAGGGACCTAGGTAGCCGTACATCGCCATGCCTTTGACCATTTCTTCCGGCACCGTCTTGCCCGGCACGCGCACGGCGCTGACTTTGGCATCGGGCCCCAGTTCAGTCGGCACCAAGGTGAAGTCCACTTCGCCGACGAGGTAGCGCTTGGTGTCCTCCCAGAACTTGGCCGTGTTCATGGGCAGGCTGGCCTTGGTGACGATTGTCTGATGGGTCGCATCGAGAGATGTCACCCGCAGCATGTCCTTGTAGCTGCCATTGCCGCCATCCGGGGCGAGGAGGAGCAGGGCATTGAGATCCGCCACACTGAGCTTCAGCGTAGCTGGTTTGCCCTCGGTCGCTGCGGCGGCAAAGTCGGTGAGCCTCTTCTCCAGCTCAGGCACAGCCGTTACGGGAGGGAGAGTGGCGGGGGCCGTCTGCGTGATGGCCGCGATGGCCGCATCCATCGTGGTCAGCGTGTAGTAGCTCCACCAGAGGATGAAGCTGAAGACTCCGATCACGGCGGCCATGATGATGCAGCCGTAGCCGGAGTGGAACTCGCCTGTGGGGACTTTTTCGATCTTTGACATCCCTCATCTGAATGCGGCGCTGGCAAAGATCAAGCCGGTGTTCGTCCGGTGACAATGAACATCGCATCCACAGAAGTCTTGCCAAAAGGCAGGCTTTTTGCTGACATAAGATCAAATCAATCCCGAAAATTCCTTCCGGGATGATCCATCGCATACTACCACACCCTACAAATATGTTCACCCATCTGCTTCCTATGCTTCAACAAGCCAGCGAGGTTTCGTTTCAAACCTCGACAGATGCCCAAATCGGAATCGTGCCAACGATCATCGGCCTCGCGGCTCTGGTCTTCCTCATCGTTTCAGTTTGGAAGGTTTATACGAAGGCTGGAGAACCCGGCTGGGCCTGCATAGTGCCAATCTACAATGTGATCGTTTACCTCAAAATATCGGGCAAACCACTCTGGTGGATCATCTTGTTTTTCATTCCTTTTGTTAACATCATCATCGCCCTGCTGGTTTCCATCGGTCTGGCGAAAAACTTCGGCAAAGGCGGTGGATTTGGCGTCGGCATCTTTCTGCTCGGCTTCATTTTCATGCCCATCCTCGCCTTCGGCGATGCCAGGTTTGTGGGTCAGAAGAGCTAATTAAGCCTGTTTGTTGCTAAGGTGCGCGTGCGAGAGATCGCCGCGCACCTTTTTCATGGCTGCACGGGCCTGCTCAAGCTACTGCACACCCGCTTTCAACCCTTCCAGAGCTGGTCGCATCACAGCCTCCGAATACCCCGCACGCGCCAGGCGCTCGCGGGCCGCTGTTAGAATCGCCGCGGACTCACCCGCAGTGCGCGGTTGCGCGAGCCTCGCGATCATCTGCCGCCCGATTTCATCCAGGGCCGGGCGCACCGTCTGAGTGAGATCAGGCACTGACTTGGAGGCGGGCGTCCCCGGCGGGTGCTGCTGCAGCCACTCCTCCTGCACCCCTTTGGCCGCTTGCATCTGGCCATTGAAAAAGCGCCGCACGTTCTCTGCTTTCAATCCGGCCGCGACTCCCCGCTGCGTCATGGTGCGCAGCAGTTCCGCCTCGCGCACCGGGTCGAAAATGGGCAGGGCTTTGGCCTGCTTCGCCTCCGCAACGTCATCCATCCATTTCAGCCGTAGCACCATCAGCACCGGCAGGGACTTGGGCGAGCTCTTGTTCAAGGCACAACTGGACAGCAGCGATGCCAGCACCCACGTCACGAGGGAAAGAGAGACAGATTTCATCCGCCCAGATTAAGCGCTTCGTCACAAAGCCGTCCACAGCTTTAGCTCGTTCTGGCTTCTGGTGCTTGAGGAGTTTTCCAGAACGAGTTAAAGCTCAGCAGTACTCTCCGATCTTGAATCCAACTCCCCCATTAAAAATCCTCATGGCCATGTCCGGTGGCGTGGACAGCAGCGTGGCTGCGGCCGAACTCGTGCGCGCAGGGCATGACGTGTCCGGCGTGTACATGAAGAACTGGATCAACGAGGAGAACATCATCGGCCACTGCCCGTGGGAGGAGGACATCACGGATGCCGAAGCCGTGGCCAAGCAGCTAGGCATCCCGTTCCGTGTGGTCAATCTTATGACCGAATACCGAGAGAAGGTCGTGAAGTACCTGATCGAAGGCTACCAGGCCGGCATCACGCCGAACCCGGATGTGATGTGCAATCGCGAGATGAAGTTCGGCGTCCTCTGGGACTGGGCGCAGGAGCACGGCTTTGAGGCCATCGCCACCGGTCACTACGCACGGAAGCTAGATGCTGGATCCAGCATCCAGAATCTAGAAACCAGCATCCAGCATCCAGCCTCTATCCTGCGCGGCGCGGACCCGAACAAGGACCAGACCTACTTCCTGGCCATGATGCAGCCGCATCAGGTGCGTATCGCTCAGTTTCCCATCGGCCACCTGCTCAAGCCGGAGTTGCGAGATCGCGCCCGCGAGTTCGGCCTTAAAACAGCGGAAAAAAAGGACAGCCAGGGCATCTGCTTCATCGGGCAGGTGAAGATGGAGGATTTTCTGCGCACCTTCGTGGCGGACAAGCCTGGCCCCATCGTGAACTTAGGAGGGAAGGTGCTCGGTGAGCATCGCGGCCTGCACCTTTACACCCTCGGCCAGCGCAAGGGCCACGGCGTGGCCAGCCCGATTCACAAGCAGGCGTACGTCGTTGTGGCCAAGCGCCCTGCGACCAACGAACTCGTCGTCGCCATCGAGAATTCTGACACCCCGCTGCTTTGGGCGCGCAAAGCCACGCTGCACTCCATTTCCAGCACCGGCACTCCTTTGCAGGATGAGCGCCTGCTGCAGGCCCAGCCCCGCTACCGCTGCCCGGCGGGCAATGCGATCTTCCGCCCGCTCGGAGACGGCCGGGCAGAACTCGAATACTCGGAGCCGCAGCGCGCCCTCACACCGGGACAAATCTGCGCCTTGTACGACGGCGACCGCCTCCTAGGTGGCGCGGTGTTTGAAACCATCCAGCACGAGTAGCCGCGTCAGTAAAGCAGCCATTCTCGCTCCGCCAGATGAGCCCAGCGCTTCGGCAACAACCAGGGCAGAGGAGGCACCCCTTAAGTAACTAATTAACAATGATTAGAAATCACTTATCACTTAATATTCATGCAAGCCTATTTGAGTCAGCTTGTCTCTCCTAGGCACTCACATCCACCTTTCCACGCCCGCCAAGGCGCGCGGAATTCATTCCGCAGCACGCCGCAAATACCCCTGCCTCCGCTTCCACCTTTTCACCCCTTGTTCCTCCTGCCGCGGCTCTTCAAGCACCGTGCACACCTGCTCCACACGGGCGTCCAATAAGGATCGGTATGAACTCTCAGTCTGTGTTCTGTCTAGAACGCATTGCTCCTTGAGCGGTGGATAAAGGAGGCTACTCTGCGCGCCCTCTTTCCCCCCAACCCACCCATGTCCAAGTTCAACATCCTCATCGCCGGCAACAACGACCCCATTTCGAGCAAAGGCATCGACCTGCTCAAAGCGGAGCCGTCTTTCTCTGTCGAGGTGAACATGAATCTCAAGGCCGAGGACGACATGATTGAGGCCTCCCGCAACGCCCACGCCATCATCGTCCGCAGCGGAGCCAAAGTCACCGCCAAGGTGCTCGATGCAGCCCCCCACCTCAAAGTCATCGGCCGTGCCGGTGTCGGCGTGGACAACATCGACGTCCCCGTCGCCTCCAAGCGCGGCGTCGTGGTCATGAACACCCCGGGCGGCAATACCATTTCCACCGCAGAGCAGGCCTTCACCCTCATGATGGCCCTCTCCCGCAAGACCCCCCAGGCCCACGCCACCATCGTGGGCGGCAAATGGGACCGCGCGAAGTTCAAAGGCACCGAAGTGTTTGAAAAGACCCTCGTCGTCCTCGGCATGGGCCGTATCGGCGCGGAGTTCGCCAAGCGCGCCAAGGCCTTCGGCATGAACGTCGTCGCCTACGACCCCTATCTCTCCAAGAACCGCGCCGAAAGCCTCGGCGTCACCCTGTGTGAAGACCTCGACGCCGCCATCGTGCAGGCTGACTACATCACCATGCACATGCCGCTGACGCCTGACACGAAGCACATGCTCAATGCCAAGCGCCTCGCCACGCTCAAGAAAACTTGCCGCATCATCAACTGCGCCCGTGGCGGCCTCATCGACGACGCCGCACTCGCCCAGGCCCTCATCGACGGCACCATCGCCGGAGCGGCACTCGACGTCTTCGAAGTCGAGCCCCCACCCGCCGACTACCCCCTCCTCAGCGCCCCGAACACCGTCTTCACCCCGCATCTTGGTGCCTCCACCGAAGAAGCCCAGGAAAACGTCGGCATCGAAATCGCCGAAGTCATCAAGGCCCACCTTCTCCAGGGCACCGTGGTCAATGCCGTGAACATGCCGAACGTCGATCCCAAGGTGCTCGCCGAAATCGGCCCCTTCCTCAAATTCGGCGAACTCCTCGGCCGTCTCGTCTCGCAGTTTGCTCCTGCTCGCGCCAACGTCGTCCGTATCAATTACAGCGGCAAAGTCGGCGGCAGCGACACCTCGCTCATCTCCCGTGCCGTGCTCAAAGGATTTCTTGAGCGCGCCGTCGGAGCCGAACAAGTCAACTACATCAACGCCAACGGCGTCGCTGAAAACCTCGGCCTGCGCTTCACCGAGAGCCGCCTGACCGAAGCCAGCGAATTCACCGACCTCATCGAAGTCATCGCCAAGAACGACGACGAAACCGCCAGCATCTCCGGCACCTTCTTTGGCAATGAGCCCCGCATCGTCAAGATCAACAGCCACCGCGTCGAAGCCCGCCCTGAAGGCACGCTGCTCCTCATCGAGAACATCGACCGCCCCGGCATGATCGCCTCATACAGCGCCATCCTGGGTGCCAATCAGGTCAACATCGCCGACATGAGCCTCAGCCGCGACAAGGAGTCCGGCAAAGCCCTCACCCTGCTTACCCTCGACTCAACACCCGGTGCTGAAGTCATCGCCGAGTTGGAGAAGATCCAGGGCATCAGCAAGGTCCACTGCGTCGCCGTCTAAGCGCGCCGGCGAATCCTACTCGTCCCTCGATGCAGCAGCGCCGCGCCGCATCGAGGTATGATGGGCCATGCCCCACCTCGGAACTGCTTTCCAAAAGACGCTCCGCATCGCCGCATCCCCTAGGGATTGCGGTCGCTCAGTGAGGGCAGGGGACGCAGCTTACCACTTCCGACAGCCTCGGATGCCCACGCATGCTAGGAAATACCAGAAGGCGGCAAGCCGCTCATCTCACGCCGCCCCAAGCAGGAAGCTCTAGCTCCCCGAGCAAATCAGCCTCACTTTTTGGCTCCCTGGCCCTGCTCCACCTGCGGCACCCCAGACTGACCTGGCAGAACCTGCGGCCCCGAAAGTTGGGGAGGAGTCGGCAGCACCTTTCCATCCGGCCCACGATCCAGCACAAAACCACTGAAGTCCGCAGGTAACGGCAGCAATTGCCCATCCGTTGTCAGCACACGCCCTTCGGGCACCAGTTGGGCATTCACCCGCGTCATACGGCCGTTGCGAATCAAATACGCTTGATCGCGAATGGTAAAGAGTCCCTCTTTCACCGTCGGGCTGACATCCTCCACGAAGTCGGTCGGCAGTTGCAACAGCCGCCCCTCAGGTGTCAGCACCTGGCCCTCAGGTACCAGAATGGCATTCACCAAAGCGGCCCGCTTATGACGAATGAGATAGGTTTGGTCGCGATAGAACACAATGCCGTCAGGCACAATGTTCGTGTCCATGATAGTCGGAGTGACCTCCTTGGCAGGAGGGCTGGCAGTCTGCGCTGAGACAGCGCAGCACCCGGCCAAAGTTGCCGCAAGAAGGAGGAAGGGGAGGGGTTTCATCACCATCAATTCTAAAAAGAGCCCGCGACCTCCGCCATGGGGTTTCCACCCCATGGAGCCTCCTCTTCAAGAAAAGGGAGACCGCGCACCGCCTCCACCGCTGCCATTCACTTCTTCCGACTCTCATCCACATGCCCGTCGCTATAGGCCTGCGCCGCCAACGCAGCCACACTCTCGGCCAGCACTGCCTGGTTCTGCCGGCCTGTGGCGTAGGATTCGAACACCGCACGGATCTCATCGCGCACACGGCGGAAGACCTGCATCTGCTCCTCCTCCGTGCCCGTGGCGTGCGCAGGATCATCAAAGCCCCAGTGGTGCCGGTTCACTTGGCCGGGAAACATCGGGCAGGCCTGGTCCGCATTGCCACACACCGTGATCACCGTTTCGATGTCCTGATTGAGGAACTCGCTGAGGTGCTTCGAATGATGCGCCGAGATGTCGATGCCGATCTCCGCCATGGCTTTGATGCCGAGCGGATGGACGTAACCGGCGGGTTTGGAGCCGGCGCTGGCGACGATGTAGTCAGCGCCCAGAGCGCGGCGGAGAATGCCTTCGGCAAGATGGGAGCGGCAGGAGTTGCCGGTGCAGAGAATGAGGATGGTAGGTTTGTTCATGGGAGGGAGTTGTGGGGGAAAGAGGGTCATGTGTTTGCTGTCTTCACGATGGGCAGTCCGGCGAACTGCCAGGAGTGAAAGCCGCGATGCAGGTGATAGATGGACTGGAATCCGAGCGCTCGAAGCACTTCCACCGCCTTGCGCCGCCTGAATGCTCCTGCGCAATGGACCCGCACGGGCCTGGCCCTGCCCACCTCACCGAGACGTTCGCGAAAGGCATCATGGCCAAATGAGATGTTGGTCGCACGTCAAGCACGTGCAGGTCGATTTTCGTTTGAAGCAGTTCCATGACTGCACGAGGCCGCACATTGGCACGGAGCTTCGCCGGCTCTGACGTCAACAGCCGCCGGTTCCAGAGTCCTTCAAACCAGAACCACGCGAGGCTGATGGCGGCGGTTGTGAGCAGAACTGGCAGAATCATGTTCATCGCGCTGAAGTGACAGTGGCGGGATTTTCGCGGACCTGGATCGCGCCATCTTCCACGTCGAGGATGCGGTCGAAGATGTCGAGTGTGCGGAGGTCGTGGGTGACGACAAGGACACCGGCGTGGCGTTCGTGGGCGACTTTGGCGAAGAGTTCCATGACCTGGCGTCCGAGCTTGCTGTCGAGCGCCGCAGTGGGTTCGTCGGCGAGGATGAGGCTGGGATTGTTGGCGAGCGCGCGGGCGATGGCGACGCGCTGCTGCTCGCCGCCGGAAAGGGCGTCCGGGAGGTTGTTCGCGCGTGGACTGACGCCGAGATAGTCGAGAAGTTCGAGCGCGCGCTTGCGGGCCTCGCGCGGCGCGATGTCGTTGACCTCCAACGCGATCTGGACGTTTTCCAGCGCGGTGAGAAACGGGATGAGATTTGGCTTTTGAAAGACGAAGCCGAGATGCCGGCGGCGGAAGGCGCGGGCATCCACGAGGGCGCGCGGGCCGTCCATTACGGGCTTGCCGCTGATGGTGATCTGCCCGGCTGTGGGTGGATTGATCAGCGCCATGGCGGTGAGGATGGTGGACTTGCCGGAGCCGCTGGGGCCGAGCATGCCGACGATCTCACCGCGGGCGATTTGCAGCGTCGCATCGCGGATGGCAACCACCTCGGTGTGTCCACGGCCATAGACTTTGCGCAAGTGGCTGACCTCAATGGCAGGAGGCGTTTCGGAGTTGGCACTCATACGGCAAGCACGGTATTGGGTTCCACGTGCAACGCTTTCCAGATACCCAGCAGACTGGCGAGCGTGGAGATGACGACGACGATGACGCCTAGCGAAACGAGGTCTTCATTTGCGATGAGCACGAGGCGGGGGAAGTGCGGAAAGAGATACTGGCCAATCCACCAAGCGATGCCGAAGCCGCACGCACCCATGAGCAGCGCCTGCTGGAGGATGAGCCCGCCGATGACGGTGTTGCGTGCGCCGATGAGTTTGAGCAGGGCGATGTCGCGGATTTTGTCGAGCGTGAGGGTGTAGATGATGAGCGCGATGATGATGGTAGAGATGATGATGAGCAGGGTGCGAAAGAGACCGAGCTGGCGGCGTGCCTTATCCACCATGCCGGCGAGCAGCAGATCCTTTTGCTCCTGCGTGGAATAGACGGTGATGTCAGGCCAGGTGCTGAGGACCCTGCGCACGGCGGCTGCATCTGCACCGGGCTGGAGACTGACGAGCACGGCGCTGACCTGCGGCGTGGCGAGCGCGGGAATGCCCCGGTTCAAACCAGCGGCGCGGTCTAGCAGCAGAGGTTGCAGACGACCGAGATCGATGGCTTCTACACGAGCGCGGCGTGCGGCGCGTTCCAGACGCATCGCTTCACCGGGCACGTCGAACTGGATCGCCATGGCGTCGCTGATGGTAAAGAAGGCGAGGCCATCACCGCTGGAACCGACGAGGCCGCGCGTCTGGCCGACGATTTCATACACATCTTTGCCAAGTCTTATTTTCTCGCCTAGCGGCAGGTGCAGCGATTGGTCGGCGATCATTTCATAATGCGCCTGCCGCAGTGGCCGGCCAGCTACCAGCGGCACCCACTCGCCTTTGTCATCAGGCCAGGCGAGCCCTTGCACGACCATGCGCAGGAGCTTCCCCTGATGCTCGCGCTGAATGGTATGGGAGACGAAGCGGCGCGCACGTGCGACGCCCGGCACGGCCAGCACGCGATCCTCAAGATTTGCCGGAAGGCGTGAGATTTCCGCGAACGGTCCGCGCGTGCTGCCCTGCACCACCCAAAGGTCCGCGCCGACGCTATCAACGAGCAGCGTGGCCTCGTAAATGAGGCCGCGATAGATGCCGCCCATGCCCATGACGATCATGAGCAACAGCCCAACACCGAGCGTGGTGAAGGCGAAGCGGCCCGCATTGTGGCGGACATCTCTGACGGCGAGGTTCATGGCAGGGCAATGCGCTGTCCTTCCGCCAGCGGAGTTTTTTGCCGCTCAGGCGCATGGATCACGGTGACTCCGGCGTCGAGGCCTTGTGTCACGGCGACCTGTCCGCTGCCGGTCAACCCGAGCGTGATCTCCTGCCAGTGCGCGCAGTCGTTTTGGTTCACGAAAACACCCGCGCGGTCTTGTTTGCGCGCGAGGAATGCGGACGGCAGCAGCACGACATCGCCCTGGCGTCCCGTTTCAATGAAGACTTCGGCGCGCTGGCCGATGGTCCAGTTCTTCGGCATCTCGGTGACGCGCACATCGACGAGGAACTCGCGCGTCTCGCGGTCGGTCTCCCGCCCGAGTCGTGACACGGTGCCGGGATAGCTCCGGCCCGGTTCAGAGCGGAAAACGATGCGCGCCGGCTGGCCGGTGGCGAGCGCAGGCATTGCCGTCTCATCCACCCACGCGCTGACCCAGATTTCCCCGAGTGAGATGATCTGCATGAGCGATGCGCCCGGCACGAGCACTTCACCAGGATCACGATCACGGCGGATGATGAGTCCATCGTAGGGGCTGTGCACCTCGGTGAAGGCGAGCTGCTCCTGGCGGAAAAGAAGGTTCTTCTCCGCCATCAGCACCTGCGCCTGTGCTTCGGCGATGGTGGCGTTGGAGCGCTTCAAATCGGCCTCGGCCACATGCAAGGCTTCACCGGCCTTGTCTGCGTCCGATTGAGAGACCGCGCTGGTGGCAAGCAATGCGGCCAGTCGTTTCTCATCCCGCCGCGCCTGCGTCAGCACTGCCTCCGAACGGGCCAGATCCGCGCCTACACGTTCGGCGGTTTGCTTGGCAGCAGCCAGCGTTGCCTCGGCGATGGCGCACTGCTGTTTCGACTCCGCGTCGTCGAGGCGGGCGAGCAGCTGATCTTTCTTGACCATGTCGCCCTGATCCGCGAGCACCTCCAGCAAACGCTCTTGAATGCGCGCGCTTATCGTCGTCTTCACCCGCGCCTCCAACGTGCCCGTGCCCATGACCTCGGCGATGATCTCACCTTTGGCCACTTGATGCGCTATCACATTTACAGCGGCCAGTTTGATTTTATAAAAAGCCAGTCCGGCAGCAGCGGCCAGCACGAGCCAGGTGAGAATTTGACGATTCGACGGACGTTTCATGGCTGCGATGAGATGGGGTTGATTTCGGCTGCTTTCTCGTGGGCTGGTCGGTTAGCCAACGCACATGAGAGAGCGGTCTCGAGCGCCAGATGATGCATGGCCGAAGGTGCGCTCAGTGTGATTTTGAATGAGATCAAACGCAATGGGCCACCAGCTTCTGCCGGCCAGGAATGGTGTCACGGGCGATGCCATGCCAGAGGGCGAACTGGGTGGAGGCGGTGGTCATACTCGTGAGAGTATAGGTTTGGAGGAGGGCGTGAGATTTGAGGCGGCGAGTCGTGCCAAGGCCACGGGGCCCACGGGTTCCTCCGGCTGCCATGGCAGCCAGACGGTGCGGTGGGCCTGCTGAGCGACGACTTCCGTGAGGTAGCGGTGCTCGGCCTGTTCACGGCGCTGCAGCAGGGGATCGCAGGAGCCGCTGTGCAGCAGGCTTTGATTGATGACCCAGGCAAAGGGCTCGATCCGCGCGCGGCGCAGGTCCGCCTGCAAAGCGGCGGCTTCATGAACGGGGGTGGCCTCGGGCAGGGTGACGAGGAGGATGCGGGTGAAGGCGGGATCACGCAGGTGTTCGAGCAGGCGCAGGACTTCCTCCGGCTGGGTGCTGCGCGCCTGGCGCTCGAGCTCGCGCTGATAGGCCTCGCTTGCGTCCAGCAGGAGCAGCGTGTGCCCGGTGGGGGCGGTGTCCAGCACGACGAAGCGTCGGGTCCCTTGCCCCACTTCACGGGCAAAGGCGCGGAAGACGGCGATCTCTTCCGTGCAGGGAGAGAGCAGGTCTTCTTCCAGCAGCGAGCGCCCTGCTTCATCCATGTGTGCGCCTTGAGCCGCCAGCACCTCCTGCGTGTAGGCGGCGGTTTCAGCGGCGGGGTCGATCTTGCTGAGGGTCAGCCCTGGCACCTGTCCCGCCAAGGTCTGGGCCACATGGGCAGCGGGATCTGTGGTGCTGAGATGCACCGCATGCCCGCGCTGCGCGAGCATGACGGCGATGGCGGCGGCGACGGTGGTCTTGCCCACGCCGCCTTTGCCCATGGTCATGATGACGCCGTGGCCCTGCTGCTCGATGTCTGTGACGAGATCGGCGAGGCTCTGCATGGGCGGAGGTGTCCAGTCGGATTCGGGTGCAACGACGGTGCTGGATGCGGCAGCAGGGGCGGAGGCGTCGCCACTGAGCAGTACACGCAATCCGCCGACGCCAAGAATATTGATGGGGCGCAGCGGGACGATGAAGCTGGGCATGCTGGCGATGAATGCGGCCGAGGCGGTCAAGGCCGCGATGCCGCGCTGCTGCAGCGCCTGGGCGGTGACGTCCGCCGCGCAGGCGGTGGCAAAGCTGCCATTGATCACGAGGCATTGATTCCCCACGCCGATGGCGCGCAGTTCATTGGAGGTGCGCTCGGCTTCGCGCAGCGCTGCATGCTGCGGGCGGCTGACGAGCACGAGCGTCGTCGCGGATGCATCTGCCAGAGTACTGACAGTGGCGGCATAAATTTCGCGCTGCTTTTCGAGACCCGCGAGCGGGCCGAGGCAGGAGGTGCCGCTGGTGCTGGAGTCGAGGAACTGGTCCCAGGCCTTCGCCAGACTCATGAGCCGCAGGGTGTGGCCGGTGGGCGCGGTGTCAAAGATGACGTGGTCGTACTCCCGTGCCGCGTCAGGATTACCGATGAAGGCGGAGAATTCGTCAAATGCGGCGATCTCCACGGTGCAGGAGCCGGAGAGCTGCTCCTCCATGCTGCGCAGCGCCGCCGCAGGAAGCAGGCCGCGCATGGGGCCGATGAGGCGCTCGCGGTAGGCGGCGGCGGCATCGACGGGATTGATGTTGAGCGCCGAGAGGCGCGGCACGCCGGGAATGGGCGTGGGGTGATTGGTGAGCCGGGTGTCGAGCACCTCATCGAGATTGGAGGCGGGATCCGTGCTCACGAGGAGGACGCGCTTGCCTGCCTCTGCGAGGAGGAGCGCGGTGGCGCAGGAGAGCGAGGTCTTGCCCACGCCGCCTTTGCCGGTGAAAAAGAGGAAGCGGGTGGATGTGGCGGCAGAGGGCTGGTAGAGCGGCAGGTTCATACAGCGGCCCCCTCTTCGCCGAGTGCGGCGATGAACCATGCGGGGCGCTCCGCCTTCGTGGGGTAGCGGCCCTGGAGATGCAGCTCGCCATCCCAGAAGATGAGCGGCAGGGCCTCGGTGCCGTCTTTTTCCAGGCTCGCTTTCACGGCTGGATTTTCGGCGAAGGCCATGGGCTGCTGCCCGAGATTGAAGCGTTCGATTTTCACCTGATGCTGACTCAACTGCGAGAGCATGGCGGCGAAGTTCACGAGATCGGGATCAATGTCGGTGCCGCAGATGCCGGTGGAGCAGCACATGGGCGGATCATAAACTTGGATGCTTTTCATGGTGTGGTGTATTGTGGTGATACGTTGGTGATACGCTGGTTCAATGATCAAACTGAGCCCGGGGCGCACCGGCCGCCGCAGCAGCCGGCATCTCGCACGCCCATGCAGAGCGGCACGGCTATGAGCGCACCGAGCACCGTTGCGACGAGATACACCCACAGATGCTCCAGATGCCCGGAGACGAGCGCTGGGGCGAGGGAGCGCGCAGGATTCATCGATGCGCCGCTGGCGGGTCCGGCAAACATCGCCTCCAGGGCCACGACGCCACCGATGGTGAGGCCTGCGGTGATGCCTTTTTCCTTGGCACCGGTGGACACGCTCAAAATCGTCAGCATCAGAATGGCGGTCAGCACCACTTCCAGTACAAAGCTCTGCATCTCCGACCCTGCCGGCAGCGTGGCGCCGAGTGTCGCATCCTCTGGATAAAGCACGCGCAGCAGCAGGCTGGCCGCCAGAGCACCCGCGATCTGCGCCCCGAGATAGCCCGGCACATCACGCCACGCAAAGCGCCGTGCCACCGCAAAGGCCAGCGTGACAGCGGGATTGAGATGCGCCCCGCTCACATCACCAAAGGTATAAATCATCGCCAGCACCACGAGCCCGAAGGTCAGGGCGATGCCCGCATGGCCGATGGCCCCGTGGCTCGCTGCATTGATGACGATGGCACCCGTGCCTGCAAAGACGAGGGTGAAGGTTCCGAGGGATTCAGCGAGCAGCTTTTTCATGGAAGGATCAGCAGCATTTGGAACCCGGGGTGCAGCAGGAGGAAGCGACGGCTGCAGCCTGTGCCGCAGGGGCACATTCACCGGGCAGGCAGATGCCGCGTGCGAGGCAGTCCGTGTGCTTCAGGCCAAGGTGAAACGCGAGCGCGCCATCGATGATCTCTGCGTTTTCCACGGGAAACTGCGCCACCACGCCGTCTTCATACTCGATCTCAACGGGCAGATCGTGATGAGGCAGCACATCGCCGGCCATGCTGAAGATGGTGGCCAGTTTGCCGGCGACCAGGCGGTGATCCACATCATCATGCACCCACGTTTGCAGCAGGCAGGTTTCCAGCGTGCGCCGCGTGCCGCCGCAGTCGATGAAGCGCTTCATCACATGGCCCACTTCGGTGATGTGGTAGTGGGCAGGGATGAGGCCGCCATCTGGCAGGACAAAGAGCAGGGGCTTGTCCGCATTCGCGTTGAGGTGGGAGAGGAGTTCGGTGATGTTCATGTGGTGGGGAAGGGGTTAGCAGCAGGGTTTGGTAGCGGCTTTTTTCGGTGCCAGTTGGTCGAGGCAGCGGAGGAAGTCCCCGAGGCAGTCGCAGGCGAGGCGGTAGTAGATGTTGAGGCCGCGCTTGTCCGAGACGAGCACGCCGGCCTGACGCATGAGGCTGAGGTGCTTGGAGACGGTGGACATGTCTGCGCCGACGAGGTCTTTGAGATCGCACACGCACATTTCGCCCTCCATCAGGGCCTCGGCGATGAGGAGGCGTGACGGGTGCGCGAGCGCCTTGATGACGGTGGCGCGTTTGCTGGATACTGTCTTGCTTGCGGGCATCGGTCTATTTAGTTATTTGGCAAAATAGCCAAATAGATGCGGCTCCGCAAGTTCTTTTTCAAGGACCTGGCCGCAGGACCGGCGCATGCAATGCATGGAGCTCGAAGCAACCCCTCTCAAAGAGCGGAAGCCCGCGAATCACGGGACCGCCGAAAGCCACAGCTCCCGCCGCCGCACTTTACCGCCTCGGAAACACGCGCTATGAGCAGACAAAGCGAGGAATTTTCACCGCACGGCTGGCGCAGGTGGTGTAAAGCACCCATTCGCAATGGCATGATTAACAAACTGGAGAGATGGGCATGGGTAGGCGGGTCGCTGCTGGCGGCAAACGCCGGCATGGTCAATGCCGTGGGGTTGAAAAGCTACGCCCATCAGGCCGTCACCCACGTCACAGGCAGCACCTCCCTGTTCAGCCTGGCCCTCGCGCACCATGACCTCGCGGCCCTGTCAGATCTCGGCATGGTGTTGCTCTCCTTTGTGGCCGGTGCTGCGCTCAGCGGCTTCATCGTGCAGAAAGATGCCCTCAAACTGGGCCGCCGTTATGGCGTGGCACTCTTGATTGAAAGCCTGCTGCTCATGGTTGCCGCGTTCCTGATGCATTCAAACAACGGCCTCGCCAGCTACTTTGCTTCCGCCGCCTGCGGCCTGCAAAACGCGATGGCCAGCACCTACAGCGGTGCCGTGCTGCGCACCACGCACGTCTCCGGCATGTTCACTGATCTGGGGGCCGCCCTCGGCCACTGGCTGCGCGGGCTGAGCATCGATGGGAAACGCGTCAGTCTCTACCTCGCGCTCGTGGGCTCCTTCATGTTCGGCGGCGTGCTGGGCACGCTGCTGTTCGACGTTTTTTCCTACAACACCCTCTACATCCCCGCCGCACTGACAGGCGGCGCTGCCGCTGGCTACGCGCTCTACGCTCACCTGCGCCGCAAGTGAACTCAGTGCATCGTCTGCGTGACCGCCTGCGCCGGGACGATCCAAAACACCTGCTCAGACTCTTCACCTCCCGCCTGCGCCATCACGAGTTTGATCAGCGTCGGCTTCCCATTGGGTTGCTCCTCTTTCCAAAACGGGGCCCACTGCTGGGTGCGGGCTGATGTACCGTCCATTCACACTGCGTCAGCTCTTCAAACAGCACCACACTGGCATGCTGGCAGCTCAGCATCAATCGCAGCCCACCACCGGGCTGTCCCTGGGTAAACAAAGCCACATGACAGTCGAGCGTCTCATCAAACGGGATCCAGCAGGGTGATAGCAGCTGCTCTTGATGCATGACGGTGCAAGGCTTTCATCAGCGCAAGTGCGGCGGATACACCCAGGTTTCAGCGCTCGCGTGCTGTGTATGCGGCCTTCTTGTGGCAGGCGAGTTTGAGGGTGCGTTTGGGTGGTGGTGGTGGTGGATCTACAACGGGCTGGCCGAAAAGGGGAAAAAAGGAAAAAAGGACGGATTCCGGAGGGTGGGGGAGGGCGGGCGCCCGCAGGGATTGGAGCGGATTTTTGTGAAGATTTCGTTGTTGGGAGGGGGAGGTTGGAACCACAGATTTCACGAGCAACACGGATGGAAGGAATGAGTCCAGGCTCTGTGAAACCTCCACGATTCGGCGATGTCTGGTGCTCTCAAACAGCTGATTGCGATGTTCCTCTACTCTGTCAGTAGCGGTGGGAAGTGTACGATAGTGACGCTGGCGGTGAGGAATTGATGTGAGCAGGAGACTTGCAAAAAGTCAGCTCATAATGTATTTCGAACCAATCGCATCTTAGGTAAACAAGTATTAAAAATTAGGTTATATAATATAGAAACAGGACCCAATTATGGACTTTGAACTTAAACACCTTGGTCAGACGCTCGCCATAGGCGGGTTTGCTATTTACGCGATTTTGTACTTACTTCGCATTTGCAGAGAAAGATGGGTACCACAATTTTTTTGCACTCAAGACGACGAGAACTCCAGGCCCAAGGGGCTAAACAAACGTTCCAACAACAAATTTGAAACCACGGCCATCTATCTATCCATGGTGCTGGCAGCGGGGATTGTGGTGGAGGATATTTCCAAGAACATCGTCTCTTGGCGAGACGACCCCCTGACCTCAGTCTTAAAGGATAAAATAGGTAAAAATATAAAAGAGTGGCTCAATGACTGGGTTTTGGACAAGGACAGCGAATTGAGATTTCGAAGTCTATTTTCAGTTTCCAATGATCCAGTTGACCCTTTGCAGCGCGCCGACATCATCAAAAGAGATTTCCTTCGCTTCAGACCCCGGGGAATTTTTTGGGAAATGACGGAATTGATACACGAATCTCCTCACTCAATAGGTGCACGAAGGGCAAAGGCCGTGCTCAGTTTGATGCAGGATATAAATGGTGGTCCTATTTATGTTCCCGGTATGGATGAGTATTCGGAACTTCCGTTATATATAGAATCTGCGGCTGAGCGCAAAAAAGAGGCGAGCCGTGAAGAACGAGATTACTTTGTGAGAAATGAACCGACTGATGAAAAAAAAGTTGAGCAGAGAGTGGCCGACAACACACGTTTGGAAGAGAAGCCTGTTTCTGAAATTCAAAAATTCAGATCGGCGGTAAATGAGATGTACTACAATGCCAAGAATAGTGTGTACACTCAAAACAACTACTACAACGAGCTTTCTGAGATCAAAGACAGAACGGACTTTTCGAGATCACTCACGCTTCTCTGCTTTGTTTTTTTCGTCCTTTATGGTCTGTTTGTTGTGATGTCGTTCAACAAAAAATTGAGGCGGTTGCTCGACGTTGATCCCAAGGAAAAAAAGTCCTTGGTAGCCCTGACCACAATTTACTTTCTTGGGATTTGGGTGGTGGGAACTGCTTACACAAGTGAGTCTGGCCATCATGACAGGCGAGTCTTTGGCTACTATATTGCGATGGTGCTCGACCAGGAACGGACGAAAACGAATTCGGAAGCGGGTTCTTTGAAGAAGTCGCCAGAAGTTCCAGCCGACGGAAATAAGACTGAGACATCTCCAGACAAGTCTAGGGCAACAGCTGGCAAGCCAGAGACGTCACCGCCTTCCTCTGGTCGGTAGTGCCGGAGTGAAGATGTTGTAAGCCCTCCTCCCATCCCATGAGGAGTGGGCGCTCTTTGGGCCAGGTGCCGGGCATGTTTTCAGGCCGAGAATAGCCTTGGTGGCGGCGGTTTTCCGGCCAGATAGAAAGCGTTGTTTTATGCGGGGGAAGATTGCGCTGCGGAACCAAACGATTCTGATTGACCGTAGCTGGAAAGACGGCCACCCAAGGCAGGTGGTCCCAAATAGAGACCGCTCAATGATACCAAGGTCACCAAGCTCCACACTCCCATGCTCAACTTTCTGAGTCATTTCAAACCGATCGTCCCATGCCTTTTTCCAGCGCTCCTAGGTCTTGTGGGTTGCCTGGCTCACCGGTCCCCCGCCAAGACGCAAACGCAAGAGGCGGCATCGACGGTCAGTCGTGCGCACGCACACTCGACCTCACGGCTCTCTGCAAATGCCCAGAACATCGCCGAGGAGAGGGATGCCCTTTATACCCTTCTGGCCTACGCCCTGGTGTACAAGGACTGGCAAACTCTTGACACCAAGCAAGGTGCGCGAGGTCATAACATTGGCTGTGTTCTGGTCAATCCTAAAGGGCAGATCGTGCACGTAGCGCTTAACAGCAATGGCAAATACAAGAACGGCACTCAGCACGGCGAGACCCGCGTCATGTGGCAGTACCAAGAGCGTGAAAAGCTATACGATTTGAAGGGCTACACCATTTACACCACCCTCGAACCCTGCGCCATGTGCTCCGGAATGATGGTGATGCAAAAGGTGAGCCGGACGGTCTATGGGCAGACGGATCTCGATTTCGGCAAGGCCGTGGAACGTCTCCAACTGAAGTCAGCGCAATTCCCTCCCTACCCACGCGCAAAAGAACTCTCTTCCACTCCGGCTGACCATCCTGTCAGAATCAGCATCGATCAAGCCTACAAACTCAAGTATGACAGCAGCAAAATCGCCATCACCGAGTGGCTCCGCAGCGAAGAAGCCAAGGCTCTATACGCCGAAGCCCAGACCCAGCTTCTGAGTAATGCCGTCCTTTATGAAGAGAACCGAGCAGTGCTGGCGGATTGTCTGAAGTCTTTGAAGCGCTTTGAACCTTGAGAATCACGTTAATGAAGACTGCCTATTGGGTTCATAACTTAGGGCGAGGAGGGTTTTGGCGATGCGGTCGCGTACTCATGCGGTGGGCAGAGTAGCTGGGTTGGAAGGAAGGGGAGCAGAAATGGGCGGTGAAGGGGAGGCGTTGACCGGTGTGTTGCGGAGTGGGTGGATCGAGGCCGCGTTCTTCGCTAAAGCTACGAAGGGCAAGCCGAGTTCGAGCAGGAGGACCCATTCTCCGCGCTGCTCGCTAAGAAGGGCAGGCTGAGGACGAATGTTCAACCGAGAGCGGCGAGGGGTTTTCGAGGTGTTCGTCGGCGGGCGGGAAGTGTGAGGCGTGCGGAATTGTCATTTGCACGACGGGCGGCTCCCGATAGGATGGGGGTCCCCATTCCTCATGAAAACCGCCTCGTTCTTCCTCTGCGCCGTCGCCCTTGTTCTCGCCTCTACTTCCTGTGGGAAGCACTCCTGGCAGGAAACTCAGGTGCTGCATGAAGGCATGCATAAGGGGCATGCTGGGGAAGTGCATGGCGACGCTCACTCGGCACCTGCCGAGCATAGCGAAAAGAAGGGCCACTAAAAGTCTCCCTCCAATGCGCCGCTATGCCTTCATCGGGCTGCTTGTGCTGGTGCTGGTGGCGACCAGTTGTGTGATGCTGCGGACGTGCTGGGCGCGGCTGTCTCCGGCGATTGCGTCCACGGGCGGCAAGAGCCTGCGCATCCGGCTGGCTGATGATGGGAGGACGCATTTGCAAAAGGACAAACGGTGGGCGGCGGATCAGCTGGGGGCCTCCACCGGCACGCTGGGGAGTCATGGCTGCCTGGTTTCGAGCGTGGCGATGGCTTGCTCGGATCTCGGGGTGAAACTGACGCCGAAGGTGCTGAATGAGCGGCTGAAGAAGGCGGATGGCTTTCTGCCGCAGGGCTGGGTGGTGTGGAATGCAATCCCGCGTGTGACTGAGGGCAAACTGGCGGCGGATTACCACCCCTCAGCGAGCCACAAGGTGATGGATGCGGCGCTGGAAAACGGTGCGTACCCGGTGGTGAAGTATTTTCTCGTGGGCGGTATTCAGCACTGGTGCGTGATCGTGGGCAAGGAGGGGCTGGAGTATCTGGCGCGTGATCCGCTGCGGGATGACTCGGAGCCGGTGAAGCTTTCGGCGCTGACAGCGAAGGTGTATGCGGTGCGGGTGATCCGGCGGGTGGAGTGAGGGGGGGACTGTCGGACTTTGAGTACGCTTTATAGCGATTCGCAAAACTCATTTCCAGAATGGAGAGTCTGAGGATGTTCGGTTTGACGCGGAGCACCTGAACTCAAGGCGGCTAGAGGGTGGAACGGTGGGTAACGGCGAGGGCTATTCGGGAATGGGGGCACTGGTTTTTGGCAAAGCTGAGGAGACCGGAGATTTGAACCACGGAATACGCAGAATACACGGAAGGGGGACCTGATTTGAGGATGGTGCGAAAAGGGAGCGCTGTTTTTTAGCAAAGGAATGGTGGGCAATGGAATGGCCGGAGATTTGAACCGCAGAGAATGAACGGTCGCAGAGATTTTCCAGAGTGGGTTCAGAGCCCATCTGCGATTTTGTTATTCCGGAGGGGCAAAGGTGCAGAGATTCAATCGCGTGTTTCCTCAGGCGCTTTCCGGAAATCAGTTCTGGAAAACGCTTTAGTGGGGTTCTGATTCGGGGTGCCAGGAGCGGATGTTGTCGGTCCAGGTCTTGGGATCGCGATCCGGGCCGGAGGAGTAGATGAGAACTTTCTGGGGCAGCGTTTCGGGAAGCGGATGCTTGGGGGCCTGCTGCGCGTCCTTGGGGGCAGGTGGGTCGGGTCGGAATTCGGGGTTGGTGATTTTGCCGTCTCCGTTGGTGTCGAGGATGATGTAATAGGATTCGCCCCAGAGATCGCTGAGCACCCATTCGGTGCCGTCTTGCCAGAGGCCGTCTTTGCGGTTTGGGGCGGCAGGGAAGTCGATGAATTTGATGTCTTTGGGATTGAGCGTGGGGTCCTGGCCCAGAAGGGCGGGCAGGATGGGGCCGCGTGTGCGGAGGGAAACATCGGGGCCGTGCCAGTCGGGCTCGGGGATGGGGAAGTGTGCGGAGTCCACCTCAAAGGCGGTGATCCCGATCTTCAGGTGTGTGATGGCGGCTGCGGTGGGCGATACCGTGGTTTCGTGGAAGAATTTCAGGCACGAAACCAGGCCCGGCAAAGTCACGAGCATGAGGCCGAGGATGACCGCGAGGCTGCGGCGGTCGTTCTTTTTTACGCCCTGCGTTTCATGGCTGGGCGGGGTGGATTTGACCATGGCCGTGTTTTACCTGAACGAGGCTTGCTTTGTCGAGTGCCGAATGAAGGGGCGGTCTCGACATTCAGGGCTATCGCTTGGACAGGTCACCGGATGCGCGGCTGTTGCGGCAGAGCGTAGCTGATCGAGCGAGAGTGGGCGCGGCGATGCTCTGGGGGATGTGGTCCGCTTGGACGGTGGCGGGTTGGTCCCGACTTACCGTTATTTGTAGGAGACGGGCATCAAGAGCTGCCGCTGGCTGGGGATGTCCATGGTCAACTGGGAGCCGTAGCGGGGATCAACCCAGGTGCCGAGCTCGCGGGAGACGACGAGGGCGCGTGCCTCGGCCATTTGGCTGCGGCCGCGGTGGATGCCGCGTTCTTGGGTGTCATCCCACTCACGAATGGTGGAGCCGGGCTGCACCACGGGCAGGGTGGTGGAGGTGGAGGCGAGGGCCTGAGGGCTGGCCTGCTGTGGGAGGTAGCTCATCACGGCGATGGCGGCGGCGGCGCCCATGGCGGCCCAACTTGCTGAGGTGAGCCAGCGGGTCTGGCGCTGGGGTTTGCTGCGGCGGGTGCTGAGCCAGCTCATGTCGAGCTGCAGCTCTTCATCGACCCGTTGCACGAGGCTATGGGAGGCTGCTGCGGGCGGGAGTCCACGGAGGAGGTTTTCGAGTTGGGTGTCGTTCAGGTCGTTGTTCATGAAAGTGCCTCTCTGGGTGATGTGAAGGGAAGGATGTTGATGGCGGGAGACGCGGATTCGCCGAGGAGATCGGCACGGAGGTGGCCGAGCTTCTTGTGCAGGGCCTGCAGGGCGTAGCGGTAACGACCGGCGATGGTGTTGATGGAGCCGCCGGTCATGGCGGCGATTTCGTTGAAGGTGAGGTCGCCCCAGAGCTTGAGGGTGACGACTTCGCGCTGATCTTGGGGCAGGGATTGCAGGGCTTTTTCGACGATGGCAGCGGTCTCTTTTTGCTCGGGCTTGGGATCAAAGGCGGGGGTATTTTCTCCTGCTACGGCGATGTCTGACTTTGCCTCACGGTTCACGCGGCGGTGGTCGGAGCGGCGCTGGTCCAGGGCAATGGTGCGTACGGCGGCGTAGAGGAGGGGGATGTGGCTGGCGTCCCCTTCGGGAAAGCGCCGCCACCAACGTACGAAGGCCTGCTGCACGACGTCTTCGGCGTCGGCCTTGGCATCCACGAGCTGACGCGCATACAGGACCAGCTGTGGAGAGAGCTGGTCAAAAGTTTGTTTCCAATCGAAGGCGGAGTCCATGCGAGTCAGTTTACGACCAGCCTAACGCCGCCGGTCTCGGGTTTTGTGTGAGAATGGTGAGAAATGAGCCTTTGGCCCCCGGGCATCAGGCCTTGGCAGGCGCTGGAGCCACGGCAGCCTTTCCGGGCGGGCTTTTGCCCCAAATGATGCCGTAGGCGATGAACACGCCGCCGACGAGGAACATGAAGGTGGAGAAAAACTGGCCCTTGGTGAGGCCCATGATCATTTCTGAACCGCTGTCCGGCTGGCGCACATACTCCAGCGCGATGCGGGCGATGGCGTAGAGGATGAAGAAGAGCCCGGCGATGATGCCCTGGCGCAGGCGCGGGAAGCGCAGGCGAAGGAAAATCAGGATGGCGCTGAGGAGCAGACCTTCGCCGAGGGCTTCATAAAGCTGCGAGGGATGGCGCGGATGCAGGATGGTTTCCAATTCGGCAAGGCCGCCCCGGTGCTTCTCAAAGTATTCAATGATCTGCGGGCTGTGCTGCAGGCCGCGCTGCTGGACCTCATAGGCCAAGGCAGGATCCCCGCCCTGACGGACGAAGTCTTCATGCAGCATCTCCGTGGGAAACTTCACCGCCCAAGACACCTTGGTCACATGGCCAAACAGCTCGCCATTGATGAAGTTGGCGAGTCGTCCCAGAAAGATGCCTAGAGGTGCTCCGCAGACGATGGAGTCGCCGATGCCTGCCCAGGAGATTTTGTGCTTCCAGGCGTACCAACCGCAGAAAAGCGTGACACCTGCGATGCCGCCATGACTTGCCATGCCGCCCTGATTCAGCAGGAAGAACGTCCACGGCGCATGGATGAACTCGTCAAAATTGTACAGCAGCATGTAGCCAAGCCGCCCGCCCAGCACGAGGCCGAAGAGGGATACGAGAGTGATGAAATCCGCCACGGCCTCCGGCTTGATCTCAGAGAGACCGCGCTTCGCCAGGAAGTACATCACCTGATAGGTCAGGTAAAATCCCAGCACGTAGGCGAGGCCATACCAATGAATGGCGATCTTGTCCGTGAACTTGATGACGAACGGGCTGAGGTCGTGCAGGTAGTAGGCGAAAATCATGGGGGCGTAGGCATTGAACGGGAGAGGCGTCCGCACAAGGGGCAAATGGGGGAGTAACCGTTAAGATACTCTGCATGGTCACGCGCCCCCCAGGCGCGCGGAATTTATTCCGCAGCACGCCGCAAGCACTTGTGGCACCGCTTCTGGTTTGCCCTTCGGCAGCGCAGTTCTGGCGAGTTCGAAACCAACGCTGTGTGTCGCAGACTGGGTAGAAGGCGCTCGGCTTGGAGGGGAATGGTGAGTGGGTAAGAGCCAGGCGCTTCGGCGGAGTGCTGCGGACCGAAGTGCCGCGCTCCGAAGAGGCTTTGTCCTTCGGGAGCGCAGTTCTGGCGAGTTCGACCTGCGCTGCGTGTCGCAGACTAGGGAGAAGGCGCTCGACTTGGAGGGGAATGATGAGTGGGTAAGAGCCGGGCACTTCGGCGGAGAGCTGCGGACTGAAGTGCCGCGCTCCAAAGAGGCTTTGCGTGTTCACGCGCACTGTAAACGCTCGAAAGCGGCAGCAAACCGCTGCCGCGCGTCAAGGCGTGGTCAAGGCGTGGAGCGCGGGGCAGGCACCCAACCCACGCCCGCCTCTTGACCGGCGCAGCCTTGACCTCTTGACCCCTTGACCGTGCCTGCCACGCCGCCTCTCACAGCGGCACCGCATCCTAGTGCAGGAAGTGACGCACGCCGGTGAAGCACATGGCCATTTTGTGCTCATCTGCTGCGGCAATGACTTCGGAATCCTTGACGGAACCGCCGGGCTGGATGGCTGCGGTGGCTCCGGCTTCGGCGGCGGCGATGAGGCCGTCGGGGAAGGGGAACATGGCGTCGGAGGCGACGATGCAGCCTTTGAGGGAGAGTCCGGCTTCCTTGGCCTTCCAAATGGCGATGCGGCAGGAGTCCACGCGGCTCATCTGGCCGGCGCCGATGGCGAGGGTGCGGTCCCTGGTGGCGAAGACGATGGCGTTGGACTTCACGTGCTTGACCACGCGCCAGCCGAAGCGCATGGCTTCGAGTTCGTCGCGGGTCGGTGGGCGGATCGTTTTGACCTTCGTTTCGAGATCTTCCAGGCCGAGGGCGCGGGAGTCGCTGTCCATGACCATCACGCCGCCAGGAGCGGAGCGGATGGTCGGCTCAGTGAGGGCTTCGGCCACGCCGGGCAGCATCTGGATGAGGCGCAGGTTCTTTTTCTTCTGCAGCAGCGCACGCGCATCGGCATCGAAATCCGGGGCGATGATGACGTCGGTGAAAATCTCCGAGATGATGCGGGCGAGGCCCAGGGTCATGCTGCGATTCACCACGATGACACCGCCAAAGGGGGCCTGCTTGTCCGTCTCAAAGGCCTTCTGCCAGGCTTCGCGCAGGTCTTCGTCCGCACAGCCGACGCCGCAGGGATTGGTGTGCTTGAGGATGGCCACGGTGGGGCGGCGGAACTCCAAGGCGATCTCTGCCGCCGCGTGGATGTCCAGCACGTTGGTGTAGCTGAGGTCCTTGCCATGCAGCTTGACGAAGTAGTCGCCGAAATTGCCGTAGAGGGAGGTCTTCTGGTGCGGGTTGTCGCCGTAGCGCAGCTCGGAGTAAAGGGGCAGGCTGAGATTAAAGGTCTTCTGCGTGGTCTGCTCCTTGTTGAGGTAGGCGGCGATGGCGGAGTCATACGCGCCGGTGCGCTGGAAGACCTTGCAGGCCAGGCGCTCGCGCGTGCCCAGGGTGGTGTCTCCGGCGTGCTCTTTCATCTCTTCCAGCACAACACTGTAATCTGCGGGGTCGGAGATCACGGTGACCCAGCGGTGATTCTTCGCTGCGCTGCGCAGCATGGAGGGGCCGCCGATGTCGATGTTCTCGATGGCTTCTTCCAGCGTCACGTCCTTCTTGGCGATGGTTTCTTCAAAGGGGTAGAGATTGACGACGACGAGGTCGATGCAGGGGATGTCGTGCTTCTGCGCGTTCTTTTTGTCATCGTCATTGTCACGGCGCTGGAGCAAGCCGCCGTGGACTTTCGGGTGCAGGGTCTTCACGCGGCCGTCGAACATCTCCGGAAACCCGGTGTGGTCTGACACGTCCGTGACCGTCAGGCCGCCTTCCTTGAGGTGCTTCGAGGTACCCCCGGTGGAAAGCAGCTCCACCCCGAGCGCCGCCAGTCCTTTGGCGAATTCGAGGAGGCCGGATTTATCGGATACAGAGAGCAGGGCGCGGGCGATGGGCATGTGTGTCTTGGGAAGAAGTTCGGGGGTGGGGAGTAAAGGGAGAAATATGGGGGTGCCAAGCGCATTTCACAGGCCATGTCGTGACGGATGGGGGGAGTGTTTTTTCGACGCGCTATTTGCTTGTCATTCCAGGCGGCTGCTGGAATGATTTAAGCCATTGCCGTAAATATGAGCCTGCCGCCACCGCTGCCACCTTCATCTGTCCCAGAACCCGACACCGCGCCCAATGCCTGCGTGAACTGCGGCTCCATCCGCTTCAGCACCCAAACCAAGCTGCCCGTGTGCGAGCCCTGCCGCGCGTCCTTGATCAAGCATCCGTTTCCATTTTGGGTCAAACTGACCTCCGCGACGGTGGTCGTTTTGTTGTTGAGCTCGCTGTCTCTTTCACGCGAGCGCTTTCATGCCGCCCTCCACCTTGCCACCACGAAAAAAATGGCGAAGCAGGAACGCTGGGATGAGGCCTATGAAAACTTCCGCGGCCTTATGGCGGTCCATTCCGACACTGAAACCCTGCTGGACTACGCCGAAGCCGGCTTCAATAGCGGTCATAAACGCGAGGCCGCGCAGGCGCTGACCACCCTGTCGGGAAGGCGCGTGAGCAAAGACGAAGAGCGCCGCTACAACACCCTGATTTACCAATTCCAGTTGGAGCAGCAGCAGCAGCGCCAGCCGGTCATGCCGCTGGCTCCTGTCAATGTCTCGCCGATCCGGCTTAACCCTTGAGTCGCCTCCACCGACATGTTTTTCATCCCAGCTCCCGTCATTTCATTTCTCACATTCCCCGGCGTCATCGTGCATGAGGCCGCGCATCAGCTCATGTGTCGGGTGACGAAAACCCCGGTGCTCAAGGTCTGCTACTTTCAGCTGGGGAATCCCGCAGGCTACGTCATCCACGATGCACCTTCCTCCGGTTGGAAGCACTTTTTCATCTCCGTGGCCCCGTTTTTGATCAACTCCATCCTCGGGGTCCTGATCTGCCTTCCGGTGGCATTGGCGACGGCAGCCAAGACCTCCGTGGGACCGGTGGACGTTTTGCTCGGCTGGGTGGGGATTTCCGTGGCCATGCATGCCTTTCCCAGCACCGGAGATGCCTCCAGCTTGTGGGGAACCTTGAAGGCAGACACCACCCCATGGCTGCTGCGCATCATCGGTTTTCCCGTCGTCGGAGTGATCTACCTCGGGGCAGCCCTCTCCATGGCCTGGTTTGACGCCATCTACGCCGCCCTCATCTGCTTCGGCGCCCCGGTCGTCTTGTTGGAGATGCTGGCGTAGCCATCCATGGGCCGGAGTTCCTTCACAAATTCTTCACGGCTTCTTCTCAATAACGGAGGTTACAAAATCGAAGGCCTCGGCGACAGAGATTGTAAAGACACCGCCTTTGCCTGCATCAAAGGCCGTTCGCCACTGCTTGTAACCTTCGGAAAAATCGGGAATTGGACCGGTCTTTCGATCAAGCGATGTAACGCTCTTCTCGATGGCCGCTTCCGCTAACGGGAGATGCTGGATGTGCGTGTGCCCGCCGCCATACTTTACACCGCTCAGTGAGATGTGCACGATCCGACCCGCCTTCGCTCCATCCTCGACTCTGAGGATGGTCAGTCGGGCCTCAGGCTGGCCCGCAGGCGGGGTAAACGCCCAGACCTGCCCCGGATGGAAACGAGATGCGGTGGACTCCGTAAGCACCACCTTCGGCTCATCCATAGCTCCGACCTTCTTGTGGGTGTCTACTTCGATGGAAGTTATATTCTCGCTCTTCTTAAAGCACGACCCAAACAGAAAGGAAAACAGCCCCATAAATAACACGCTTGATCGTTTCATAATTGGCGGACGAGACACAGATATACTCCGCAAAAATGACAATCTCCAGATTTTTTTCAGCCCGAATCTCTGCGTCCGTCCACCCGCTGCGGTTCAATATTTGATACACCACTCTTTCATCCTCACGGCCCCGCCTTCGGTACAAAGGGCGGGTAAAGTTTCCGCGCTCCAAACTCCACGTAGCGGTTCTCGCTGCTTTTTAAATAGACGGGCAGGGGACTCTTCTCGCCAGCGTCCTGGGGCTGATAAATGAAGTGCTGGCCGGTGACATCGAGCCCTCGTTTCATCATCGTGGCGTCGTCAAACTCCACGGCCTCCTCCGCTCGGCGGAAGGTGCCCTCGTCCTGGCCGGGATAGCGCAGGTTGGGCTCGTAGCGGTCGTCCTTGCCCAGTGCCGTGTAGTACTTCGTGTCGCCCAGCGCGGTGGGGTACTCGGTCCACTCGTAGTCCGCCGGGTGCAGGTGGATGCGCCAGGAGAGCAGGACGAGGGACGAGAGCAGCAGCGCCCAGCCGAGCAGCAGCCGGCCGGGCGTGTCGCGGATTTTGTTGGCGGGCATCTCCCAAGTTTAAACCGTGGGCGCTAGCCTTCTTGGGAGAGTTTGTAAGTGGTCAGATAGACCACTACCGTCACCACAATGCTCTGCAGGATGCCATAGAGAGCCCATTGCAGGCAGATCAGGCCGGGGATCGGCAGCACGGCGTAGAACATCGGCGCGTAGGACGTGGCGATCAGGCCCACAAAAAAGCCGAAGCGAACGGCGGATTTCAGCGTCGTGGTGTTCGGCGCACAGCGGTTGATCCAGATGACGGTGAGACCTCCGGCGGCCATGAACTGCCCCACCATGATCCATTTGATCAGCGCTCTCATGCCATCTGGCGTGCGCCACAGACCGGCAATTTTCATGTAGGCCGTCTTCATGGCCAGTTGGTGGATCAACAGATCGGTGATCCAGATCGCCGCGAAGGCGGTCAGGAGGATGACAATGGTGCGCTTGGGATTCATGCAGGAGTCTTGGGGGCAGGTGGGCTCAGGAATTTCTCTGGCAGGATACCAAGCCGCAGCGGCATTGGGCAATCCTTAAATATATCATTGTCAGCGCCGGGTGCTTCGGCTTCGATGCAGGCTCTATGAGCAAAAAATGGCGCATCGCCGGCATCAACTTCGATCACTTCCACATGGGCGACCTGCTGCGTCAGGCCTCCGAGCACCCGAACGCCGAGATCGTGGGTATCTGCGATGAGCAGCCCGCACGCCTGGTGGACGCCCAGCGGAACTTCAGCCTCACCGACGCCCAGGTCTTCACCGACTACCGCGCCTGCATGGAGCA